>NZ_JAHWGR010000001.1:0-453652 GCF_020873825.1 Micromonospora sp. DH13
CTCCGTCGACCACGCTAACCGGGCGGCCGTCGAGCAGTTCGAGCAGGTCGCCGGCCTCGTGCTCGTTGACCACGAGCGGATCGGCGTGACGCAGCGTCTCGGGGGCGACCGGGACGACCGGGGCCAGGTTCAGCACGAACCTCGTGCCGGCCGCGCCGGCCGAGTCCGCCGCCCACGCGAGGACCCGGGGCGGCACCTCGCCCTGGACCACCACGACCGTCGGCGGTGCCGCGTGGTCGCGGAGGTTCGCGTCGACCGTGGCCCGGTCGATCCGGTCCACCGGCCCGGGCTCGACGACGATCAGGTTCTCGCCCGTCGCCTCGACCACGACGGTGGCCCGCCCGGTGTGCCGGCCGGGGACGACGCCGACCTGCGCGACCGAGACACCGTGGGCGACCAGTTGGTCCCGGACGAACGCCGCGCTGGCGTCGTCGCCGACGGCGCCGAGGAGTGCGCAGGACACGCCCATCCGGGCGATGGCCACCGCCTGGTTGGCTCCCTTGCCGCCGAGCCCGTCGCGGGCGCCGCCGGAGAGCACCGTCTCGCCCCGCCTCGGCAGTCGGGGGACGGCCAGCGAACGGTCGTGGTGGACCGAGCCGATGACCAGGGCTTTTGGTGTCGCCCGCACCAAGTTGATCACTAGGGCGTTCCTTCCGGCCGGCGTGAGGTCCCGTAATCTACGCGCGTTGAATCGGCGCCGTCAACGGTTGTGGAAGAGTGGTTTCCAAGCTGGTTTCGGCTGCTGGCGCACCGGCCGGAGGTCAGGAGCCGGCGGGTGGCCGGGCGGCCCCGGGCGCTCCCGGTCTGCCATCGAGGCCGGTCGGCGACCCGGCGCCGGCACACCCGCCCCCGCGCCCGTCCTGCCCGGCCTCGCCATCGCACAGGGCGGCGACGTCGCGCGCGGTGGCGACGGTGGCGACGAGGTCGGCGCGCGGCTGCCGCAGGAATCCCTGGGCGGCCATCTGGTCGAGCTGCCGCAGGAACGGGTCGAAGAAGCCCTGTGCGTCGAGCACCGCGCACCGGGCCCGGGTGAGGCCGAGCCGCCGCAGGTTGACCGCCTCGGTGATCTCCTCCAGCGTGCCGGGGCCGCCGGGCAGGGCGACGACGACGTCCGACAGGCCCAGGATGCGGGCCCGCCGGGCGGGGCGGGAGGTGGCGACCTCCACCCGGGTCAGCCCCGGATGGGGGGTCTCGTCGCCCTCGCCGGGCGGGGCCAGGATGCCGGTCACCCGGGCGCCGTGGGCCAGCGCCGTCCGGGCGGCGAGCCCCATGACGCCGTCCGCGCCGCCGCCGTAGACGAACTCGCAACCGGAGTCGGCGAGTGCCGAGACCAGCGACGCCACGGCGTGGTGCAGCTCTTCGCGTCCGCTGGCTGCGCCGCCGTACAGGCCGACCCGCACGGGTCCTCCAAGGGGGTGAGTGGGTGGGGCGGCCGGGTGGGCGGCCCCGAGGGGCCCGCCGGCGCTGGGCTTGACACGCCCGACGGGGCGGCCGATACTCCGTAGCCTACTTATGGAAGCAAGCTTTCCGCTAGACGGAAAGCTGCGGCGATTGTGTGACCGAGGGAGTTGGAGTGCAGCCACCAGCCCGGGACCCGGGTCCGTCCGACGCCCCCACGGACCCCCTCGGTGCCGACCCCGGCGTCGACCTGTCCATGCGTATCCGGGGCCTCGCCCTGGCCTCCCCGGTGATGCCCGCCTCGGGCTGTTTCGGGCCGGAGCTGGGCCGGCTGCTCCCCATGCGGGAGCTCGCCGCCGCCGTCACCAAGACGGTCTTCCTCCAGGCCCGCGCCGGCAACCCGGCGCACCGGCTCACCGAGATCCCGGCCGGCGTCGTCAACAGCGTCGGCATCCCCAGCCGAGGCCCGGGCGGCTTCCTCACCCACCAGTACGCCGACTACCAGGCGCTGCCCGCGCCGACGATCGTCAGCATCGGCGGCCACGCGCCCGCGGAGTACGAACAGGTCGCGGAGCAGCTCGGCGGAGCCGGAGCCGGATACGAGCTCAACGTCTCCTGTCCCAACCTCGACACCGACGGCCGGGACATCGGGTCCGATCCCGCCGTGCTCTTCGAGACCGTGGCCCGGGTCCGGGCGGTCACCGACAAACCGGTCATCGCGAAGCTGCCCGTCATGGTGGCCTCCATCGCCGAGTGCGCCCGCGCCGCCCAGGAGGCCGGCGCCGACGCGGTCTGCGTGGCCAACTCGGTCCCGTCGCTTCCCCTCGAACCCGGCAGCCTGCGGCCTGCGCTCGGCAACCGCGTCGGCGGCCTCACCGGCCCACACATCCGCCCCATCGTCCTGCGGCTCGTCTGGCTCGCGGCCAAGGCCGTCGACGTGCCCGTCATCGCCTGCGGCGGGATCGCCACCGCGGACCACGCCCTGGAGTACCTCTCCGTCGGCGCGTCGGCCGTGCAGGTCGGCACCGCCAACTTCAGCCGCCCCACCGCCATGGTCGACGTCGTCCGTGGCCTGCGCTCCCGGTGCCACGCGGCGGGCGTCACCACGCTGTCCGCCCTGCTGCGTACCGATCTCACGCTCGCCTGACCCGGGGCGAGCCAGCCCAGCCCGCCGCGCCCGGCCGCCGCCGCGCGCCGACCAGGAACGAGGAGACCATGCCCGAACTCGCCGACCTCTCCGCGCTCACCGCGCCGCTGACCCGAACCGACGGCGTCGAACGGTGGTTCGACCTCGGCCACGACCCGTCGGCGTCCATCCGACTCGGCGACGCGCTCGCCGCCGTCCTCTCCGCCCGCGCCGTGACCGCCGTCGTGCACTGGGAAGGCGAGGAGGAGGCGGTGCTCGCCCACGTCGTCGCGGCCGCGATGCGCACCCGCCGGGTCACCGTCGTGCAGGAACGCGGCCTCCTCTTCACCTCCGCCGACCTGCCCGCCAGCTCGACCGTCGCCCTGGTCGCCACGGCGTTCACCAGCGTCCGGGCCCTGGCACCGGTCGACGCGATGATGCGCGAGCGGGGACACCGGCTCGACTGCGCCATCACCCTGGACCCGCCCCGACTGCACCTGCCGGCCCCGCCGCACGGGCCCGCACCCGACGGTCACTAGCCCTCTCCGACAGCCAGGAGCACCATGTCCACCCTCGCCACCGTCCCCGCCCTGCAGCCGGCCCGGCTGGAGGAGACGCTGCGGCGGTTCGCCGCCCTGTCCGAACCCGGGCCGGGGGTGTCCCGCCTGGCGTACACGCGCCTCGAACGCCAGGCCCACGACCTCTTCGCGTCCCTCCTCGCCGACCTCGGCATCGCCTCGTACACCGACGCCGCCGGCAACACCATCGGCGAGCTGGCCCCCGACGCCGAGCCCCGCCCCGGCGCGATCGGCACCGGCTCCCACCTCGACAGCGTCCCGCACGGCGGCGCGTACGACGGGACCGTCGGGGTCGTGGCCGCCCTCGCCGTGGCCGCCGCCGCGAGCGCCGGACCCCGCCCCCGGCACCGCCCGTGGCGGTTCGTCGCCTTCGCCGCCGAGGAGGGCGCCCGGTTCGGGCAGGCGTGCAACGGCAGTCGCATCGTCGCCGGCCTCACCGGCGCCGCCGACCTGCGCCAGCTCACCGACCGCACCGGCACGACCATGGCCGCCGCCATGACCGAGTGCGGCCTCGCGCCGGAGCGGGTCGAGACGGCGCGGTGGGACCCCCGGGACTGGCGGGCCTTCGTGGAGCTGCACGTCGAACAGGGCACCGTGCTGGAACACCGGCGGGTGCCCGTCGGGGTGGTCGACACCGTCTCCGGCTCGACCCGGCTGCGCGTCTGCCTGACCGGGGTGGCCTCGCACACCGGCGGCACCCCGATGGACAACCGCCGCGACGCGCTCGCCGCCGCCGCCGAGTGCGTGCTCGACTGCGAACGGCTGGCCGTGGCAGCCACCGACGTCAACACCCGGATCACCGTGGGCGCCCTCACCGTCGAACCCGGCGCGATCACCATCATCCCCGGCCGGGTGGTGTTCACCGTCGACGTCCGCGAGACCGACTACGGCCGGCAACGTGCGGCGGCGCACGCCGTCGGCCAGCGGTGCCGCACCGTCGCGGCGCGGCGCGGCGTCGACGTCGAGGTGGAGGAGCTGGCCGACACCCCGCCGGTGAGCCTGTCCCGCGAGGTGGCGGCGGTGGCCCACGCCGCGGCGACCGCGCTGGGACTGCCCGCCGAGGTGCTGGCCAGCGGCGCGAGCCACGACACCCAGCAGATCAGCCGGCTCATGCCGGCCGGGATCGTCTTCGTCCCCAGCCGCGGCGGGCTGTCCCACTCGCCCGGGGAGTTCAGCACCGCCGACCAGGTCGCCGCGGGCGCGGCCGTGCTCCTGGAGACCATGTACCGGCTGGACGCGACCGCATGACCACCCTGCCACCGGCGGCCGTCCTGGACGTGCTGCCCACCCGTGACCGGCCGATGCCCGCCTGCGACCCGGCGGTCGTCGTCGGCCACGCGCCGCTCGCGCCGGCCATCCACCGGCTGGTGCTGCGCGCCCCCCGCGTCGCCGCGACCGCCCAGGCCGGCCAGTTCGTGATGCTCAGCGTGCCGCAGGCGGCCGGGGAGCTGATCCAGTTGCCCCGGCCGATGGCCGTGCACCGCCGTCGGCCCGGCGGCGACATCGAGGTGGTCTACAACGTCCAGGGACGGGGCACCGAGGCGCTCAGCCGGGTCCGGCCCGGCGACAGCCTCCTGGTCACCGGCCCCCTCGGCCGTGGCTTCGACCTTCCCGCCACCGCCGGCCCGTTGCTGGCGATCGGCCGGGGAATCGGGGTGTGTTCGTTCATGACCCTCGTCGAGGACGCCAGCGCCGCCGGCGTCCCCAGCACCGTGGTCCTGAGCGCCCGCACCGACGATCGCGTCATCGGCCGGTCCGACTGCGCGGAGCTCGGTGCCGAGGCCCTGGCCGTGACCGACCTCGACGGCACCAGCGCCGTCGAGGCCCTCGACCGCAGGCTGGCCGCCCGGTTCGCCGACCGGGCACCCGGGCTGGTCGTGGTGTGCGGCTCCCACCGGCTGACCGCACTCGCCATGACCCTCGCCAGGCGGTGGCAGGTGCCGCTGCAGGTGTCCGTCGAGGCGCACATGGCGTGCGGCCTCGGCTACTGCCACGGCTGCGCGCTGCCCCGCCCGGCAGACCCGGGGCGGGAGGGCCCCCTCGTCTGCTTCGACGGGCCCGTCTTCGCCGTGCAGGGGAGCCCCGGTGCGCCGGCTTGAGGCCGTCCGGCTGACGCCGGACGGGCCGCTGGTCGACGTCACCGTCGCCGACGGCGTGATCGGCGCGATCGAGCCGAGCGGCGGCGGGCCGCCGGCCGTCGAACGGATCGTCCTGCCCGCCCTGGTCGACCTGCACACCCACCTGCGCGACCCCGGCCACCCCGAGGCCGAGGACCTCCGCTCGGGTACGGCCGCCGCGGCGGCGGGCGGGTACTCGGACGTGTTCGCCATTGCCAACACCGCACCACCCACCGACCGCGTCTCCCGGGTCGCCGACCTGCTGGCGCGCGTGCCACGGGGGACCACCCGCGTCCATCCGGTGTCCGCGGTGACACGTGACCTCGCCGGCCGGCGGCTCGTGGACGTGCCTGCGCTCGTCGCGGCCGGGGTGCGGGTCTTCTCCGACGACGGCCGCTGCGTCGCCGACCCCGCCCTGGTCCGGGCGATGCTGGAAGCCTCCCGGGAGCTCGGCGTCGTCTTCGCCCAGCACGCCCAGGACCCCCTCGCCGCCCGCGCCGGCGTCGTCAACGCCCGGGTCGCGGCCCGGGCGGGCGCGGCACCGTGGCCGGCGGCCGGCGAGGAACGCGTCGTCGACCGGGACCTGTCGATCGCCGCCGACACCGGCGGACACCTGCACGTCTGCCACCTCTCCACCGCGGGATCGGTCGAGCTGATCCGGCAGGCGAAGCGGTCGGGCGTCCGGGTCACCTGCGAGGTGACACCGCACCACCTCGTCCTGGACGACGAGGCGGCGCTGCGCGCGGGCGGGGCGCTCAAGGTCAACCCGCCGCTACGGGCCGCCGCCGACGTGCTGGCCCTGCGCGCCGCGCTCGCCGACGGCACCATCGACGTCGTCGCCACCGATCACGCGCCGCACCCGCAGGCGACGAAGACGCGCGGGTGGGCCGACTCGGCGTTCGGGCTGACCGGGCTGGAGACGGCCCTGTCCATCGTCGCCACGGTGCTGCGCGCACCCGACACCGGCCGGGTCGACTGGGCGCGGCTCACCGAGGTGCTCTCCGTCGTGCCGGCCCGCATCGGCGGGATCGCGCCCCGGGCGGGGCGGCCCGTGCGGGTGGGGGAGCCCGCCGACCTGTGCGTGGTCGAGACGGGTGTCCCACGGCCCATCCGCGTCGACCGGCACCGCAGCCGGTCCCGGAACAACCCGTTCGGCGGCTGGACCGTACGCGAGCGGGTCGTCCGTACCCTCGTCGGCGGTCGCGTCGCGCACTGACCGCGACCGCCGACGTGACCCCGGGCCCGCACGCGTCAGCGGGCCGACCCGGCGCGGCGCTTGTTGTAGACGTCGAACGCGACGGCGACGAGCAGCACCAGGCCCTTCACCACCGACTGCATCGACTGGTCGACGCCCATGAGCTGCATGCCGTTGCTCATCACGGCCATGATGAGGCCGCCGACCATCGCGCCGACGACCGTGCCGACCCCGCCGGTGACCGCCGCGCCGCCGATGAACGCCGCGGCGATCGCGTCCAGCTCGAACATGTTGCCGGCGGCGGGCTGCGCCCCGTTGGACCGCGACGAGTAGATGATCCCCGCCACGGCCGACAGGAAGCCCATGTTGACGAAGACCCAGAAGTTGACGGTCTTCACCTTCACCCCGGAGAGCATGGCGGCGGGAAGGTTGCCGCCGATCGCGTAGACCTGGCGGCCGAACACGGTGCGCCGGGTCAGCAGCCCGTACGCGAGGACGAGCACCGCGAGGACGATCAGCACGATCGGCAGGCCCCGGGCGTTCGCCAGCTGCCAGGCGAAGTACATGACGACCGCGCCCACCAGCACGACCCGGGCGACGAACAGCGGGAACGACTCGACCGGCTGCTGGTAGCGGATACGCGCCACCCGCGTGCGGAAGCCGCCGACCGCATACCCGGCGACCGCCACCGCGCCGATGAGCAGGGTGAACGCGTCGAAGCCCTGCCCGCCGAGCAGCCCGTTGAGGAAGCCCGCCGCGATCTGCTGGTATTCGCCCGGGAACGGCGACAGCGAGATGTTGTCCAGCACCCGCAGGGTGAGGCCGCGGAACAGCAGCATGCCGGCGAGGGTCACGATGAAGGCGGGAATGCCGGCGTAGGCGACCCAGAAGCCGTGCCAGGCGCCGACGGCGAGGCCGACGGCCAACGCGGCCAGCACGCCGAGCCACCACGGGTAGCCCTGCTGGATGACGAGCACCGCGGAGACCGCGCCGGTGAGCGCGACCACCGAGCCGACCGACAGGTCGATGTGCCCGCCGATGATCACGATGACCATGCCGATGGCGAGCACCAGGATGTAGGAGTACTGCAGGACGATGTTGGTGATGTTGCCCGGGCTCAGCGAGACGCCGTCGGTCAGCACCGCGAAGAGCGCCACGATGATCACGAGGGCGACGAAGATGCCGCTCTGGCGCAGGTTGCGCATGATCAGCGTACGCGGGTCGCTGATGCCGGTGTGCAGGGCGAGGGCGGGGGCGGCCCCGTCGGCCGGCGGGCGCTGCCCGGGGGAGGAGGATTTGATGTCGGTCATCAGGCCGGTTCCTTGTCCTTCGCCATGAGCTGCATGAGCTTCTCCTGGGTGGCCTCGCCCGCCGGCAGTTCGCCGGTGAGCCGGCCCGCCGCGAGCGTGTAGATGCGGTCGCACATCCCGAGCAGCTCCGGCAGCTCGGAGGAGATGAGCACGACCGCCTTGCCCTGCGCCACGAGCCGGTTGACGATCGTGTAGATCTCGAACTTCGCCCCGACGTCGATGCCGCGCGTCGGCTCGTCGAGGATCAGCACGTCCGGGTCGGTGAACAGCCACTTCGACAGGACGACCTTCTGCTGGTTGCCGCCGGAGAGCTTGCCGACCGTCGCCATGACGCTGGGCGCCTTGATGTTCATGTCGCGGCGGCTGGCCTCGGCGACCCGGATCTCCTCGTTGTCGTGCACCCAGCCGAGGCGGGCGAGCTTGCGCAGCGCCGCCGCCGAGACGTTGTGGCGGATGTCGTCGATGAGGTTGAGGCCGTACCGCTTGCGGTCCTCCGTGGCGTACGCGATGCCGTTGCCGATCGCCTCGGCGACCGTGCGCGCCCGGATCGGGCGGCCGCGCAGGAAGAGCCGGCCGCTGATGTCGCGCCCGTACGACCGGCCGAAGATGCTCATGGCCAGCTCGGTGCGCCCGGCCCCCATGAGCCCGGCGATGCCGACGACCTCGCCGGCGCGGACGGTGAAGCCGACGTCGTCGACCACCGTGCGGTCCTGGATGGGGTGGCGCACCGTCCAGTTCTCCACCCGCAGCACCTCCTCGCCGGGGGACGACACCCGGTCGGGGTAGAAGCTGTGCAGGTCGCGCCCGACCATGCCGCGGATGATCCGGTCCTGGGTCACCTCGCCGGAGCGCACGTCGAGCCGCTCGACCGTGCGCCCGTCGCGCAGGACGGTGATCGAGTCGGCGATCGCGGTGATCTCGCCCAGCTTGTGCGAGATCATGATGCAGGTGATGCCCTGGTCGCGCAGCCGCCGCAGCAGGTCGAGCAGGTGGGCCGAGTCGACGTCGTTGAGGGCGGCGGTCGGCTCGTCCAGGATGAGCAGCTTCACCTTCTTCGACAGCGCCTTGGCGATCTCGACGAGCTGCTGCTTGCCGACGCCGAGCGCCGCGATCGGCGTCACGGCGTTCTCGCGCAGGCCGACGGATTCCAGCAGGGCCGTCGCGTCGGCGTTGGCGCGATTCCAGTCGATGAGGCCGCTGCGCCCGCGCCGCTCGTTGCCGAGGAAGATGTTCTCGGCGATCGACAGGTGCGGCACCAGGGCGAGCTCCTGGTGGATGATGACGATGCCGTGGGCCTCGCTGTCGCGGATGCCGCGGAAGTGCACGGGGCGGCCGTCGAAGACGATCTCGCCGTCGTAGCTGCCCGACGGGTACACCCCCGACAGCACCTTCATCAGGGTGGACTTGCCGGCGCCGTTCTCGCCGCAGATGGCGTGGATCTCGCCGCGCCGCACGGTGATCGAGACGTCCTGGAGCGCCGCCACCCCGGGGAACGTCTTGGTGATGGTGCGCATCTCGAGGATGGTGTCGCTCACGGGCATCCTCCCGCTGTTCGGGTCGTCGGGTGGCGTCGCCGGCCGGGCCGGCGTCCGTCGGGCCCGGGCGACCGCCCGGGCCCGACGGAGACCGGGCTACTTCTTGGCCTGCCCGGCCGCGACCTCCTCGGCCGTCCAGTAGCCGGAGTCGACGAGGACGGACTTGATGTCGTCCTTGAAGACGGTCTGGATCGGCAGCAGGTACGCCGGGACGACCTTGACCTTGTTGTTGTAGGTGGTGGTGTCGTTGGCCTGCGGCTGCTTCTCCTGCAGGAACGCCTCGGCGGCGATGACGGCCTGCTCGGCCAGCAGCCGGGTGTCCTTGAAGACGGTGGAGCTCTGCACGCCGTCGTTGATGAGCTTGATCGAGGCGATCTCGGCGTCCTGGCCGGTCACCACCGGCAGCTTCTTGTTGCCCTTGCCGTAGCCGGCGTTCTGCAGGGCGGTGATGATGCCCCGGGAGATCCCGTCGTACGGCGACAGCACGCCGTCCACCTTGGACCCGTCGTTGTAGCTCGACGTCAGCAGGTCCTCCATCCGCGTCTGGGCGACCCCCTGCTGCCAGCGCAGGGTGGCGGCCTGCTCGATCTTCGTCTGGCCGGACTTCACCTTCAGCGCGCCGTTGTCGAAGAACGGCTTGAGGGTGTCCATCGCCCCGCCGAAGAAGTACTGCGTGTTGTTGTCGTCGAGCGAGCCGGCGAACAGCTCGATGGTGAACGGGCCGGTCGCCGTGCCCTTGGAGCCGTCCTTGTTCTGCAGGCCGAGGCCGACGAGCAGCGCGGTGGCCTGGGCGACGCCGACCTTGTAGTTGTCGAAGCTGACGTAGAAGTCGACGTTGGGGCTGCCGAGGATGAGCCGGTCGTAGGAGATGACCGGGATCTTGGCCTGGGCGGCGGCCTGGAGCTGGCCGGTGAGGGCCGTGCCGTCGATCGCCGCGATGATCAGGACGTCCGCGCCCTGCGTGATCATCTGGTCGATCTGCTGCGACTGGGTGGGGATGTCGTCCCCGGCGTACTGCAGGTCGACCTTGTAGCCCTTGGCCTGCAGCTTCTCCTTCACCGAGTTGCCGTCGGCGATCCACCGCTCCGAGGTCTGCGTCGGCATCGAGACGCCGATGGTCAGGTCGGTGGGCTTCTTGTCGGCGGTGTCGCCGCCTCCGCCGGCCCCCTCGCCGCTGCACGCAGCGATGCTGAGCGCCAGCACGGCGCTGCCGAGTGCCATCAAGAATCTTCTGGACACAGGCTTCCCTCCCAGGACCTCGTGCCGAAAGTGCGGAGCGCGTCCACGCCCCGGTCAGTGTTAGCGCTCACATCCGTCTTGGTCAACATGTTTCGGGAAATGCCGGGGTCACGTTCTCGTAACAGCTCTGACCACTTCGGACCGGGATCTCTCGGCGCAGTCCCGACCTGCCGGGACGCCGTCCGATCGACACGTCTGAGACCATCGTGGCCGACCACTGGGGAGGTTCACATGACCAGCAACGTCACCCGTCGGGCCGCGATCGGGCTGGGCGCGGCCGCCGCCGCGCTCGCCGCCACCGGCCGACCCGCCGCCGCCGAGGGCCGGGCACCGGCCGTCCCGGCTCCGGGGATCCGCACCCGCAGCAGAGCCGAGGTGATCCGCCAGACCTATCTGCAGCAGAAGGCCGCGGCCGGTGGCGTGTGGCACTCACACATCGCGATGGTCGACGGCTCCGGCGCGCTCGCCACGGTCGTGGCCGACGACGCCGACCGCGTCACGCACGGCTACAGCGTGCAGAAGCTCGCCGTCGCCGTCGCGGTGATGGACAAGATCGATCGCGGGCAGCTGCAGCTGGACCAGCGGCTCGACCTGACCGCCGACATCATCCTCGGCGGCAGCGGCATCTACTTCCTGCAGACCGTCTGGGGCGACCAGGTCACCGTCGCCAACTTCCTCACCGCGATGCTGCTCGTCTCCGACAACACGGCGGTGCGGATGTGCGGCCGGGTGGTGCCGGCGCTGGAGATCAACGACATCCTCGCCGCGAAGGGATTCACCCACACCCGTGTCGAGCCCGTCGCCAACCCGAACCGGTTCTACCTCGGCGTCACCACGCCCCGCGAGACCCACGACCTGCTGTGGCGGCTGGCCAACAAGACCATCGTGAGCCCCCGGTCCGCCGACTTCCTGCTCGGCATCCTCCGCTGGATCAACGGCTACCACGACGGCATCCGGCACACCATGTCCTCGGCCGAGCGCAGCCGGGTCGCCACCAAGTACGGCGCCGACTACGACGACCTGGGCGCGGCCCGGCACGAGGCCGGCATCATGTTCGACCCGGCGGGCGCGCCCACCCTGACGTACGCGCTGTTCGCCGACTCCCTCGGCGACCTGGACAACTACGGGTCGACCCACCCGGCGGTGCGGGCGCACGCGGTCCTCGGCCGGACCATGTTCGACGCGATCTGCACCACCACCAACCGCACCGCCCGCGCCCGGCACCACGTCCCGCCGTTCCGCCCGGTCAACGGCGGCTGACCCCGCGCCGGCCGGGCCCGCCGCCGCGCGGGCCCGGCCGCGCCGGTCACGGCTCGTAGGCGAGGTTCGGGCGCAGCCAGCGCTCGACCTCGGCGAGGGCGACGCGACGCCGCGCCGCGTAGTCCTCGGCCTGGTCGCGGCCGATCCGTCCGACCGTGAAGTACCGCGAGTCGGGGTGCGCGAAGATCAGCCCGCTGACGGCGGCCGCAGGCGTCATCGCGTACGACTCCGTCAGGTCGATGCCCAGCGTCTGCGCGCCGAGCAGGTCGAACAGGTCCCGCTTCTCGCTGTGGTCCGGGCTGGCCGGGTAGCCCAGCGCGGGCCGGATGCCCCGGAACCGCTCGGCGTGCAGGTCCGCCAGCGCCGGGGCGGCGTCGGGCTCGAACCAGTCGCGGCGGGCCCGCAGGTGCAGGTGCTCGGCGAACGCCTCGGCGAGCCGGTCGGCCAGCGCCTTGACCATGATGGCGCGGTAGTCGTCGTGCTCGGCCTCGTAGCGGGCGGCCAGCTCCTCCGCGCCGTGCACCGCCACCGCGAAGCCGCCCAGGTGGTCGCCGGCCGGCGCGACGTAGTCGGCGAGGCACCGGTTGGCCCGGCCGGCGGGCTTGGCGGTCTGCTGCCGCAGCATCGGCAGGCGCACCCCGGCGTCGTCGAGGACGATGTCGTCGCCCTCGGCGTGCGCCGTCCAGAAGCCGTACGCGCCCCGGGCGCGCAGCGACCCGTCGGCGATGATCGCGTCCAGCAGGGTGTTGGCGTCGTCGTACAGCTCGCGGGCGACGGGCTGGTCGAGGATCGCCGGGAACTTGCCCTTCAGCTCCCAGGCCAGGAACAGGAACTGCCAGTCGATCATCTCGCGCAGCTCGGTGAGGGACGGCTCGACGACGCGTACGCCGGTGAACGCGGGCACCGGCAGGTCGGCGAAGTCGACCCGCTCGCGGTTGGCGCGAGCCTCGGCGAGGGTGAGCAGCGGCTGGGCGTGCCGGTTGGCGTGCTGCTCGCGCAGCCGCTCCTGCTCGGCCCGGTTGGCCGTGTCGAGGGTCTGCGCCCGGTCGGCGTCGAGCAGGTCGGAGACCACGCCGACGACCCGGGACGCGTCGAGCACGTGGACCGTCGGCCCCTCGTACGCGGGGGCGATGCGCACCGCCGTGTGCTGCCGGGACGTGGTCGCGCCGCCGATGAGCAGCGGCACCCGCAGCCCCCGGCGCTGCATCTCGCCCGCGACGGCGACCATCTCGTCCAGCGACGGCGTGATCAGCCCCGACAGGCCGATCGCGTCGGCGCCCTCGGCCACGGCGGTGTCCAGGATCCGCGCGGCCGGCACCATCACGCCCAGGTCGACGACCTCGTAGTTGTTGCAGCCGAGGACGACGCCGACGATGTTCTTGCCGATGTCGTGCACGTCGCCCTTGACGGTGGCGAGGACGACCTTGCCCTGGCCGTGCCCGGCGGCCCGCTCCTTGGTCATGTACGGCTCGAGGTAGGCCACCGACCGCTTCATCACCCGGGCGCTCTTGACCACCTGCGGCAGGAACATCTTGCCCGCGCCGAACAGGTCGCCGACGACCTTCATGCCGTCCATCAGCGGGCCCTCGATGACGTCGAGGGGCCGGTCGAACAGCAGCCGGGCCTCCTCGGTGTCGGCCTCGACGTGGTCGACGATGCCGTGCACCAGCGCGTGCGTGAGCCGCTCGGCGACGGGCGCGGCCCGCCAGGACAGGTCGACCTCCCGCTTGGTGCCCGACCCGGTGACCGTGGACGCGAAGGTGACCAGCCGGTCGGTGGCGTCGGGCCGGCGGTCGAAGATGACGTCCTCGACGAGTTCGAGGAGGTCCGCCGGGATGTTCTCGTAGACGCTGAGCTGGCCGGCGTTGACGATGCCCATGTCCAGCCCGGCCCGCACGGCGTGGAACAGGAACGCCGAGTGCATCGCCTCGCGCACCACGTCGTTGCCCCGGAACGCGAACGACAGGTTCGAGATGCCGCCGCTGGTGCGCGCGCCGGGGCAGCGGGCCTTGATCAGCGGCAGGGCGTCGATGAACGCCTTCGCGTAGCCGTTGTGCTCGGCGATGCCGGTTGCCACGGCCAGCACGTTCGGGTCGAAGATGATGTCCTCGGGGGCGAAGCCGGCCTTGCCCACCAGCAGGTCGTACGCCCGCCCGCAGATCTGGACCTTGCGCTCGGTGGTGTCGGCCTGGCCCTGCTCGTCGAAGGCCATCACCACGACGCCCGCGCCGTAGTCGCGGATCGTCCGGGCCTGGGCGAGGAACGGCTCCTCGCCCTCCTTCAGGCTGATCGAGTTGACCACGCCCTTGCCCTGCACGCACTTCAGGCCGGCTTCGAGCACGCTCCACCGGGAGCTGTCGATCATGATGGGGATCCGGGCCACCTCGGGCTCGGTGGCGATCAGGTTGAGGAACGTGGTCATCGCCCGCTCGCTGTCGAGCAGGTCGGCGTCCATGTTGACGTCCAGCAGGTTCGCGCCGCCGCGCACCTGCTCGACGGCCACGTCGACCGCGCCCTGGTGGTCGTCGGCCTCGATGAGCCGGCGGAACCGCGCCGAGCCGGTCACGTTGGTGCGCTCGCCGATCATCACGAACCCGGTGTCCGGCCCGATGGTGAACGGCTCCAGACCGCTGAACCGGGTCGCCGGGGTCTCCCGGGCGACCGGCCGTGGCGGCATGCCCCGCACCGCCGCCGCGATCCCGGCGATGTGCGGCGGGGTCGTCCCGCAGCAGCCGCCGACGATGTTGACCAGGCCGTCGCCGGCGAAGCCGCCGAGCAGCGCGCCGATCTCCTCCGGCGTCTGGTCGTAGCCGCCGAACGCGTTGGGCAGCCCGGCGTTGGGGTGCGCGGCGACGTAGGTGCCGGCCAGCCGGGACAGCTCCGCCACGTGCGGGCGCATCTCCGCCGCGCCGAGCGCGCAGTTGACGCCGACGACCAGCGGCTCGGCGTGCGCGATGGAGCGCCAGAACGCCTCCACCGTTTGCCCCGACAGGGTGCGGCCGCTCAGGTCCACCACCGTGACGGAGATCCACAGCGGCAGGTGGGGGGCCGCCTCGCGGGCCGCGGCGATCGCCGCCTTCGCGTTGAGCGTGTCGAAGATCGTCTCCACCAGCAGCAGGTCGACCCCGCCCTCGGCCAGCGCCGCCATCTGCTCCGCGTACGCGGCCTTGACGTCGTCGAACGTGACCGCCCGGTACGCGGGGTCCTCCACCCGTGGCGACAGCGACAGGGTGACGTTGAGCGGGCCGACGGAGCCGGCGACGAACCGCCCGCCCGCCTCGTCCGCGGCCTGCCGGGCGAGCTGCGCGCCGCGCACGTTCATCTCGCGCGCCAGCGCCTCCAGGCCGTAGTCGGCCTGCCCGATGCTCGTGGCCGTGAACGTGTTGGTGGTGGTGATGTCGGCCCCGGCCGCCAGGTATTGCCGGTGCACGTCCAGGATCAGGTCGGGGCGGGTCAGGTTGAGCAGGTCGGGGTCGCCGGTGACGTCGCGGGGATGGTCGTCGCCGATCAGGTCGCCCCGGTAGTCGGCGGGGGAAAGCTTCGCGCCCTGCAGCATCGTGCCCCAGGCGCCGTCGAGCACCACGATGCGCTCGGCCAGCAGCCGCCGCAGCGCCGCAACCGCACCTGAACCGTCGACGGACGAAACCACACCGACCACCCCCGAAGTCTCGGAGGCGCCCTTGGTCCACATGCTCCCAGGTCGAGCGTGGCGGGCCGGGCCCGTCGCAGCGCCTCTCGGCCTGGTAACGGGAGACTACCGGATACCGGCCCAGAACCGTCGAATCGTTCCCACCCAGTGCGACGGCCCGGACGCCACTAGGCTCGACCCGGAGGTGTGGAGATGAAACTCGGGCTGCACTACTGGACGTTCTCGACCCCGGCCGACCCGGCGGCGATCGCGCCGACCCTGGCCGAGACCGCGACCCTCGCCGAGCAGGCGGGGTTCGCGTCCTTCACGGTGATGGACCACTACTTCCAGATGGAGGCCCAAGCCCCGGCCGAGGAGCCGATGCTGGAGGCGTACACGACCCTCGGCTACGTCGCCGCGCTGACCCGGCGGATGACGCTGGGTGTGCTGGTCACCGGCGTCATGTACCGCCACCCGGGGCTGCTCGCCAAGATCGTCACGACGCTGGACGTGCTCTCCGGCGGCCGGGCCCGCCTCGGCATCGGCGCGTCCTGGTACGAGCGGGAACAGCGCGGGCTCGGCGTGCCGGTCGTGCCGGTGGCCGAGCGGTTCGAGCGGCTGGAGGAGACGCTGCGCATCTGCCGGCAGATGTTCGGCGACGACGACGGGCCCTTCGAGGGCCGGCACTACCGGCTGGCCGAGACGCTGAACTCACCGCAGCCGCTGCGCCGCCCGCACCCGCCGATCATGATCGGCGGCGGCGGTGAACGCAAGACGCTGCTGCTGGTCGCCCGGTACGCCGACGCGTGCAACCTGTTCGGCTCCAGCCCCGACGACGTGGCCCACAAGCTGGACGTGCTGCGCGGCCACTGCGCCGCCGAGGGCCGCGACTACGACGCCATCGAGAAGACGGCGATCATGATGCGGCCGCCGCTGGCCGACGTCGACGCGTTCGTCGCCGACGTGGCCGCGTACGCCGCGCTCGGGGTGACCGAGGTGCAGGTCATGCCGGACCGGCACCCGGTGGAGTTCACCCGGCGGGTCGCCGACGAGGTGCTGCCGAGGCTGGCCGACATCGGCTGACCGACGGGCCGGGCCGCCCGCGCCCGCCAGGCGCGGGCGGTCTACCGGCGCAGCCGCCGGTAGACCGGGGCCAGCCGCTGGTGCAGCTGACGGTAGACGGCGAAGATCTCGTCGTACGTGGCCCGGTGCGCGGGCGTCGGCGTGAACGTCCGGTCGCTGCGCATCAGGCCGGGCAGGTCGGCGAAGTCGACCATCCCGGTGCCGACCGCGCCGATCCAGCCCGCCCCCCGGGCGTTGACCGCCAGGGGATTCGCGTCGCGCCGGATCTCGACGCCGAGCACGTCGGCGAAGATCTGGCACCACGAGTCCGACAGCGCGCCCCCGCCGGTGATCGCCAGCGAGGTGACCGGCGCGCCGAGGAACCGGTCGACCGCCCGGAACAGCCAGCGGGTGTTGAACGCGACGCCCTCGAAGACCGCCCGCAGCAGGTCGGAGCGGTTGGTGTCCAGCGAGATGTTGAGGAACGCCGCGCGCAGGTGCGGGTCGTCGACCGGCGCGCGTTCGCCGTAGAGCCACGGGGTGTAGATGACGCCGTTCGCGCCCGGCGGCACCGTCGGGATGATCCGGTCGAACGCGTCGAAGATCGTGCCCTCGTCCCGGCTGACGTGCCCGGCGCTCAGCAGCGGGTCGTCGTACTCGACGACCTTGTCGCGCAGCCACGTCAGGTTCGCCCCGGCGGTGGCCTGCAACGCGGTCATCAGGTAGCGGTCGGGGATGGCGCACGGCACGGAGGCGATCCCGGCGACCACGTCGGTCTTCTTCGCCGGCACGTGCGCGGCGACCCACGACGAGGTGCCGAGATACAGGTGCGGCTCGTTGTCGCCGGTCGTGCCCGCCCCGATCGCGGCGGCCGTGTTGTCGATGGCGCCGGCGACCACCCGCACCGACTCCGGCAGGCCCAGGTGCGCGGCGGCGGCCGGCGACAGCGTGCCGATCACGTCGGTGCAGGCGACGATCGGCGGCAGCTTGTCCCGGTCGATGCCGCAGTCGGCGACCAGGGCGGGGGAGTAGCGGACGTCGCCCGGCCGCCGGTTGTCGGTCACCCACGAGGTGAGGATCGAGTCGACGGTGGCCACCGTCCGCCCGGTCAGCTTCAGGTTGATCCAGTCGAGCACGTTGAGGAACGACGCGGTGCGCGCGTACACCTGCGGCATCTCGTCGCGGACCAGCAGCATGTGCGCCGCCGGGTCCTTGCCGGTCGGCGACGGCATGCCGCCGGTGAGCCGCAGCCAGCGCGCGATCCGACGCACCGACATCCCGTGGTACGCGGGGAAGCCGCCGAACTGGCGGCGCAGGTTCGCCGCGCCCCGCATGTCCAGCCAGCTGATGCACGCCGTCAGCGGCTCCCCGGCCGCGTCGACGGCGATGGTCCCCTCGCCCTGGGTGGAGGCGCACACCACGGTGACCGCGCGCAGGTGGTCGGGGTGGGCCCGGCCCAGGTCGGCGGCGACCTGCCCGAGCGCGTCCCACCAGGCGCGCGGATCCTGCTCGGCGCCGCCGCCGGGCAGCACCCGCAGCGGCACGGCCCGCTCGGCCCAGCCGGTGACGGTGCCGTCGGCGGCGACCAGGGCCGCCTTCATCCCCGAGGTGCCCAGGTCGATCGCGAGCACCTGCGGTGCCGTGCCTGCCACCGGCTCAGACTCCTTCGACCAGCGCGAACACCTGGTCGAACCGCGCGAGCGCGTCGTCGATGACCTCGTCGGTGTCGGCCATCGAGGTGTACATCCGCGAGCCGGCCAGGGTGATGATGCCGTGCGCAGCGTACGCCGCGCCCATCTGCTCCATCAGCCGCTTGCGGGCCTTGTTCTCCTTGAGCAGCTTCACCGGGTGGCGCATGTCCAGCAGCATGACGCCGCTGCACTCCAGGTGCACGATCGAGCCCTGGTTGTAGGCGACGTACGGCAGGCCGTAGCGGTCGATGAGCCGCTGCAGTCCCCGGGTGAGCCGGTCGCCGGCCCGCCCGGCGATCACCGGCGCGTTCGTGCGGGCCATCTCCTCGATGGCGAAGTAGCCGGCCGCGCAGGACAGCGGGTTCGCCGACAGGGTCCCGCCGACCTGGATGTGCGCGCCGCTCTTGCCGTCCAGGCCGGAGCCGAAGACCGCCATCACGTCGGCGCGACCGCCGACGCCGCCGGCCATCGGGTACCCGCCGGAGACCGCCTTGCCCAGCACCGTCAGGTCGGGGGTGACGCCGAAGTAGCCGGCCGCGCCGCCCAGGCCGAGGCGGAACCCGGTGACCACCTCGTCGAAGATCAGCAGCGCGCCGAACTCGTCGCAGAGCTGGCGTACCTTGGCGTTGAAGTCGCGCGGCACCGGCCGGGTGCCGGACTCCGGGCCGACGGGCTCGACCACGACGGCGGCCGTGCCGCCCCGCAGCCGGTTCTCGATCAGCTTGCGCCGCAGCTGCCCCAGGTCGTGCGGGAACGCCTCCCGGGTGCGGCTGGTCGCGCCGAACGGGATTCCCTTGGCGTTCATCCGGTAGGTGCCGGGCACCCGCAGGCCGTAGACCATCGTGTCGGACCAGCCGTGGTACGCGCCGCCGACCTTGATCACCATCTTCTTGCCGGTGAATGCCCGCGCCCCGCGCACGGCGGCCATCACCGCCTCGGTGCCCGAGCCGAGCGCCCGGTACATCTCCACGTGCGGCAGGTACCGGTGGATGATCTCGGCGAGCTTCAGCTCGTACTCGTGGAACAGGCCGGTGACCGGCCCGGACGCCCGCACCACCTCCGCGACCCGCTCGTTGACCGGCCCGTAGTTGCTGCCCAGGATCGTCGGGCCGCCGGCCTGCAAGAAGTCGATGTAGGTGTTGCCGTCGCGGTCGACCAGGTGCGCGCCCTCGGCCCGCTCGATGGCGAGGGGGAACGGGTAGTTGAACGCCAGGTTGTGCTGGACGCCGCCGGGGATGCGCCGCTTCGCCCGGTCGGTGATCTCCCTGCTGGCCCGGCACTTGGTGTCGTAGTAGTTGAGCACGTCGAGCAGCGCGTCGTGGCGCAGCCCGCGGATCGGCTGGGCGATCAGCGCCTTCAGCCGGCGCAGCACGTCGTCGACGTCGGGATACTCGCTGATCGCGTACCCGAGCCGGGCCGCCTCGCCGCCTTCCGTCTTCCCCTCGGTGGGCGCGGTGAGCTTTCCCTCGGTGGGCGCGGCGAGCGCGGCGGCCGTCGCGTCGGCGCTGGGCGGCTCCTCGTCGGCGGGCACCCGCAGCGGCGGCACCGCCTCGGTGATCTGCGCGGCGATCCGCTTCTCGTCGGCGCGCAGCTTGCCGAAGGCGACCTCGCGGATGGCCGTCGGGATCGTGTAGACCTTCCCGGTCTCGGTGGTCAGCGCCAGCAGGTAGGCGATCGACACCTTCTCCAGCAGCGCCATGTTGAACACCGCCCGGTCCGGGTCGGTGCCGAGGGCCACGATCCCGTGGTTGGCGATGATGAACGCGTTGTCGCCGCCGGCGACCTTCTTCTGCACGTTGCGCGCCAGGAACCCGGTGCCCGACGGGGCGTAGTCGACGATGGCGACCCGCTTGCCGAGGAAGCGCACCTGCTCGTCGGTCAGCGCCGGGATCGGCCGGCGCAGGAAGGCCAGCGCCGAGGCGTACGGCTGGTGGGTGTGCACGATCGCGTTGACGTCCGGCCGCTGCCGGTAGATGTTGGCGTGCATCCCGCACTCGATCGACGGCGCGAGGCCCGTGCCGGAGCCGTCGGGCACGTGCTTGCCGGCGAAGTCGACGATGCAGACGTCCTCGACGCGCATCCGGTCGTAGTCGTAGTTGCTGGGGGTGACCGCGTACAGCTCGTGGCCGGGGACGCGGACCGACACGTTGCCCTCCGTGGCCTTGAGGTAGCCGCGGGCGAGCATGGTGCGGCACATGTCGACGACGTGCTGGCGGGACGTGCGGTGCTCCACGGCGCTCTCCTCGGTCGGGCCACGGCGGAACGGCGGGGGTGCCCGTCGCGGTCCATCGTCGCCGGGCGGCCGACGCGGAGCACCGTCCCGCCGGACGCGAGAATCGGGCCCTCGATTGTCACCGCGTGACAAAATCGCGGGATGACCGCCCCCGCCACGCCCTGGCAGCGGCTCCCCGCCGACCTGTCCGCCGCGATGCGACCCCACCTGCCCGCCACCGTCGGGGCGGTCGCCGCGGCGGTCACCGAGGCCACCCCGGCCTTCGCCGCCATCTCCGACGCCAAGTTCGCCCGGGACGTGCGCACCGCCGTGCAGGTCGCCTTCGAGCGCTTCGTCGACCTCGTCGGCACCGCCGAGCCCGCCCTGCCGCCGCGCGTGCGGGACGTGTTCGTCGCGCTCGGCGCGGGCGAGGCGCGCGAGGACCGGGGGCCGGAGGCGCTGCTGGCGGCGCAACGGACGGCGGCGCGGCTGATGCTGCGCACCGCGTCGGAGTCGTTGGCCCGGCTGCGCCCCGTCGACACCGCGGAGCTGATCGACCTGTCCGACGCGATCACCGCGTACGTCGACGAGTTGGCCGCCGCGAGCACCGACGGCTACGCCCTGCAACTGCGCGAGCAGGCCGGGGAGGGCGACCGGCGGCGTCGGCAGCTCGCCGAGCTGCTGCTGCGCGGCGACGGCCTGCCCGCCGCCGTCGGGGCCGCCGCCGCCCGGATCGGCTGGCCGCACCTCGACGAGGTGGTGCCGGTGCTGCTTCCGCTGGAGCAGGCCCGCGACGCCCGGTTCCGCTACGGCGCGGACGGCCTCGTGGTCGAACGCGGACGCGACGCCGTGCTGCTGCTGCGGGCCGGTCCGCGCTCCGCCCGACCGCAGCTCGCCGAGGCCCTCGCGGGGCGCGGGGCGGTGGTGGGGCCGACCCTGGGCTGGGCGCAGGTGCCGGCGGCCCTCCGGCTCGCCGAGCTGACCGCCGGACCGGCCGGGGCCGACCCGGGGCCGGTCTTCGTCGACGACCACCTGATCGCGCTGACCCTACGCGGGGAGGCCGGCGCGCTGGCCGTGCTCACCGCCCGCCGGCTGGCGCCCCTGGCGCACCTGCGCCCGGCGCAGCGGGAGAGCCTGCTGGCCACCCTGCACAGCTGGCTGCGGCACTGGGGTTCGCGCGCCGAGGTGGCCACGGAGCTGTACGTGCACCCGCAGACCGTCAGCTACCGCATCCGACGCCTGCGCGAGCTGTACGGCGACGACCTGGCCGACCCGACCGCCCGCACGGAACTCCTCCTGGTCCTGGCCGCCCGCCCCACCCCACCCTGACCCACCAGCCCCTGCCCCGCCCCGCCCGCGTCGCCCCGCCCCGCCCCGCGTTGGTGATCAAGAGGAAAGTGTCAAAGGTGATCTCGGCGGTGACGCAAACCTCTTGATCACCGGGGTGTGGGCGGGGGCGGTGGGGCGGGGCGGGGGCCGGGTGAGGGCCAGGTGTGTAGGAGGGCGTCGAGGGCGTCCAGGATGCGGGTCCAGGTCTCCTGCGTGTCGGGGGCGCTGTGGTCGAACCCGCCTGCCAGCTCCAGGCTGACGTAGCCGTGGAAGACGCTGCCCAGCAGGCGCACGGCGTGCGTCTGGTCGGGCTCGGTCAGGTCGTACCCGCGCAGGATCGACCGGATCATCCGCGCGTGCCGGACGCCGGCGCTGGCGGCGGCCGTGGCCGGGTCGAGCCGGAGCTGGGCGGCGGCGTAGCGGCCCGGGTGCTCCCGGGCGTAGTCGCGGTAGACGTTCGCCAGGGCGGTCAGCGCGTCCCTGCCGGACCGCCCGGCCAGGGCGTCGGCGGCGCGGGTGGCGAGCTCGTCGAGGGCGAGCAGGGCGATCCGGGTCCGGAGGTCCTGGGAGTTTCGCAGGTGCGAGTAGAGGCTGGCGACCGTGACGCCGAACCGCCTGGCGACCGCCGAGACGGTCACCTGCTCGAAGCCGACCTCGTCGGCCAGCTCGGCCCCGGCCAGGGTCAGGCGTTCTGCCGTGAGTCCGGCGCGGACCATGGTCCTCCTCGTTGCTTAAACTCATTAAGCGTTTGCCTAAAGATTTTAGGCAGCCTAGCGTGCCGGCCATGGAGCCACTGACCGAACAACAGATCCGCGCCGCGTTCGTCAACTGCACCAAGGGCGAGTCGAAGCGCCTCTCCGTGCCGCGTGACCTGGCCGAACGCCCCTGGAGTGACCTGGACTACCTCGGCTGGCGGGACCCGCAGGCCCCGGACCGCGCCTACCTCGCCACCGCCCTCGACGGCCGCCCGACGGCCCTCGCACTGCGCTGCCCCAGCCCCACCGCCGCGCAGCGACCGCGCGGCATGTGCTCGATCTGCCTCACCACCCCGGCCGGCGGCGTCTCTCTCATGGTCGCGCGCCGGGCGGGCAAGCCCGGACAGCAGGGCAACACCGTGGGCACGTACATATGCAGCGACCTCGCCTGTTCCCTGTACGTGCGCGGCAGGAAGGACGCGGGGCCCGGCGCACGCCTCCAGGAGTCGATCACTTTGGAGGAGAAGATCCAGCGGACCGTGGCCCACCTCGCCGCGTTCGTCGCCAAGGTGACCGCGTGACCGGGCGACCGGCGTGATCCGCGCCGGCAGCGGGGCGACCACTCGACCGCACTCCGGCGAGCCGTGACATCGGGCGGGAAAAGCCCGGACGACGCTGCCCCAGGCCGTCAGGGGATCGAGAAGAGACGGTCAGCGGGGTCGACGGTGGCGGGCAGCGTCGCGCCAGGCACGAGGGCTGGGTCGACGGGGTGGTTCACGTCCGCCTCGAACGGGGCGAACCCGGGCCCGCTGATGCGCAGGCGGAGCGTCAGCCCGGGGTCTTCTCCGTCCACGCGGTCCGCCACGGTGAGAACCTCCGCCGTCGCGGCGACGCCCGCGGCGGACAGTTGACGCGCGTCGCGTCGCGACCGGGCGACCACCCGCAAGCCGAAGACACCGAAGCCGACGCAGACAATCGTCATGAACACGTCACCGGCGAGCATGCCCCAGAAGTCCTTGGGCGACGGTGGCGGGTCCATCGTCAGGCCGGCGACGAGCAGGGCCGGCCCGGGCAGGCAGATGGCGAGGAACACCAGCCGGCACAACAGCGCGCCGATCGGACCGATGCGGGCTTCGGCTTGCCGGGGCGTGCTCGTCACCTGCTCATCCTAGTTGGTCTCCCGCGCCATGATCGCCCCCGACAGAACCGTAGGCCGGTAACCCAGTGGACGGTGAACCGGCCATCCGGGAGGGTGGGGTTGTGGAACATGAGATCACCGTCGCGCCCGGCGTCCGGCTGTGGGCCGAGGAACGCGGCGACCCGCGCGCACCGGCACTGCTGCTCGTCATGGGTGCGAACGCCTCGGGCCTGACCTGGCCGGAAGCCCTCCTGGACGCGCTGGCCCGCCGGCACCGGGTCGTGCGTTACGACCACCGCGACACCGGGCGGTCGACGTGGTCCTTCGACGAGGACCCCTACCCGCTCACCGCGCTCGCCGCCGACGCCGTACGGGTCCTCGACGCCCTGGGGATCGACCGTGCCCACGTGGTCGGCATGTCGCTGGGCGGCACGCTGACGCAACTGCTGCTGCTCGACCACCCGGAGCGCGTGGCGACGGCCACCCTCATCGGCACCACCCCCCTCGACGGTGGCCCGGCCGACGGGCCCGGGATCGCCCCCGAGCTGCTGGCGCTGTGGGAGACCATGCTCGAACCACGGGACCGCGACGCCGAACTGGCCTGGCGCGTGCGGCACTGGCGCGTCCTCAACGGCGGCGAGTCGCCCTTCGACGCCGAGGAGTTCCGGCGTCGGGAGGAGCGCATCATGGCGCACGCGGGGCGGCACGAGAACCCGGCCGCGCACGCCCGCGCGGACCAGGGTGGCCTCGACCGCGCCGGCGAGCTGGCGGCGGTCACCACCCCCGTCCTCGTGGTCGACTCCCCGGCCGACCCGGTCGCCGGCACCGCCTCCGCGCGGCACCTCGCGACGCTGCTGGGCAACGCCCGGCTCGTCACCGTCCCCGGGCTCGGCCATGCCCTGCCGGAGGCGATCGCGCCCCAGCTGGCCGAGGTGATCCTCGACCACACGACCTCCCCCGGGAGCTAGCCGACCAGCGCGCGGGTCGCCGCGTAACCCAGCGTCGCCGCGCCCAGCCCGGCGGCGACGCTGGTCAGCGCGTTCACCAGCGCGAGCAGGCGGGAGCCGTCGCGGGCCAGGCGCAGCGTCTCGTACCCGAAGGTGGAGTAGGTGGTGAGCGCGCCGCAGAAGCCGGTGCCGAGCAGCGCGCTCACCGCCGGACCCACCGGCGCGGCGACCAGGGCGCCGAGCACCAGCGAGCCGACCACGTTCACGGTCAGGGTGCCCCAGGGGAACGGCGAGGCGTGCCGGGACTGCACGGCCCGGTCGGTGAGGTAACGCAGCGGCGCCCCGACGGCCGCGCCGAGGGCGATCAGCAGGACCGTCACGACGGCCCGCCGTCGGCCCGTGCCCCGTCTGCACCCGGGCGCCCCGTCGCCGTCTCGCCCTCTCGCGCGCCGGTCGCGCGGCCGAGCAGCCGGCCGGCGGCGGCGTCGCCGACCCAGACCGCGGCGACCGCCCCCAGCAGGGTGGCGGCGAGGTACGCCAGCGCGGTGCCCGCGGCACCGGCGGCCGCAGCCTGCCGCACGTCCACCACGTACGTGGAGAAGGTGGTGTAGCCGCCGAGCACGCCCACGCCCAGGAACGGTCGGGTGAGCGGCGGGACGCGGCCGGTGGTGACCACCGCCATCAGGGCGCCGATCAGCAGGCATCCGGACACGTTGACGCCGAACGTCGCCCAGCCGAACCCGGTCGGCGGGTGTGGGAACGCCGCCTGGACGCCCGCCCGGGCGAGCGCGCCGACCACGCCCCCGGCCGCGATGACGCCGAGCACGACCGCCGGGTGGGCGCGCAGTTCGCCCCGGTCGGCCGGCACCCGCAGGTCGACGTCGGGGTCGACCCGGCGCGGGGTCGGTTCTGTCACCCTCGCCCTCCCACCAGCCGCCTGGGCGTACGAGCGCGAGCCTACCCCCGCCGCCCCGCCGGAGGGCCCCTTGATCGTCTGCGGGAAACGGAGAGTGCGGCCGGCGTGTCGTCTCCTTTCCGCGCAGACGATCAAGGGGCGGCGCGGCGCAAGGGGCGGCGCGGGGCGGGGCGGGGCGAGGGGCGGCGAGGGGTGGCGCGTCAGTGCAGGGCGGCCACCGCGGCGTCTGCGCCGCCCCGCCACAGCGTGCCGGCCTCGGTGAAGCCGGCGGCGGTCAGCGCGCCGAGGTGCCAGGAGACCGGCGGGTTCCACTCGGGGCTGTGCCCGGTCGGGTAGATCTCGTGGCGGCGCCGCACCAGCGGACCCAGCACCGGGTCGGCGCCGGCCCGTGCCCACCAGTCGGACCAGGACAGGGCCGCGCCCGCGGCGTACCGGGCGGCACGTCGCTCCCGGGCGCGGGCCGTCAACCGGTCGGTCAGCGTCGGCAGCGCGTCGTCGGGCATCCGGTCGGCGTTGACGAACAGCCCGCCCGGGCGCAGCAGGTCGCGCAGCTCGCCGTAGAGCTCGGTGAGGCGGTCGGCGGGCAGCCAGTGCAGGGCGGTGGCGGTGAGCACGGCGTCGTAGTCGCGGTGCGGCAGCCGGCCGGGCCAGTCGGGACGGGCCAGGTCGGCGGCGAGCACGACGGCCCGGTCGCCCAGCGACGCGCGGGCGAGGGCGAGCAGGGCCGGGTCGAGGTCGACCAGGGTGACCCGGGCCCGGGGGAAGCGGGCCAGGGCGCGCAGCGTGATCGTGCCGGTGCCACCGGCGAGGTCGAGCAGACGGGGCGAGTCCGTGTCGACCACGGCCTCGACGGCGTCGAGCATGGCGGCGAGGCGTTCCTCCCGGTCCGGCATGAACCCCTCCTGCTGCCGGTCCCAGCTCTCCTGCCAGGCCGCCGCCGTCGCGGCGAGCCCGGAAACGGCGGGGTCGGGGTCGGCGGGGTCGGCGGAACCCGCGGTGATCGTCGCGGGGGGCCCGGCGGCCGCCTCGGCCGCACCCTCGCTGATGTAAGGAGTCATGCGCATCAGGCTAGTTACGCCCTCAGTCGGCGTCCAGACCTTGTTGCAAATTACTGGCAACAAGAGGGGAGTGCCGTTCGCGGCCTCCGTCCCTGTTCAGCACGGTTTCGACCGGGTCGGGGCGGGGCACATCACGGGTGAGATCGACTACCGAGAGGGGGATCGTGATGGCGGAGACCAGCACACCGACCGGCACGCGCCCGTCCGTCAGCGCCGACACCGGGGGTGGCCGCAGTCGCGGCCCGGCGGCCGGCCCACCGTTCCGTAAGCCGCGATGGCCCAAGGCGTACGCCTTCGCGCTGGTCACCGGCGCGCTCTTCCTCTTCTCGTGGGTCGGCCAGTTCCTCTTCCAGCTCGTCGTGCAGCGCAACGAGGCGAGCCAGCACGGCCAGGCGTTCGCCTGGTCCGAGTTCCTGCCGCAGTTCTTCGCGAGCACCTTCGAGAACTGGCAGTCGGAGTTCCTCCAGTTGATCTGGCAGGCCGCCGGGCTGGCCCTCTTCTACTACTGGGGCTCGTCCCAGTCGCGGGAGTCCGACGACCGGATCGAGGCCAAGCTGGACGCGCTGCTGCGCGAACGCAACCTGGACCCGGAGAACCCGTGACCCGGCCCACCCCGCGCGCCGGTTGACCTCAACCCCGCTTCACCTCCGACGCTGTGCGCACACGGTCGAGCGACACGGAGGTGCGGGATGCGAGTGGTCGAGGTGGCCCGGTTCGGCGGGCCGGAGGTGCTGACCCTGACGGAGGACCCCGACCCGTCGCCCGGGCCGGGCGAGGTGGTCGTCGAGACGGCGTACGCCAACGTGCTCTGGATCGACACGGCGATCCGCGCGGGCCGGGCCGGGCAGTGGTTCCCGGTCCGGCCCCCGTACCGCCCCGGGTCGGGGGTTTCCGGCACGGTGAGCGCGGTGGGGCCCGGCGTCGATCCGGCCTGGGCCGGCCGGCGGGTGGTCGCCCGGACCGGAGCGGTCGGCGGCTACCTGGACCGGGCCCCGGTGCCGGTCGACGACGTCCTCGCCGTGCCTGCGGCGGTGTCGCTGCGGGACGCCGCGGCCCTGCTCACCGACGGCGCCACCGCGTTCGCCGTGCTCGACCTGGCCGGCGTGCGCCCCGGCGACCGGGTGCTGGTCGCCGCAGCCGCCGGGGGAGCGGGCGCGCTGCTGGTCCAGGCGGCGCGGGCCGCGGGGGCCCGGGTGGTCGCGGCGGCGCGGGGGACGGCCAAGGGGGACGCGCTGCGTCGCCTCGGCGTCACCGACGTCGTGGACTACTCCGCCCCGGACTGGACCGACCGGGTACGCGCCGTCCTCGGCGGCGTCGACGTGCTCCTCGACGGTGCCGGCGGCGCGTACGGCCGGGCCGCGCACGACCTGGTGGCACCGGGCGGAAGGGTCTGCGCGTACGGCGCGCCGGCCGGCGGCTTCGCCGTCCCCGAACCCGCCTCGGCCCGCGCCCGGGGCATCGCGGTCACCGACATCGGGGCCCTGCAGGCGGCCGGGCCGCAGACCAGGCGGGCGCACCTGCTGGCCGCCCTGGACGCCGTCGCGGCCGGCCGGGTGACGCCGCTGGTGGGGCGGACGTTCCCGCTGGACCGCGCCGCCGACGCGCACCGCGCCGTCGAGGACCGGGCGGCGGTCGGCAAGACCCTGCTCACCCCGTGAGCGGGACCGCCGGGCGAGCCGCCGTGGTGCCCCGCGTCCCGCCCGGCCGGGCCGGCCCGGCCGGGCCGGTCGCGGCCGGGCGGCGGCCGGGCGGCGGCCGGGCAGGTCACCGCCTGCCGAGCGGAACCGCCTGGGCCGGGACCGCCGGCGTCGGCGCCGCCGGGACCGGCGCGGGCCCGGCGGGGCGGGCGGCCAGGCCGCCGAGCAGGGCACCCAGCAGCGCGGCGAGGACGACGACGCCGCCGGTCACCTCCGGCGTCCAGCGGACCCCGGCGGCCAGGGCGAGGCCGGTCAGGTGCCCGGCGACCAGCAGCCCGCCGAGCAGCGCCCCGGCCAGCGGCAGCCGCAGCGGCGCGGCCGGGCCGCGTACCGCGTCGAGCCGCCAGAGCAGCGCGTCGGCGAGGGCCGCCCCGCCCAGTGCCCCCAGCGCGGCCCACGTCTGCGTCGTCGGGAACTCGTGCATCACCAGGTCGTACAGCGCCACCCCGGCGACCAGGGCGGCGCCCGTACCGACGGTCGCGCGCCGCCGGTGGACCAGCAGGAACGGTCCGACCAGCAGCAGCGTCGTGAGCAGGTACGCGTCGACGCCGAGCACCGCCTGCTGCTGGGCGCCCAGGCCGATCGTCCGGGTCGGGGCGAGGGTGAGGAACGCCGACGCGTAGGTGAGCAGGATCGACGGCGCCATCGCGCCGAGCACGAGCGACGCGACGCCCGTGACCGATCGCGCGCCGCCCTCGCCGCCGGCCCACCACGAACGCAGGGGACTGGTCACCAGCAGCACCGCAGAGGCGTCGAGCAGCAGGTGGCTCGGGCTGAACGCGGCGTCGAGGCCGACCTCCACTCCCAGCGTCTCGTGCCAGGCCAGGTCGGCCAGCCCGGCGAGCAGGAAGGTCACCGCCGCGATGGCACCCACCCGGTAGCCGGCGGGCCAGCCGTCCCGCCACCACCGGGGCGCGCCGCCGCGCCGCCGGTACGCCAGCCAGAACGTCCACGCCGCCGTGGCGACGAAGCCCGCGTAGAGCAGCCCGTGCCACGGGGTGAAGAAGCCCTCGATGGTCTCGATGATGTTGGTGTGCGCCCAGCCGTCGGACATCGCCCCGGCGGTGAGCACCGCGCCGAACAGGACGGTGACGAGGTCCTCCCGGCGGGTGGCGGGTGGCACACCGGGGGAGGTGACTGCGGACGGTGAGGTGTCGTGGCGGACTCCGCTGCTGGTCATCGGCGGTCCTCTCGGGAGAAGGCAACTCAGCGTCATTGTGCGGCTCCCGTGGGCGACGGCCCGGGACCGGCGGCCGTTCGCGTCGGGCGCGTCGCGCCACCGTCCACATGTTGGGACGCTGGAGCGTCGGCAGTGGCCCGCCGCCCGGACTCGCGGCCCCACCGCCGCCCGGCGGCCGCCTACCATCGGCGGATGCGCGTCCTGGTGGTCTCCGCGCCGTTGATCGGGCACGTCTTCCCGCTGCTGCCGCTGGCCCTCGCGCTGCGCGACGCCGGTCACGAGGTGCTCGTCGCCACGGGCGCCGAGGGGATGGCCGCCGCCCGCAGCGGCCTGCCGGTGCGCGACGTCGCGCCGGGCTTCGACTTCGGCCGGATCGCCCGGTCGGTGCTGCTGCGCCATCCGCTGGTCGGCCGCGCCGAGGTCGCCGGCACGGCCGGCACCCGGGGCGCCGCGCTGCTCTTCGGGCAGGTCAACGACGAGCTGGCCGACGGCCTCGTGGCGCTCGCGGAAAGCTGGCGGCCCGATCTGGTGCTCTACGAGCCCTTCGCGGTGGCCGGCGCGCTCGCCGCCGCCCGGCTCGACGTCCCCGCCGTACGCCACGAGAACTCCCTGTTCGACGGCCGGGAGCTGGTCCGGGTGACCACCGCCCGGCTGGCCGGGGCACTGCGCCGGCACGGCCTCGCCGGGCTGCCGCCCCCCGTCGCCGCCCTGGCCATCGCCCCGCCCAGCGTGGCCACCCAGGACGGCTGGCCGCTGCGCCACGTCGCCTGGGCCGGCGGCGGGGAGCTGCCGCGCTGGCTCGCCGAGCCCGGCCCCCGGCCCCGCGTGCTGGTCACCCGCAGCACGATCGCCGGCCCGGTCGGCGCCGGCCTCATGCGCGCCGTGCTGGCCGCCGCCGGCCGGGTGGACGCCGAGTTCGTCCTGGTCCGGCCCGGTTTCCGGCGGGCCCGGCGACTGCCGGCCAACGTCCGGGCGGTGGGCTGGATCCCGCTGGCGGCCGCCCTGCCGGCGAGCGCGGCGCTGGTGCACCACGGCGGCTCGGGCAGCGCGTACGGTGCGTTCGTCGCCGGCATCCCGCAGTTGGCGACCACGGGGCCGGGGGACCGTCGGCACAACGCCGGGCTCATCGCCGCCCGGGGGGCCGGCCTCGCCGTCCCGGCCCGGCGGATCACCGCCGAACTGCTCACCCGGCTGCTCACCGACCCGGCGCTGGCCGGGGCCGCCCGCGAGGTCAGCGGCGAGATCGCCGCCATGCCGGCACCGGCGGACCTGGTGTCCCGGCTGGAGACGCTGCGCTGATCCCGGGCCTGGCCCGGCCGGGTGCTGCCCCAGCCCTGCCCCCGACCCCCGGGGGGCCGCAGGCTGCCGTCGGGTGACCGGTCGCCCGGGCGCGCCGGCCGGGCCGGTGCCGTCGGCCGCAGCCGCGCCGGGGCCGGATGCGTCGTCGGCCGCGCCGGTGCCGTCGCGCCGGCGTGACGGACGACGGCCGCCAGGACCGCCCGGGGCAGCCGGTCGCGCGCCACCCGACGCAGCGCCGGGTCGGCGACGTCGTACCCGCCGCGCGTCGTGGGACGCAGCAGCCCGCGCGCGGTGAGCCGGGACATGGTCCGCTCGGCGTGGCCCGCCGGCCAGCCGAAGGCCCGGTCGACCGTCGCAGCGGCGACCCCCGGGCCCAGCGCGGCGGCGACCATCAGCGCGGCCCGCTCCTGGCCGTCGCAGGCGTCCAGGCCGGCCGCGGCGGCCGCGAGCACCGGCTGCGGCGGCTGCGCCGGGTCCGCCCCGTCTGCCAAGTGCCGCACGTACGCCTCGGCGCGCCCCGGCAACCCGGCGACCAGCGGCAGCAGCCGGGTCGCCAGGGTCGCCGGCCGCCCGGCCCGGACCAGCAGGCGGCGCAGCAGCCGCCCGGTCTCCACCGCCGCCAGCGGGGGCAGCGGCACCTCGTCCTGCCTGCCCTCGGGGCCGGGGCGGTCGCCGCTCCACTGCGGACGTCGCGTCGCCACCACCGCCAGCGGCACCCGCCGGGCGACGGCCGCCGCGAACAGGGCGCGCAGGAACCGGTCCGTCGCCGGGGCGGCCCGGTCGGCGTCGTCGACCGCCAGCACGACGGGCTGCCGGTCGGCCAGGCGCAGCAGCACCCGCTGCCACACCGCCGCGCCGACCGGCGACGCCCCGTCGAGCAGCCCTTCCAAGGCGACCACCGTGGACAGCGCCCGCCCCGCAGGGACCACGCCGTCGAGCGCCGCCAGCAGCCGTCGGCGTACGGTCGCCGGCGTCTCGTCGGCGCGCAGGCCCGCGAACGCGCGCAGCAGGTCGGCGACGGGCTCCAACGGCCCCTCGGCGCGCGGCGGGCAGGCGGCGGCGTACCAGCGCACCGGCGCGCCGTCGACGGTGGCGACCGCGCGGCGCAGCTCGTGCAACACCCGGCTCCGGCCGCTGCCGGCCGCGCCGACCAGCGACACCCAGCGCGGGTCGCGCTCGCGGGCGGCCCGGACCACCCGGTCCCGGGCGGCGGCGAGCTGCCGGCGGCGGCCGACCAGCCCGCCGTGGTGGCGGACCGGCTCGGGACGGGCGGCCCCGACGGCGAGCGCCACGTCCATGGGCAGCGACTTGCCGGCGACGGCCAGCGGGCCCAGTGCCCGGTGGACGATCACCCCGGCGGTGGCGCGGCGGGTGGCCGCGCAGACCACGACGCCGCCGGGCGGGGCGTGTTCCTGGAGGCGGGCGGCGGCGGTGATCACCGCGCCGCTGGCCATGCCGTGCGCGCCGTCGCGGATGGCCGCGACGTCCACCAGCGCCTCGCCGGTGGCGACACCGACCCGCGTGCGCAGGGCCGCCACGCCGGGCAGGGCCCGCCCGTCCAGGGCGCGCTGGATCTCCAACCCGGCCCGCACCGCCCGGTACGCGTCGTGGCCGTCGGACTCGCGGGCCCCGAACAGGGCCATCACGGCGTCGCCGACGTACTTCTCGACCACGCCGCCCCAGCGGGCCAGCACCCCGACGACGGTGTCGAAGTAGGCGCTCTGCAGGGCCCGGACCTCCTCCGGGTCGAGCCGGTCGATCAGCGCGGTCGAGCCGACGATGTCGGCGAAGAGCACGCTGACCGTTCGTCGTTCCTCGGGCACCGGCCAGTCGGCCGGCGTCGACGACTGGGTTCCCGTGACGATCGTGGACATGGGCATCGCACCGCCTTTCCCCCCGCTTGGTGCCTGACGACCTCAGGAGACTCCCACCACCGGTCCGACGGGGGATCGGCAGAACGACGTATGTCGGCCTACCGCAACCTTTAGTCGCAATGTCGACGCGAGGCGTACCAGTGGGGGCGAAGACCCGTAGAACGGTCCGGGGACCTGTGACTAGGCTGCGAACCATGGCCAGCGATGTGGACCTCGCACCACTCGTCGGCCGTGCCGACCACCTCGCGACGCTGCGGTCCGCGCTGCTCGACGGCGTGGGTCCGGGGCAGACGGCGGCGGTGTTCGTCACGGGCGAGAGCGGGGTGGGCAAGACCCGGCTGCTGCGCGAGGCGGGCGACCGGTTCCGCGCCGGGGGCGCGCTCGTGCTCACCGGCACGTGCCTCGACATCGGCGACTCGTCCCCCCTGCATCCGTTGCTGCAGGCGTTGCGGCGCTTCGACGCCGAGCTGACGGCCTCGCACGCACGGACGTCGTCGGCGGTGCGCGGGCTGTTGCAGATGTTCGCCGCCGAGACGGCCGGCCCGGACGGGGCGGGCGCCCTGCTGGAGCGGGTCTCCCGGGGGCTGCACCTGGTGGCCCAGGGGCGCCCGTTGGTGCTGGTGCTCGACGATCTGCAGTGGGTCGACCGCAGCACCCGGCAGTTGCTGCTCTATCTGCTGGCCGGGCTCGGTGACCTGCAGTTGTCGGTGTTGGCGGCGGTGCGGGCGGAGTCGTTGCAGGGCGCGCACCCGCTGCGGCGGGTGCTGACCGAGCTGCGTCGGCTGCGGTCGGTGCGGGTGGTCGACCTCGCCCCGCTGGACCGGGCGGGCACCGAGCAGTTGGCCGCGGCGGTGCTGGGCGGGCCGCTGGGCGCGGAGGCGGCGGAGTCGCTGTGGCAGCGCAGTGGCGGGAACCCGTTCGTGGTGGAGGAGCTGGCGCGGGACCTGCGCGAGGGGCGCGACGGGCTGTCGGAGACGCTGCGGGAGGTGTTCCTGGCCCGGGTGGACGCGTTGCCGCAGGCCGCGCACGCGGTGGTGCACGCGGTGGCGGCCGGGGTGGAGCCGGTGGCGCACTGGCTGTTGGCGGAGGTGACGCGGCTGCCGGAGGGGGAGCTGATCGAGGCGGTGCGGGCGGCGGTGGCGCACCGGTTGCTGGTGGGCGACGACGACGGCTACCGGCTGCGGCACCGGTTGGTGGCGGAGGTGCTCGCCCACGAGCTGCTGCCCGCGGAGCGCTCGGCGCTGCACCGCCGCTACGCGGAGGCGCTGACGACGGCCCCGGCGGAGTTGCACCAGGCGCGGCTCGCGCACCATTGGCGGTTGGCGGGGGAACCGGCGCGGGCGCTGCCGGCGGCGGTCGCCGCGGCGCAGGAGGCCGAGCGGCTGCACGGCTACGCCGAGGCGCACCGCCACTGGTCGGTCGCCCTGCAACTGGCCGGCCCGCCGGCCGCCGGGGTCGCCCCGGCCGGCGGCGGGCTTACCGCCGACCGGGCGGAGCTGCTGCGCCACGCCGCCGAGGCGGCGCACCACTGCGGCGAGCACGCCCGCGCGCTGTCCCTGCTGGAGGAGCTGGCCGACGCCGAGGACGCGCCTCCGGCCTGCGCGTTGCACATCCGGCGGGCCCGCTACCTGGCTGCCGCCGGCCGGTCCGCGCCTGCCGAGGCGGAGTACCGGCGGGCCCTGGCCGCCGCCGACTGCACTTCCCGGGAACGGGCCACCGCCGCCGCGCACCTGGCCGAGCTGCTGCTGCACCTGGGCCGCTACGCCGACGCCGGCGACCGGGCCCGGGAGGCCCTGGAGCTGGCCGCGCAGGTGGAGGGGTCCGTCTCCGAGGTGGTGCTGGCCAGCATGGCGCTGGGCTTCAGCGAGGCCTACCTGGAGGACCCGGACGCCGGGCTGGCCGTCATGCGGGAGGCCCTCGACACCGCCGAGCGGGCCGGCCGGCCCGAGGACGTGGCGTGCGCGTACCTGCACCTGGCGGAGCTGCTGACCGGGCCGCTGAACATCCTGGAGGAGGGGGTGGTGGTGGCCCGCCGGGGCGCCGAGCGGGTCGCCGAGCTGGGGCTGGGCCGCACGTACGAGACCCGGCTGCTGGCCATCGCCACGAACGGGCTGTTCCGGGTGGGGCAGTGGGCGGAGGCGGAGAAGGTGGTCGCGGCGGCGCTGCGGCACCGCCCGTCCGGCGCGGACGCCGTCGAGCTGCTGCTGGCCCGCTGCCGGCTCTGGGTCGGGTACGGCGACATCGCCGCCGCCGACCGCGACCTGGAGGCCGTGGCCACCGTGCTGGCCGGCGGCGGCGCCCGGCACGTCATCCCGCTGCTGACCCTGCGCGCCGGGCTGGCCATGTGGCAGGGCCGGCACGACCTGGCCCGGCAGGCGGTGCAGCGCGGCCTCACCGAGGTCCGCTCCGACGACGTCGGCATCCTCGCCGCCCTGGTCTGGCACGGGCTGCGCGCCGAGGCCGAGGCGCACGCCGCCCGCGCCAGCGTCGACACCACGGCGGTGCGCCGGCTACGCGAGGTGGCCGAGCGGGTGGCCCGCAAGAGCGAGCACGCCGCCCGGCCGGTGCGCGACGTCGTCGACGGGTTCCTGGCGCTGTGCGAGGCCGAGGTCAGCCGCCTCGACGGCAGCGACCCGCAGCTGTGGGCCCGGTCGGTGACCGAGTGGGACCGCCGCCACCACCCCTACCCGGCGGCGTACTCGCGGCTGCGGCAGGCCGAGGCGCTGCTGGCCCGCCGCAGCCGCACGGCCACCGCCGGCAAGCTGCTGCGCGAGGCGTACCAGGTGGCGCAGGGGCTCGGCGCGGAGCCGCTGAGCACCGAGATCCGCACCCTGGCGACCCGGGCCCGGGTGACGCTGGAGGACCGGGGTGCGTCGGCCGAGGGGCGGTCCGTGGCCGGCGACGAGCCGTCCGGCGACGAGCTGACGATGCTGACGGCCCGGGAACGCGAGGTGCTCGCTGCCGTAGCCGAGGGGCTGACCAACAAGGAGATCGGCCAGCGGCTGTTCATCAGCGAACGCACCATCGGCGTGCACGTGTCGCACATCTTCGACAAGCTCCAGGTGCGCACCCGCGTGCAGGCCAGCGCGATCTTCCTGCGTAACCGTCCGGATTAGATCCGCCACGACGTACGCCCGTCGCCCGCTTATACGTCGTTCTACTGATCCGCCGGACGGACCACGGCTGAGAGGCTGTGCCCCGACGCCGCGGCACGGGAATGGCGCGGCGCGCAGGGGGGAGGACGAATGGGGATGGGCGAACCGGTCTGGGGCCCGGTGCACCAGGACATCGTGGGACTGCTCGCCGACCACCCGGCGGACGTGCCGGCGGTGGTCGACCACCTCACCAAGCTCCAGGACCTGCTGGTGCGGCTGCCCCCGCTGGAGCGCAGCTGCCCCCTGGCGGACTTCAACGAGCTGTACCTGACCATCACCACCAGCGTGCTGAACGGCCTGTACGACGACCGCTTCGCCGACCCGGTCTTCCTGGCCCGGCTCGACGTGGAGTTCGCCGCCCGCTACTTCGACGCGCTGCGCTACTGGACGGAGTCCAGCCCGGCCACCCCCCGGGCCTGGGCCTGCCTGTTCCGGCGGATGCGCGGCCCGGACGCCCGGCCGCTGCCGTCGGCCGCCGCCGGCGTGAACGCCCACATCAACTTCGATCTGCCGTTCGCGCTGGTGACCACGTTCGACAGCCTGGAGTCCGAGCCGGTCGACGGCACCGACCAGCACCGCGACTACCTGGAGATCAATCAGATCTTCGCCGAGCGGATCCCGGAGCTGCGACGCGGCTACCTGGACAACTGGCAGCTCATGATCGACATGCTCAACGGCGACATCGACGACTGGTACCAGGGCGAACTGGTCGAGTACACCCGCAACGTGGCCTGGCGCAACGCCCAGAAGATCTGGCGCTGCCGGCACGATCCGGAGGCCCGCGAGTGTGAGCGCGTACGGCTGGACGACAACGCCGCCGCGCTCGGTCGGCTGCTGCTCTCGCCCCTCGGGGCGTTCCTGCAGTAGCCGGGTACGGGGGGTCCCCGCGCTACCGGGGGGGAAGCGCGGGGACACCCCCTGTCCCGTAACGAGGTGGTGCACCGGCGGGCCGGCCGGCAGGATGGCGGGGTGAGCCACCACGAGGAGCCGCTGCCCGGCAACGCCACCGCCGGGGTGGTGCGGGTGGGCGACACCGTCCGCCGGCCGGCCGGCCCGTGGACCGACACCGTCGACGCCCTGCTGGCCCACCTGCACGACGCGGGGTTTCCCGGCGCGCCCCGCCCGCTCGGTCGCGACGACCGGGGCCGCCAGGTGCTGGAGTACGTGCCCGGCGCGGCCGGCGACGTCACCGGCACGTACACCCCGGGGGAGCTGGCCGGGATCGGGGCGCTCCTGGCCGACCTGCACCGCGCGGTGGCCGGCTTCGTGCCGCCGCAGCCGGCGGGATGGCAGCGGGTGATCCCGCCGGACCGCGAGGATCTCGTCTGCCACCACGATGCCGCGCCGTGGAACCTGATCCGCTCGCCCCGGGGCTGGGTCCTGATCGACTGGGACTGTGCCGGGCCCGGGTCGCGGCCGTGGGAGCTGGCGTACGCGGCGCAGAGCATGGCCGGGATGCGGGCGGACCGGCCGGTGCCCGAGTCGGCGGCGCGGCTGCGGGCCCTCGTCGACGGCTACGGCCTCGACGGCCCGGAGCGGGCCGAACTGCCCCGGATGCTCGGTCGACGGGCCCGCGCCATGTGTGACCTGCTCGAGGCCGGTGCCCGGGAGGGCCGGCAGCCGTGGGCGCGGATCTGGGTGGACGACGGACCCTACTGGCGGGCCACCGCCGACTACCTCGACGCCCACGTGGCCGCCTGGTCCGCCGCGCTGAGCTGACCGGCCACGGGCCAGCCTGACCTTCCTCGCCGTTCGGCCGGAGCGGGCGTCGAGTTGCGCCTACGGTCGGTGCAGGGCGTGGAGGGGGCGCGCATGGCGCAGCGGCGGGACGGCGGGCAGCCGAGGCGGACCCGGGGCCACCGGCGTGCGGCGGCCCCGGGCGACCCGGTGGTGGTCCCGGCCTGCGTCGACCGGGCGACCCGCCCCCGGCAGCCCGCCGGCCGGTTCGGCCGCTGGCTGTTCCAGCACCGGGTGCCGCCGGTCGGTCCGGAGACCGGGGAGGCCCAGGGCCGGGCGCACCCCTGGTGGCAGGTGATGTGCCTGACCGGGGTGGACTACTTCTCCACCCTGTCGTACCTGCCCGGCATCGCCGCGCTGGCGGCCGGGGCGCTCTCCCCGGTGGCGACGTTGCTGATCGTGGCGCTGACCCTGTTCGGGATGCTGCCGATGTACCGGCGGGTGGCCCGGGAGAGCCCGCACGGGCAGGGCTCGGTGGCGATGCTGGAGCGGCTGTTGCCGTTCTGGCGGGGCAAGGTCTTCGTCCTCGTCCTGCTCGGCTTCGTGGCCACCTCGTGGATCATCACGATCACGCTGTCCGCCGCCGACGCCACCGTCCACCTGCTGGAGAATCCGTACCTGCCGGCGTCGTTCCCGCGCGGCACCCTCGCCGCGGTGGCGGTGACCGTGGTGCTGCTGCTGGTCCTCGGCGGGGTGTTCCTGCTCGGGTTCCGCGAGGCGGTGACGGTGGCGGTGCCCCTGGTGGTGGTCTTCCTGGGACTGAACGCGGTGATCGTCGCGGCGGGCGTGGCGGCGATCGTCGCGGACCCGGCGACCCTGGGTGACTGGGCCGCCGCGCTGACGGCCGGCGGCGGCGGGGTCGCCGGCCTGGTCGGCCCGGCGGTGCTGGCGTTCCCGCTGCTGGTCCTGGGCCTGTCCGGTTTCGAGACCGGGGTGAGCATGATGCCGCTGGTGCGCGGTGACGGCCCGGACGCCGAGCGTCGGCTCGCCGCCCGGATCCGCAACACGCGCCGGCTGCTCACCGCCGCCGCGCTGATCATGTCGGTGTACCTGGTGGCCACGACCCTCGTCACCACCGTGCTGATCCCCGCGCGGGAGTTCCGGCCGGGCGGGGCGGCCAACGGCCGGGCGCTGGCCTGGCTGGCGCACGAGCGGCTCGGCGAGGCTTTCGGCACGGCCTACGACGTCAGCAGCGTGCTGATCCTCTGGTTCGCCGGCGCCTCGGCGATGGCCGGGCTGATCAACATCGTGCCCCGCTACCTGCCCTCGTACGGGATGGCGCCCGAGTGGGGCCGGGCGGTACGCCCCGTGGTGATCGTCTACACGCTGATCAGCATCGTGATCACCGTGGCCTTCCGCGCGGACGTCAACGCCCAGGCCGGCGCGTACGCGACCGGGATCCTGGCGATGATGGTCTCCGCCGCGGTGGCGGTGACGATAGCGACGGCCCGCGCCCGCCACCGGTTCGCGGCGGTCGGCTTCGCCGTGCTGACCGTCGTCCTGCTCTACGCCCTCACGGAGAACGTGGTCGCCAAGCCGGACGGCATCGCCATCTCCGGCCTGTTCATCGCGGGCATCATCGGCGTCTCGCTGATCTCCCGGGTCACCCGCACCACGGAACTGCGCGCCGACCGCATCGAGTTCGACGACGAAGCCCGCCGGTTCGTCGCCGAGTCCGTCGCCCACGACGGGCGGCTGCACCTGATCGCCAACAAGCGCGACAGCGGGGCGGTGAAGGAGTACACGGTCAAGGAGCGCGCGCAGCGCGGCATGAACCCGGTCCCGGGTGCCGCCGACGTGCTCTTCCTGGAGGTCGACGTGGTCGACCCGTCGGAGTTCAGCCGGGTGCTGCGGGTGCACGGGGTGGAGGTCGGCGGCTATCGGGTGCTGCGGGCGGCCAGCCCGGCCGTGCCGAACGCGATCGCCGCGATCCTGCTCGCGCTGCGCGACGCCACCGGGGTCCGCCCGCACGCGCACTTCGAGTGGTCCGAGGGCAACCCCATCGCCCACCTGCTGCGCTATCTGATCCTCGGGCGCGGCGACACCCCGCCGGTGGTGCGGGAGATCATCCGCAAGTCGGAGCGGGACCCGTCGCGCCGCCCCGGCATCCACGTCGGCGGCTGAGCGGCGGGGGGACCTCCCCCGGGGCCGACTGAATCACCCTCTCGACGTGAATCATACGTTTATTCACGTACGCCTGACTTGCCCGTTTCCTCTCCGTATCGTGACCTTCGGTGGCCCCCGCGAGGTACGCCACCCGGCGCCCCGTTCCGGTGCCGCCGCGTCATTTCGTGCAGGAGAGGCAGGACCGTGATGTTCACGTACCAGGGCAACCGGCGAGCGACGCCCAGCAGGCGACGGTCACGGTGGTTCTTAGCCGGCGGCGTGGTGGCCGGCAGCCTGGTGGTCGGCGCGGCCGGTGTCACCGGCGTCGCCGCCCTGGCCGCCGACCGCGCTCCCGGCGTCACCGACCAGGGGCAGCAGGCGGCGGCCGTGCGCGACGACGGCCCCGACGGGGGGCAGTGGACGAACGAGGGCGCCCCGGGCGGTCCCCGCCGGCCCGAGGGCAGGACGGAGGGGGCGGACGCCCCGGACGGCAAGCCGGAGGGCAAGCCGGACGGGCCGGGCACGCGCCGGCCGCCGCTGCTCACCGTGCCCTGCGACTCGGCCCGGCTCGTCGCCGCGCTCGTGCAGGCGAACGCGGAGGGCGGGGCGACGGTGCGGCTCGCGCCGAAGTGCACCTACACGCTCAGCCACGCCTTCCAGCAGCCCGACGAGTACGACGGCGGCATCCGCGACGCCCGGGAGGCCGCCGACGCCGCCGAGACCCCCGGGGACGCCGAACTGCCGCCGCGCCAGCCGGGCGACGACAACACCGGCCTGCCGGTGATCTACCAGGCGATCACCGTCGAGGGTTCCGGGGCGACCATCGCCCGGGGCGAGAACGCCGAGACCTTCCGCTTCTTCACGGTGCGCGACGGCGGCGAGCTGACGCTGCGCGACGTCACCCTGCGCAACGGCCGGTCCACCTCGGAGGGGGGCAGCGTCCACGTCGTGCACGGGGCCACGGCCGTCCTCGAACGCACCACGGTCGTCGGCAGCACGTCCGTCTCGCCGAAGGAGGGCGGCGGCGGGGTCTTCAACGACGGCAACATGGTGGTCCGCGAGAGCCGGTTCGTCGGCAACTCGGCCGCCGGCGCCGAGGGCAAGGGCGGCGGCATGCTCAACGGCGGCGTGCTGACCATGACGAAGACCGAGTTCCGCGACAACAGCGCCAACGGCTACGGCGGTGGGCTCGCCAACTACCGGGGCGCGGCCGACATCGCCACCACCATCCTCGCGCACAACATCGCCGGGCAGGGCGGCGGCCTGGCCAGCTTCTCGGCCCGGACGAAGGTCGAGGACACCCGGGTCGTGGACAACACCGCCAAGATCGGCGGCGGCATCGCCAACTCCGACGCGGTACTGGTCCTGCGTGGCCTGGTCGTGCAGGGCAACACCGCCAGCGGCAACGGCGGGGGCATCTCCAGCGTCCAGGGCCTGCTGCCGATGGACGACAGCGTCGTCAGCGGCAACCACGCCCGGGGCAACGGCGGCGGCATCTTCGCCGACCGCTCCAACACCCTGGTACGCACCAGCGAGGTGAGCGGCAACGCCGCGGTCGGCGCGAAGTCCACCGGCGGCGGCATCTACACCGTCGCCGGGCAGCTCTCGCTGTTCAAGAGCAAGGTGGTCGACAACAGCGCGACCCTGCCCCCGGGTGGGATCTTCGCCGACCGGGCCCAGGTCAGGGTCGACGACGCCAGCGTCGTCATCGAGAACCGGCCCACCAACTGCGTGGGCAGCAAGGTCACGATCGCCCACTGCTTCCGCTGACCCACGCTCTCGGCTCGCCCCGCTCGACGCGGTCGGCGCGCACCGCTGCAGATCGTGGACGGTTCGGGTTCGCTCGTGACGGCAACTGTCCACGAAGCTCGCAGCAGACGCGAAGCGAAAGCGGCCCGCCCCCCGCAAGGGGGGCGGGCCGCTCGTGCCGTGCCGCTCGTCCTACTTGGACGGCTCGGGAAGCTCGCAGTCGACCTTCGGGTTGGCGCCGATGTAGTTCAACGGCCCGGCGACGATGGTCACCAGGATGGTGCCCGCCTCGGCGCAGTTCGTGTCGTCGCCGTTGTAGTAGCCCCGCTGCCCAGCGGCGATGGCGCCGATGACCAGCCAGATGACAAGGATGATTCCCAGAATCGACGGGCCGCGCCGCATGGCTTCCTCCCGGGTAGTGGTGTTTTCGAGGTGAGCCCGATGTACCCAACCGCCACGAGCGGCTAAACGGCCGCTGCCCCGTCCGCACCTGCACGGACGGGGCAGCGATGTCGGCGGCACGCGGGGATCCCGGTGTCACCCGGAGCGTGGCCCGCAACCCGCTGGCCAGCCCCGACTGGTGCTACGCCTTCGGGGCGGCCCCGTCAGGCGTCGGCGCCACCCGCCGGGAGCACCCGGTCGGCCTCGGCCGGCGCGCCGGCGAGGACCTTGGCCTGCTGGGGCCACGTGGCCAGGCTGGGCGCGGCCCGCAGGCCGGCGGCGCGGATCGTCTCCCGCAGGGCCGCCTCGTCGAGGTCGGCGAGTTGCCGGTAGGTGCGGATGCCGGCGTCCTGGAGCGCAGCGGCCATCTTCGGGCCGATGCCCTGGATACGACGGAAGTCGTCGGCCGACCCGGTGTCCGCCGCCGCCCCGGCGGCGACCGGCGCGGGCTCGACCGGGGCGTCCTGCGCCTCGGAGCCGTCGGCGGTCGGCGGCAGGGCGTCGTCGACCGGGGTACGCGGCGCGGGGACGACGGGCGTCGCGGCTCCGGCTCCGGGCTCCGACACGGGTTCGGCCACGGCTGCGGGCTCCGACACGGGCTCGGCCATGGGCTCGGCCGGCAGGACGGGCTCGGCCGGCGCGCTCTCGGCCACCGGCGGGACGGCCTCGGCCTCGGCCTCCGCCACCGGTGGGACCGGCGCGGTCTCCACCGGCTCGACAGCCCCGGCCGCCGGCTCGGCGTCCGTGGTCTCCGCCGGCTCGGCGGGCGTCACGGCGACGGGCTCGGTGGGGGTCGTGTCCGTCGGCTCGGCGGGCGTCACGGCGACGGGCTCGGGCTCCGTGGCGGGCTCCGGCTCGGTAGGCGTCACGGCGACGTGCTCGGTGGGGGTCGTGTCCGTCGGCTCGGCCGGGGTCGTGGCGACCGGCTCGGGCTCCGTCACCGTCGCCGGCTCCGGGGCGTCGACGGTGGTGGGGGCGTCGGCGGAGTTGGCAGCGGCGGTGGGGGTGAAGGCGGCCGGGTCGGCGTCGCCGAGGACCCCGCCGGTCGGGGTGGGGGAGGCGGTGTCCGGGGTCGGCTGGTCGAGGACGGCGACCGGGGCCGACGCCGGCGCGACGGTCGCCTCCGGCCGCTGCTCGTCGACGGTGGCCTCGGGGGCGGGGCTGGACACCACCGCCACACCGGCGACCGGGTCACCCTCCACGATGGGCGTCGCGCCGGAGGGCGTCTCCTGCCGGCCACGCAGCGCCCATCCGGCCGCCGTACCCACCAGCAGTGCCAGGATCACGATCAGCCATTGCCCGAAACTCGACGGCACGTCGAACCTCCCTCTTTGAGAAGCATCGGTGAAAAGTCGCGAGAAAAATCCGTCGCAGCTTCGCACACGCGCCGTGTCGGCGACAGGGAGGTCCGGCGGCTTCCGGTGCTGGTGGGGCACTTCGAACCCGGGGTGGCACCGGGGCTACCGAGAGTGAGACGACGTCCTCAGTCCTCCTCGCCGCGATAGGTGTAGAAGTCGTCGACGAACTTGCGCCGCAGCCGGGGCACCCGACTGGTGATGCCGAAGTAGCCGCGCGCCCCGAGCAGCGCGAGCCGCCCGATCACCGGACGGTAGATCCGGTCGTCACCGCTGGTGCCGCTGCGGTGCAGCGAGTCGTGCACGCGGGCGAACCCGTACGGCAGCATGGCGGCCTCGTAGTCGGCGACGGCCTGCACCAGGGTCTTCTCCCCGGCGGCGGCCAACCTGACCTGCCGGCAGAGCAGGGCGGCGTCGCGCAGGGCGGTGTTCGCGCCGACCCCGCGCCCCGGGGTCATGGTGTGGATGGCGTCGCCGAGCAGGGTGACGGTGCTGCTCTTCCAGGCCGGTACGGGCTCGGAGGTGGACACCCTGATGGGCAGGGCGCTGCCGGGGTCGCTGCGGGCCAGCAGTTCCCGCAGGTGGGGGTGCCAGTTGCGGGTGAGTTCCTGGGCGATCCGGACGAGGTCCTCCCCGCGTCGGCTCATGACGTCGGCGGGGAACCGGCGGGCCGTGCTCCAGATGATGAAGTTGATGTTGTCTCGGGTGGTGTCGTGGCGCAGGCCGGGCCAGCGGCGCAACAGGTCGGCGTCGGCGGCGGCGACGCCGGGCTTGACGTCGCCGTTGCGGTCCCACTTGAACTCCATCACGTGCAGCACGCCCATCGTCCCGCCCGCGCCGAAGACCAGCGAGATGCCCTGCGCGACGCGTTCGGGCAGCAGCGAGCGGGTGTGTTCGGTCAGCGGGATCCGGGTGGCGATGTTGATGGTGCCGGCGTCGCGGATCACCGCGTGCGGCAGGTACTGGCGGCGGACGGCGGAGTGCGTGCCGTCGGCGGCGACCAGCAGGTCGCCGGTCGCCGTGGTGCCGTCGGCGAAGTGCGCGGTGACCGTGCCGTCGTCGCGCTGGTCGTAGTGGGTGAACGTCTTGCCGAACTCGACGGTGTCCTCCAGGCCGGTGAGCAGGACCTGGCGCAGGGTCATCCGGGCGACCGAGCGTTCGGTGCCGACGTCGTCGGTGTCCGGGCGCAGCGGGAACGAGGCGGTCTGCCGCAGTCGCTCGGTGACGACGTTGAAGTAGCGGGGGCCGCGGGCGCAGGTGACGGCGAAGATGTCGAACAGCTCCGGCGGGAGGCACTCCCGCAGCGCCCTGCTGCCGGTGGGTCCGATGCCGACCCGGTAACCGAGCAACCCGTCGGCGCGGGTGGTGTGCCGTTCGTGGACGGAGACGCCGATCCCGGCCCGGCGCAGCCCGTGGGCCAGGCAGAGGCCGCCGGTGCCGGCCCCGATGATCACCACGTGCGGTGGGTTGGCCACCATGGTCGCGGCCCTCCCGCTCAGCCGGCCGTGCCGGCGGCACCGACCGACGAGGTGGCGTCCCAGCTGTAGAAGCAGCCGGCGATCGCGTCGCGCGGCGAGCGCCAGGTCGGCAGGTACGGCGAGGTGTGCGCGGAGAGCCGCTCGTTGACCTGGAGGTAGAGCGGGTGGTTGCGGGCCGCGGCGAGGGCGTCGGCGTCGACGTCGGCGGTCTCCATCAGGTGTACGCACAGGTCGTGCAGGCAGTACAGGGAGCGGTGCCGGACCCCGGTGAGGCCCGGCAACTCCGTCGCGTCGGACTCGGCGAAGATCTGCGCCACGCGTCCCTCCGCGCCGGGGATGATCCTGCTGACGATCAGTAGACGACTCATGGGTCCCTCCCGCCGGCGGTGCTCCTGGATCAAGGTCGGGCGACCGTGGCACCGCTTCTGCGACCACCATGCCGACCGATCTGTCACGTTGCCGTCACCGTGGGTGTGTTTGCGGTGACGCGCCCGGCCTGCGCGGCTCGGGGGGCGTCGGGCGGCTGGCCTGCCGGATGGGCGCGAGCGTGTCGTGCAGCAGGGCGGTCATCGCCGGGGACGGCTCCAGGCGCAGTTCCCGCAGGAGCAGGTCGCGGTAGGCGTAGAAGGCGTGCACGGCCTCGAAGACGTTGCCCTCGGCGAGGTGGACCCGCACCACCAGCCGGTGCGGGGTCTCGCGTAGTGGTTCCGCCGCCATGGCCTCCAGCGCGGCCTCCAGGGCCTCGCCGTGCCGTCCCGCCGCGAGGTGGTTGCGGGCCACCTGTTCGAGCATGTGCAGCCGCAGTTGGCGCAGGCGTTCCCGTTCCAGCAGCACCCAGTCGTCGTACCAGCCGGGGAGCAGGTCGTGCCGGCCGGCGGTGAGGGCGGTGCCGGTGCTGCCCGGGTCGTCGCCGTCGCGGACGCGGGCGGCGGTGCTGGTCAGGTCGTCGACGTCGAGCCGTACGCGGGGGTCGAGGCGGGTGGTGTCGCCGCTGGTGACCAGGGGGCAGCACGGGTCCTGGCGCAGCCGCCACAGCGCGGTGCGCAGCGAGGACAGTGCCCGTTCCTCCGGCGCCTCGGGCCAGAGCAGGCCGGCGAGGTGGCTGCGGGTGGCGCCGGGGCGCAGCCCGATGAGCGCGAGGACCCGCTGCAGGCCGCGCGGCACGACGACGGGGGTCTCGTCGTGCAGCAGGCGGAAGCCGCCGAGCAGGTGCAGCGAGACGTCCGGGGCGGGGCCGTCGCCCGCGGTCGACGTGGGCGGATCAGCGGTCACGGCGGCACCCCCTGCACCGGACCTCGTCCGGACTCCTCGTGCGTCCCGGCGCGCTCGCCCGGGGGCGCCACTGTCTCCGGTGGCGCCACGCGGCGCGGCTCGGGCGTCGCGACCGCCGGGCTGGCCCGCTTGAAGATTAACAACAGTGATTACGGTGAGTCAACATGGGGTCAGGCGTGGCTGCTGCCATCGTGGACGGCGAAGTGCCCGCCAACTGCGAATATTTGTCGCCATCGGGGTCGTCTTCTCAGGCGGAGCATGGATTGTCCACAGGATTCATCAACGCAGCGTCACTGCTGGTCGTGTCGGTGGGTGGGCCGGCATTGACGCCTCGGTGACGGCGGTGCGCGCACCGTGGCGGCAGTCGTCCCGCGTGACGGCGAGTTCACGCCGCGCCGCCGCGCGCCCGAGGGAGGCAGTCCATGGATCGTTCGCTGATCGTCGCCAAGGTGGCACCCGACGCCGAGGAGCGGGTCGCCGAGATCTTCGCCGAGTCCGACGCGACGGAGTTGCCGCGCCTGGCCGGGGTCCGGCACCGGTCGCTGTACCGGCTGGGCGACCTCTACGTCCACCTGCTGGAGACCGAGCGGCCGGGGGAGACGGCGGTGGAGGGGATCCGGGAGCACCCCGAGTTCGCCCGGGTCAGCGCGCGGCTGCAGCCGTACGTCTCGCCGTACCTGCCGACCTGGCGCTCGCCCCGGGACGCCATGGCGCGCTGCTTCTACCGCTGGGACCACGGCGGGCTGCGGCCGTGACCCCCACCGTCGGCGGGCGGGTGCGGCCGCGCTGCGCCGGATGCGCCGCACCGGACGACGGGGGGAGTCCCGTTCGCGTCGCCGCCGCCGGTCCGTCCGGCCCCGACCAGAGGAGAAACTGATGACCGTCACCCACGGCCGCCCGCTCACCGCCGAGATCACCGAGATCCTGGTGGCGAACTGCGGCATGGACGCCGAGGCCGCGGCCCGGGAGCCCGAAGCGTCCCTGGAGGACCTCGGCATGGACTCCCTCGCCCTGCTCGAACTGTCCGCGGTGGTCGCCGACCGGTACCGGGTGCGCCTGCCCGAGGACGCCGCCCGGCTGAGCATCGCCGAGGTCGCCGACCTGGTGACCCGGGCGACCGACCCGCCCGGGCACACCGAGAACAGCATCGTCGTCGACGCGCCGCTGCGGCTGGTCTGGGAGCTGACCAACGACGTGGCGAACTGGCCGAACCTGTTCACCGAGTACGCCTCCGCGCAGATCCTCGAACGCGACGGCCGCACCGTGCGGTTCCGCCTCACCATGCACCCCGACGAGAACGGCGCGGTGTGGAGCTGGGTGAGCGAACGCACCACCGACTGGGAGAACCGCGAGGTGCGGGCGCACCGGGTGGAGACCGGCCCGTTCGAGTACATGCGCATCCACTGGCGCTACGACACCGAGCCGGAGGGCACCCGGATGACCTGGGTGCAGGACTTCGCGATGCATCCGAGCGCCCCGCTGGACAACGCCGGGATGACCGAGCGGATCAACACCAACAGCCGCGTCCAGCTCGCGGTCATCAAGGAACGGATCGAGCGGGCGGCGCGGGCCGGCTCCGCCACCACGGGAGGCGACGATGAGTGAGACCACCGCCCAGCGTACGACGGACGACCCGGCGTACCGGACGGTCGCCGCCCGCGACGTGCCGGCCGACCGGCGGCGCGGCGGCGAGCTGCGGGTGCTGCTCGGGCCGAAGACGGTCGGCAGCACCTCCGGGTTCATGGGGGTCGCCGCCCTCGCCCCCGGCGAGCGCATCGCCGAGCACTACCACCCGTACAGCGAGGAGTTCCTGTACGTGGCGCGGGGGGCGATCACCGTGGACCTGGACGACCGGCCGGTGCCGCTGGCCGCCGGGGAGGCGCTGCTCGTGCCGGTCAACGTGCGGCACCGGCTGCGCAACACCGGCGAGGAGCCGGCCGAGGTGGTGTTCCACCTGGGCCCCCTCGCGCCCCGGCCGGAGCTGGGTCACGTCGACACCGAACCGGCGGAACAGCGGGGCGCGTCGTGACCGCGCGCCGCACGGTGGTGACCGGCATCGGGGTGGTCGCCCCGGGCGGCGTGACCCGGGACCGGTTCTGGAAGACGATCACGGAGGGGCGCACGGCGACGCGGCGGATCACGTTCTTCGACCCGTCGCCGTTCCGTTCCCGCATCGCCGCCGAGTGCGACTTCGATCCGGTCGCCGCCGGGCTCACCGAGGCCGAGCGGCGCCGCGCCGACCGGTACGTGCAGTTCGCCCTCGCCTGCTCGATCGAGGCGGTCGCCGACAGCGGCCTGGAGCTGACCGACGCGCAGCGCGACCGCGCCGGGGTGGTGCTGGGCACCGCCGTCGGCGGCACCATGGCCCTGGAGCAGGAGTACGTGACCGTCAGCGACTCCGGCAGCCGCTGGCTGGTCGACCACGACCGGGGCGGGCCGTACCTGTACCAGGCGCTCGTGCCCAGCAGCCTCGCCGCCGACGTGGCCTGCCGGCACGGGCTGCACGGCCCGGCGCAGGTGGTCTCCACCGGCTGCACCTCCGGCATCGACGCCATCGGGTACGCCCACCAGCTCATCGCCGACGGCGAGGCCGACATCGTCCTCGCGGGGGCGGCGGACTCGCCGATCTCCCCGGTCACCGTCGCCTCGTTCGACGCCATCAAGGCGACCAGCCCCGACAACGACGACCCGGCGCACGCGTCGCGCCCGTTCGACGCCGACCGGCACGGTTTCGTCCTCGCCGAGGGCGCGGCGGTGCTGGTGCTGGAGGAGTACGGGCACGCCCGCCGCCGGGGTGCGCACGTCTACTGCGAGGTCGCCGGGTACGCCAGCCGCAGCAACGGTTACCACATGACGGGGCTGCGCCCGGACGGGCTGGAGATGGGGCTGGCCATCTCGGCGACCCTGAAGCAGGCGCGGCTCATCCCGCGGCAGGTCTCCTACATCAGCGCGCACGGCTCCGGCACCCGGCAGAACGACCGGCACGAGACGGCGGCGTTCAAGCGGGCCCTCGGCGAGGCGGCCCACCGGGTGCCGATCAGCTCCATCAAGTCCATGGTGGGGCACTCCCTCGGCGCGATCGGTTCCATCGAGATGGCCGCCTGCGCCCTCGCCATCGAGTACGGCGTGGTGCCGCCGACGGCCAACTGGGCCACCCGCGACCCGGAGTGCGACCTGGACTACGTGCCGAACGTGGCCCGGGAGGTGCCGGTGGACGTGGCGCTGTCGGTGGGCAGCGGCTTCGGCGGCTTCCAGTCGGCGATGGTGTTCCGCCGGCTGGGCGGGGCGACGCAGGGCGGCACCGCGCACGGCGGGGCGGCGTCGGGCGGGGCGGCGTGACCACCCGGGCGGTGGTCACCGGGATCGGGGTGGTCGCCCCGAGCGGCATCGGCGCCGAGGCGCACTGGTCCACGGTGGTGTCGCGGACCCGGCGCACCGGCCCGATCACCCTGTTCGACGCGGCGTCCTACCCCACCCGCGTCGCCGGTCAGGTGCCCGACTTCGAGGCGCTGACCTGGGCGGACAACCGCCGGCTGGTGCAGACCGACCGGTGGACGCACCTGGGGTTCGCGGCCACCCGGCTGGCGCTGGCCGACGCCGGGCTGCCCGAGCACGCCCCCGAGCCCTACGGGTACGCCGTGACCCTGGCCAGCTCGTCGGGCGGGAACCTGTTCGGGCAGCGGGAGCTGCAACGGCTGTGGGGCGGGCCGTCGCGCACCGTCGGGGCGTACCAGTCGATCGCCTGGTTCTACGCCGCCAGCGTCGGGCAGCTCTCCATCCACCACCAGTTCAAGGGGCCCTGCGGGGTGCTGGTCAGCGAGTCCGCCGGCGGGCTGGACAGCCTCGCGCACGCGGTGCGCACCGTGCGGCGGGGCACCCCCGTGGTGATCGCCGGGGCCACCGAGTGCCCGCTGAGCCCGTACGCGCTGGCCTGCCAGCTGCGGTCCGGGCTGCTCAGCGTCGCCGACGACCCCGCCCGGGCGTACCAGCCGTTCGACGCCGACGCCGCGGGGTACGTGCCGGCGGAGGGCGGCGCGGTGTTCGTGGTGGAGGAGCTGTCGCACGCCCTGGCCCGGGGGGCCCGCATCTACGGGGAGGTCACCGGCTGGGGGGCCACCCACGACGCCGTGCACACCGGCCCCGGCCGGGGCGGGGACACCGTCCAGTACGCGCGGGCGATGCGGCTGGCCCTGGACCGGGCCGGCGTCACCCCCGACGACGTGGACGTGGTGCTGCCCGACGCGCTGGGTACGCCGGGCCACGACCGGGCCGAGGCCGACGCGCTGCGCGCGGTGTTCGGGGCCCGTCCCGTGCCGGTGACCACGGCCAAGCCGCTGACCGGCCGGGCGCACCAGGGCGGGTCGGCGCTGGACGTGGCCACGGCGCTGCTGGCCTTCGCCCACGACACGCTGCCCGCCTCCGCCGGCCCGGACCGGCCGGCCGACGGCTGCGAGCTGGACTTCCTGCGGGAGCCCCGCCGGCCCGCGTCCCGGGTGGCGCTGGTGGCCGCCCGGGGGTTCGACGGTTTCAACAGCGCGCTGGTGCTGCGGGGCGCGGCGGCCCGCCTGGCACCGGCACCCCGCCGGGCGGCCGAGCCCGGCCCGACCCAAGGAGTGGCACGATGATCGAACAGCGGGCGCGGGTGGTCTTCCTGGTCCGGGTGCCGCAGCAGCGCACGGGGGACTTCCTGCGCGCCTACGAGGCCATCCGGCACCTGGTCGCCGAGGGGGTGCCGGGGCACCTGGTGGACCAGGTGTGCCGCTCGTCGGCCGACCCGGAGCAGTGGCTGATCACCAGTGAGTGGGTGAACCTGGCCGCGTTCGAGGCGTGGGAGCGCAGCCCGGAGCACCGGGACCTGGTCAAGCCGATGCGGGAGTGCTTCACCGACGCCCGGTCGCTGCGGTTCGTCGTCCACGCGCAGACGCCGGCCCTGGCCTGATTTCGCGGGCGGGGCACCCCGTCGCCATAAGATCGTGTATCTTCGATGGGTGGCTGCCGGTCGGCAGTCACCCATCGGCGTCAGGCCGACGTGGGGAGCCGTCAGGCCTCACGCGGGCAGGCGGTCGGGCCGAATCTGGGCAGGCTGCCGCCCGGGTGTGCCGGCTCTGCGGCGGGCAGGCTCCCGCCCCGCGGCGGCGACGTCGCCCACGGCCTCGCGGCCCCCGATCCTGCCCGGCGAACCGGCTGACCGGCAATCGGGCCGCACGACCTTTTTGATCTAGCCATTTGCATCTAGTAATGGTCTCGGCGGCTGTCGTAGTGTTCCGTCAGCACCCCGGAGGACGCACCACATTGGGCAGTTATGCCCATTTTCGATGCTGGGCGGTAGACCACAGTGACCATGGATCGTTCGGCAGCAGAATCTACAGTAGACCACCCTACCTGGGTTGACGACCTCTTGCTGGCCGGTCCGTCGGCCGAAGTTTGTCTGCGGCTGCCCGACCCGGTGGACCGGGGCACGCTGCGCCGGCTCGTCGCCGAGGCGCAGGCCCGGCTCACCGGCGCCGGACTGCGTCCCGGGGGCGCCGCCGCGCTGCGCCTGCCGCCGTCGCTGGCGTACGTGGTGAACCTCCTCGCCACCTGGCGCACCGGGGCCCAGGCGATCCTGCTCGACCACCGGCTCACCGACCACGAGGTGCAGGGCGCGCTCGCGCGGCTCACCCCGCAGGTCGTCGTCGCCCCGGTGCGCAGCGGCGGCGCCGCGCTGAAGATCTTCGTCGACGTCACCGAGGGCGTCACCGCCTACTCGGACCGGCCCGCCGGCAGCCCGCACGCGGTGATCCAGCTCAGCTCCGGCTCCACCGGACCGTCCAAGGTGATCGGTCGCAGCGCCGCGTCCCTCGTCGCCGAGGTGCGCCGCTACACGCGCATCGACGGCGTGGCCCTGCCCGGCGAGCGGATCATCCTGCTGCCGTCCATGGTGCACGTGCTCGGTCTCGTCGGCGGGCTGCTCTACGGCCTGCACGCCCACGTGACGCTGGTGCCGCCGGACCGGCTCAGCGGCGACGCGGTGCTGGCCGCCATCGCCGCCGACGACACCCCCGCCACCGTGCTCGGCGTGCCGTTCCACATCGGACTGCTCGCCTCCACCCGGCCGACCGGCCCGCTGCCGCAGTTCAAGCGGATGACCACCGGCGGCGAGCTGGTCCCGCCGGCCGTCGTCAATGCGTTCGTCGACCGCTTCGGCGTGCCGCTGGGCAACATGTACGGGATGACCGAGGTCGGCGTCATCGGCACCGACCTGCACGGCTGGCACCGGCCCTCGATCGCCCCCGCCCCCGGGATCACCGTCCGCGAGTCGACCACCGGCGAGCTGTGGGTGAGCTGCCCGGACTCGCCGTACGTCGGGCTGTCCGACCCGGACCGCTGGGCCGACGGCTGGCTGCACACCCGCGACGCCGGCACCGTCGACCCCGGCACCGGCCTGGTCACCGTGCGCGGCCGGCTCGACTCGCAGGTCTCCGTCGGCGGGCTGAAGGTCGACCTCACCGAGGTCGAGGCCACCCTCGCCGGGCTGCCCGGCGTCGCCGCCGCCGTGGTCGTGCACGACGGCGACATCACCGCGTACGTGCAGCCGGACGGGCCGCTGTCGGAGGAGGTGCTGGAGAAGCTGCTCGCCGAGCGGCTCGCCGCCTACAAGCGGCCCCGCGTCCTGCACCTGCTCGACCGGCTGCCCCGGACCACCACCGGCAAGCTGGTCCGGTCGACCGAGGCGCTGCGGGCGGCCACGCCGTGACCGGTCCGCTCCGGCGGCCCGTCGCGGTGCCCGCCGACCTGACTGATCGATCAGTCGATCACCAGCTCGACGCCGTCCGCCGGCCCGTCGACCGCCAGGGCCAGCACCAGGTCACCGGCCAGCACCAGGTCACCGGCCGGGACCGGCCCGTCGCCGGCCCGGCCGCTGCCGCCGCCTGCGGGCAGCCGGGGGTGGCCGACCCGCAGCCCGCCGGCCCCCGGGACGGGGCGCAGCAGCTCACCCGGGCCGCCGGGGACCGGCATCGGCCGGCGCAGGCCGCCGTCGCGCAGGCCGCGCCCGAGCGCCTTGCCGACCGCCTCCTTCGCCGTCCACAGCAGCAGGAACGCCTCGACGCGCTGCCCGGGCGGGCGTCCGCGCAGCCAGGCCGCCTCCTGCGGGGCGTACCAGCGGCGGGCCAGCGCCAGCGCGGGCAGCTCCCGGCGGCGCTCGACGTCGACGCCGACCCCGCCGCCGCGGCGGGCCGCCGCCACCACGACCCCGCCGGTGTGGCTGACGCTCACCGGCAGCTCCACCGCGTCACCGGCGTCGACGAGCGGCCGCCCGGCCGCGTCGCGTCGCACCCGGATCTCCGCCTCCGCCCGGCCGAGCAGCGTGCCACCCGCGCGCCGCAGCAGCCGCCGGGCCGCCGCCGGCCGATCGCCGTCGGTACGGCCGAGGAACACGTACACGGTGTCCCGACCGGGCACCGCTGACTGGCTCACGGAAAGAGGTTAACCATGCGCGACGAGGTCCGTGCCTTCGTCATCTCCCAGCTCGACGACATGAACTACGACGTCGACGGCATCGACGACGACACCACCCTCGGCCCGGCCGGCGTCGACCTGGAGTCGCTGGCCCTGGCGGACCTGGCCGTCCGCGTCGAGGACCGCTACGGCCTGAAGTTCGCCGACGACGAGTCGGAGAAGCTGGCGCTGATGACGGTCGGCGAGTTCACCACGATGGTCGCCGACCGGGTCGCCGCGACGGCCGACGGCAACTCCTGATGGCCGGTCAGCCCGACCTGGGGCGAGCTGACCTGCTGACCATGCTCGCCGAGATGACCGCGAAGCCCGTCGACCAGGTGTCCGACCGGGTGGGCTCGATGGAGCTCGCCTGGCTGGTCCACCTCGTCGAACAGCGCTACGACCGCCGGCTCGACCTCACCGACGACCAGCTCGCCGGCATCCGGACGGTCGACGACGCCCTGGCGGTGTTCCACACCTGCCTGACCGCCCCCGCAGATGGCTGAGCGGGCCCCCGTACGGATCACCGGTGTCCACGCGCTCAGCGCCCTCGGCAGGGGCGCCGACGCCCAGCTCGCCGGGGTGCTCGCCGGCACCCCCGCGTTCCGGCCCGTCGGCCGCTTCGACACCAGCGCCCGGCGGGTCGGCGTGGCGGCCACCCTGGCGGACGCCGGCCCGCTGGCCGACGAACTGACCGAGGCGGTGCATACCGCGTGCGCCGCCGCCGGGCTCGACACCGCCGGCCGGGCCGTCGCGCCGCTGCTGCTCGCCGCCCACGGCGGGACGGGCGTGCCGGCGCTGGCCGGGGAGCTGGCCCGCCGGTGCGGGCTGGCCGGTGCGCCCCGGGTCTACACCAGCGCCTGCGTGTCGGCGTCCACCGCGGTCGCCGACGCCGCCGCGCTGATCGGCCGCGGCGACGTCGACCGGATCGTCGTCGCCGCCGGGTACCTGGTCGAACCCGACCAGTACGCGCTCTTCGACGCCGGCCGGGCCCTCGCCACCGACGGCGCGGTCCGCCCGTTCAGCGCCGGGCGGCGTGGGCTGCTGCTCGGCGACGGCGTGGCCGCCGTGGTGCTGGAGTCCGCCGCCGCGGCGGCCCGGCGGGACGCGCCGACGCTGGCCTCGGTGCTCGGCTGGGGCCGGGCCGGCGACGCCTACCACCCCTGCCAGCCCGACCCGCAGGGGCGCGGCCTGGCCCGCGCGCTCGGCGCGGCCCTGCGCCGCGCCGGCCTGCGCCCCGAGGACATCGGGTACGTCAACGCCAACGCCACCGGCACCGGCTACAGCGACGCCGCCGAGGCGGCGGCGCTGCGGCTGGCCTGGGGCGAGCACGCGCACCGGGTGCCGGTCAGCTCGACCAAGGCGCTGCACGGGCACGCGTTGGAGGCGTCCGGGCTGCTGGAGCTGGTGGTGACCGTGCTGGCCGTACGGCACGGGAAGCTGCCGGTCAACGCCGGCTGGCTCGGCCCCGACGAGGCGTGCCCGCTCGACGTCATCCGCGACGCGCCCCGCCCGGCCGCCACCGGTTACGCGGTGAGCCTCAACGCCGCGTTCGGCGGCGCCAACACCGCCCTGCTGGTCGGTGCGGCGTGACCGGCACCAGGGAGCTGCCGACGGCGACGGACGGCCGGCTGCGGGTGCTCGCGCAGGCGCGCTGGCCGGAGCCGGGCGACGCCGCCCCACCGACCCTGCCCGGGTTCGTGCACTCGCGGTTCAGCCCGGTCGTCGCGGCCGTCGCCGACCGGTGCCTCACCCGACGCCACGGCGAGCGACCGGCCCCGGAACCGGCCGGCGGGCGGACCGCGGTGGTGCTGGTCAGCGCCGCCGGGGACCGGGCCAGCGCCGACCACGTGCACGCCACGGTCGCCGCCGGGGGGCGACCGGGCCCGCTGTTCTTCTTCCAGTCGGTGCCCAACAGCGTGGCCGGGCACGTCGCCGCGCGCTGGGGGCTGGGCGGGCCGGTGGTCTGCCTCGCGCCGACCGGGGACCCGCTGGCCGAGGGAACGGCCGAGGCGGAACTGCTGCTGAGCGACGGCGACGCCGACGAGGCACTACTGATCCTGATCGAACAGGCACCCGACGACGCCGGTGCGGGCGTCGAGGCCGCAGTGCCGGGCGACCCGCCCGGGACCGCCGCCGTCGCGGTGCTGCTGGGGGGAGGAGTCACACCATGAGGACCAAGGGACTGCGCGGCCTGCTGGCCGCCGACACCGAGCTGGGCGCCGGCAACGTGCTGGCCCGGGTGCTGGCGCACGGCGCCGACCCGGACGGCCCCGGCCTGACCTTCGACACGGAGGTCGACGGGCACCCCGCCGAGCGCCCGCTGACGCTCGGCCAGCTCGACGAGCGGGTCGCCGCCCGCGCCGCCTGGTTGCGCGCCCGGGGCGTCAAGCCCCGCGACCCCGTCGCCGTCTGGGCCACCGCCGCCGCCGACATGGTGCTCAGCTTCCTGGCGCTGACCCGCCTCGGCGCGATCCCCGCGCTGATGAACGGCAGGCTGCGCCCGGAGATCGCCGCCGAGTACATCCGCCGGCTGCGCGGCGCGGGCGTGCTCGCCGACGCCGCGCACACCGAGCTGCTGGCCGGGCACGACCTCGGCGCGCCGCTGCTCGGCACGCCCGCCGACGCCGGCACGGGCGACCCGGCCGCCGCCGGGGCCCACTACCGGCACCACCCCGACGACCCGATCGTCATCACCCACACCTCCGGCACCACCGGCGTGCCGAAGGCGGTGCTGCACTCGCACGCGAGCCTGTTCGCCGCCACCCGGCACCTGCTATCCATGCCGCAGGCGCAGGGCACCCGCCGCATCCTCAACGCGCTGCCCGCCCCGCACACCGCGACCGTGCTCATGGTCAACCAGGCGCTGGGCAACCGGGCCGAGATGTTCCTGCTGTCCGACCAGGGCGGCGAGCGGGTCCTCGACGCGATCCAGCGCTGGCGGCCCGACGGCGTGTTCGGGTTCTCCGTCACCTGGGCGGAGCTGGCCCGCTTCGACCTGTCCGCGTACGACCTGGACTCGGTGCGGCTGTGGTTCAACACCGGCGACTGCTCGCACGAGCCGCACGTGCGCCGGCTCGTCGCGGTCGGCTCGCGGGACACCGTGACCCGCCAGGGCGTGGTGCGGGTGCCCGGGTCCGTGTTCATCGACGGGCTGGGCTCCAGCGAGATGGGCCACTCGATGTTCCACATCACCCACACCGCCGACACCGACCGGTACGGCCGCTGCGTGGGCCGCCCGTACCAGTTCACGAAGGTCGCCGTGCTCGACGCCGACGGCAACGAGCTGCCCCCGGGGCAGGTCGGCTTCCTCGGCATCGACTCGCCGTCGCTGTTCCGCGGCTACTGGAACGACTCGGTCACCACCTACCGGTTCCGGCTGCGCGGCTGGTATCTCACCGGCGACCTGGTCTACGCCGACGCCGACGGGCGCTACTACCACCTGGACCGGGCCGTCGACTCCGTCGAGGTCGGCGACGGCCGGCGGTTCTTCACCGCCCTGTCCGAGGAGCGGGTCCTCGCCGCCTGTCCCGACGTCACCGACTGCACGGTGGTGATCGTCAAGGAGGACGACCGCGTCGTCACCGACGTGCTGCTGGAGCTGGCGGCCGGGGCCGACCCGGGCGTCGACCGCACCGAGGCGGTGCGCGCCGCGCTCGGCGCGGACGTCGGGGCGACCCTGCGCCGGGTGGTGCCGGTGCGCTCCGAGGACATCCCGGTCACCGTCACCGGCAAGGTCCGCAAGGTGGTGCTGCGCGAGCGCTACCTGACCGAGTCGTCGTCGTGACCGCCCTCATCACCGGGATGGGCCTGCTGACCCCGGCCGGGCGGGGGGCGGGGGAGACCCTCGACGCCCTGCTCGCCGGCCGGTCCGGGCTGGTCCGCCCGCCGCAGGACCACCCGGCCCACGGGTCGCTGGAGGCCGCCGGGCTGCTGCCGGACATCGACCCGCGTACGGTCGCGTCCGGCCCGGAGACCCGGGTGCTGGACCGGATCGTCGTGCTCGCCCTGCTCGCCGCGGCCGACGCGCTCGCCGACGCCGGCATCGAGGTGGGCCGCGACGTCGACCCCGCCCGGATCGGCGTGATCGTCGGCGGCGTCGGCGGGATGGCCACCCTGGAGCGGCAGGTGCTGGCGCGGGCCGAGCGGGGCCGGGCGGCGGTCAGCCCGTACCTGCTCACCGGGATCCTGCCGAACATGCCGGCGGCGCGTATCGCCATCGCCCACGGCATCCGCGGCTACAGCTCGTCGGTCGGCACGGCGTGCGCCTCCGGCGCGCAGGCCGTCGCCGACGCGGTCCGGCTGATCCGGGCCGGGGAGGCCGACGTGGTGGTCTGCGGGGCCAGCGAGGCCCCGCTGTTCCCCACCTTCGCCGACACCTTCGGCAACGCCCGGGCCCTCGCCCGGGGCTGGGCCGACCCGGCCGAGGCGAGCCGGCCGTTCGACGCCCGCCGCAACGGGTTCGTCCTCGCCGAGGGCGCGGCGCTGCTGGTGCTGGAACGCGCCGAGCACGCCGCCGCCCGGGGCGTGGCCGGCTACGCCGAGGTCGCCGGATACGGGGCGAACACCGACGCCCACCACCCCACCGCGCCCCGGCCCGACGGGGCGGGAGCGGCCGAGTGCATGCGCCGGGCCCTGGCCGGCGGCGCGGTGACGGCCGGCGACGTCGGCTACGTCAACGCCCACGGCACCGGCACCAAGCTCGGCGACATCGCCGAGATCACCGCCCTGACCGACGTGTTCGGCGAGGGCCGGGTGCCGGTCAGCTCCACCAAGGCGCTCACCGGTCACCTGCTCGGCGCGTCCGGGGTGCTGGAGGCCGCCGCCACCGCGCTGGCGCTGGGCCGGGGGCTGCTGCCGCCGACCTGGAACCTCGACGACCCGGACCCGGCCTGCCCGGCGGACCACATCCGCAAAGAGGCCAGGCGGGCCGACGTGGAACACGCGCTGACCAACTCGTTCGGCTTCGGGGGGCAGAACGTGAGCCTGCTGCTGCGGCGCACCGCCGGTGCGGGTGCGCGCGCCGCCGCGCCGGGAGGTGATCTCGCGTAACACCCCGGGCGGGGGAGCCCGGACGGCAGTCACGGGGGGACATGGGGAAGGGCTGGTAAATGGACATCCGTTCTATAGATCACATCGAACTCTTCGTGGGGGACGCCCGGCAGGCCGCCTTCTACTTCGGCACCGCCGTCGGGTTCCGTCTGGCCGGGCAGGGCGGCCCCGAGACCGGGTTGGCGGGGCAGCGGTCGCTGCTGCTGCGCCAGGCCGACATCCGGATGGTGCTCACCTCCGGGCTGACCGCCGGGCACCGGGCGTCGGCGTACGTGCAGCGGCACGGCGACGGCATCGCCGTGGTGGCGCTGGAGGTCGACGACGCCGCCGGGGCGTACGCGGAGCTGGTGGGCCGGGGGGCGACGCCGGTGACGCCGCCGGCCACCTTCACCGGCGCGGACGCCGAGGTCGTCACCGCCGAGGTGGCCGGCTTCGGCGACGTGCTGCACCGGCTGGTGGAGCGCCGGGGCGACCGGCGCGAGTTCCTGCCCGGCGCGTTCGAGACCACCGAGCCCACCGAGCTGGCCGGCGACGACGGCCTGCTCGCGGAGATCGACCACCTGGCGATCTGCGTGCCGCCGGGGCAGCTCGACGCGACCGTCGCCCACTACGAGCGGGTCTTCGGCTTCGCGCAGATCTTCACCGAACACGTGGAGGTCGCCGGGCAGGCGATGAACTCCACCGTGGTGCAGAGCCCGTCGGGGCAGGTCACCCTGGTGCTGCTGGAGCCGGACCGCAGCCACCGGCCGGGGCAGATCGACGCGTTCCTCACCGAGCACGCCGGTGCCGGCGTGCAGCACCTGGGGCTGCGCACCGACGACATCGTCACCGCCGTCGGTGCGCTGCGTTCCCGGGGCGTCCGGTTCGCCGGCACCCCCGGGGCCTACTACGACGACCTGGAACGGCGGGTCGGCCCGGTCGACGCGCCGCTGGACCGGCTGCGCGAGCTGAGCATCCTGGTCGACCGCGACCACGGCGGCCAGCTGTTGCAGATCTTCACCGAGTCGATGCACGTGCGGCGCACCCTCTTCCTCGAACTCATCGAGCGACGCGGGGCGCTGACTTTCGGCAGCGGCAACATCAAGGCCCTCTACGAGGCCAAGGAACGGGAGCTGGCCGCGGCGGGGGCGACCCCCGCCGTCGCGGCCGGCACGGCACAAGGGGTTGGGGCATGACCACCACACAGATCCACCCGGCGCTGACCGCGCAGGAGGAGGCGCTGCTGCCGTCCGACGAGGACGTGCGGCACTACGCCGAGCACGGCTGGTACCTGTCGAAGAAGCTGTTCACCGACGAGGAGGTGGACGCCCTCGTGGCGGCCACCGACCGGTACTACGACGGCGAGCGGGACCGCACCCTGCCGGTGCGCCCGCCGAAGCTCGCCTACTGGGACCCGTCGAAGGGCCCGGTGCAGCGGCACAACGACTACGTCCACTACGAGCACGACGGGATCGCCGCGATCCTGCGCAAGCCGCTGCTCGGGGCGGTCGCCGCCCGGCTCGCGCGGGCCGCCGAGATCCGGGTGTTCCAGTCCACGCTGATCTACAAGCCGCCGATCGACGGCGAGCCGTCGAACATCGTGCCCTGGCACTTCGACAAGCACTACTGGTCGTCCTCGTCGTCGGAGGACATGCTCACCGCGTTCATCCCGTTCCACGACTGTGGCGAGGAGATGGGCACGATCACCATGGTCGACGGGTCGCACCGGTGGAAGGAGATCGGGGCCGACGACACCGTCGTGCGGCACTTCGCCGAGCGCGACCGCGACCAGCTCGAGGAGATGCTGGCCCGCAACGCCGCGCACAACGGCGCCCAGATCCGCAAGATCCCCATGGTGATCCCCAAGGGACACGTGAGTTTCCACCACTGCCGCACCTACCACGGCAGCGGCGCGAACGTCAGCGGTCGCCCACGCCGGGCGATCTCGCTGCACCTGCAGGACGGCGCGAACGCCTACCGGGAGTTCCCGCTCTCCGACGGCACCCTCGCCGCGTACAACCACGACGTGCTGGTCCGCCGCACCCACGACGGGCGGCCGGACTACGCGGACCCCGACTTCTGCCCGGTCATCTGGCGCGACCGCGCCCAGCAGGGAGGCTGACAATGTCACGGTACGACTGGGGTAAGACGCACCCGGGCATCGAGCGGTTGGAGCAGGCGGTGACCGACCGCCGCGACGTGGTGGTCAAGCACCCCCTCTACGCCAACCTGGACACCCACGAGGCGCTGGTGACCTTCATGGAGCACCACGTCTTCGCGGTCTGGGACTTCATGTCCCTGCTGAAGTCGCTGCAGCGGCAGCTCACCTGCGTGGACGTGCCGTGGATCCCCACCGGCCCGACCGGCAGCCGGCGGCTGATCAACGACATCGTGATGGTGGAGGAGAGCGACGAGCTCGGCGAGGGCTACATCAGCCACTTCGAGCTGTACGTGCGGGGCATGGCCGAGGCGGGGGCCGACACCGGCGCCGTGGACGCGCTGGTCGACCTGCTGCGCGCCGGCACGCCGGTGACCGAGGCGCTGGTGAAGGCCGGCGTGCCCGGCCCGTCGGCGGCGTTCGCCGCCACCACCTGGAAGATCATCGAGTCGACGCCGGTGCACTGCCAGGCGGCGGCGTTCGCGTTCGGCCGCGAGGACCTGATCCCCGACATGTTCACCCAGGTCGTCGCAGTCAACGAGCGCAGCCAGAAGCTGCACACGTTCGTCGACTACCTGGAGCGGCACATCGAGGTCGACGGGGAGCAGCACACCCCGATGGCCATGCAGATGCTCGCCGACCTGTGCGGCGACGACGACACCAAGTGGCAGGAGTGCGCCGACACGGTCAACCTGGCGCTCACCGCCCGCGCGCAGCTCTGGGACGACATCCTCGCCGCGATCAAGGAGGGTCGCCCGGCGTGACCCGCGACGATCCCGTCCGGCTGTACCGCACGGTGCGGCTGATCCGCCGGTTCGAGGAGCGGGCCGTCGACCTGGTCCGCGCCGGGGCGATCGTCGGCGGCATCCACCCGTACCTCGGTCAGGAGGGGATCGCCGCCGGGGTCTGCGCGGCGCTGCGCGACGACGACCTGGTCACCGGCACCCACCGCGGGCACGGCCACGTGCTCGCCAAGGGGGCCGACCCGGCCCGCATGCTCGCCGAGCTGCTGGGCCGCGAGACCGGGCTCAACCGGGGCCGCGGCGGCTCCATGCACGCCGCCGACCTCGCCGTCGGGGTGCTCGGCGCGAACGCCATCGTCGGTGCCGCCGGCGCGATCCTCACCGGAGCGGTGTGGGCGCGTCGGCGGCGCGGCGACGACCTCGTCGGGGCCACCTTCTTCGGCGACGGCGCGGTCAACGAGGGCATGCTGCTGGAGGCGTTCAACCTGGCCGCGCTGTGGCGGGTGCCGGTGCTGTTCGTCTGCGAGAACAACGGCTACGCCACCACCATGCCCGTCGAGGGCGCGGTGGCCGGCACGATCCCCGGCCGCGCCGAGGCGTTCGGCATGCCGGCGGCCGTCGTCGACGGCCAGGACCCCGAGGCGGTACGCGACGCCACGGCCGCCGCCGTCGCCCGGATGCGCGCCGGGGGCGGGCCGGAGCTGATCGAGGCCCGCACCTACCGGTTCGACGCCCACCACACCTTCGAGCACGCGGTACGCCTCGACTACCGCGCGCCGCAGGAGGTGGCCGCCGGCCGGTCCCGCGACCCGGTCGACATCCAGGGCGCCCGGCTGTCCGAGGTGGACCGGGCCGCCGTCGACGCCGACGTCGAGGCGACCCTCGACGCGGCCCTGGAGTTCGCCCTGGCCAGCCCCGAGCCCGACCCGGCCGGCGCGCTGGCGCACCTGTACGCCAGCGGGCTGGTCGCCCGGACGGGAGGTGGCTGATGCCACGGCTGTCGTACCGCAAAGCCCTCACCCGGGCCCTGGCCGACGAGATGGCCCGCGACGAGTCGGTGTTCCTGCTCGGCGAGGACATCCGGGTGGCCGCCTCGAACGTCACCGCCGGGCTGCTGAAGCGGTTCGGGCCGGACCGGGTGGTGGACACCCCGCTGTCGGAGCAGGCGTTCACCAGCTTCGCCACCGGCGCGGCCCTGGCCGGGTTGCGCCCGGTGGTGGAGTTCCAGATCCCGTCCCTGCTGTTCCTGGTCTTCGAGCAGATCGTCAACCACGCGCACAAGTTCCCGCTGATGACGGGCGGGCAGGCCGAGGTGCCGGTCACCTACCTGGTGCCGGGCTCCGGCTCGCGCACGGGGTGGGCGGGGCAGCACTCCGACCATCCGTACAGCCTGTTCGCCCACGTCGGGGTGACCACCGTGGTCCCGGCCACCCCGGCCGACGCGTACGGGCTGCTGGTCTCGGCGATCCGGCACGTCGACCCGGTGGTGGTGTTCGCGCCGGCCGGGGCGATGGACGTGCGCGCCGACGTGGACTTCGCCGCCCTGGCCCCGGTGCCGATCGGTCGGGGGCGGGTGCACCGGGCCGGCGACGACGTGACGGTGGTCGCCGTCGGGCACCTGGTGCACGACGCGCTCGCCGTGGCCGAGGAGCTGGCCGACCAGGTGTCGGTGGAGGTCTTCGACCCGCGCACGCTCTACCCGTTCGACTGGGACGGGCTGACCGCGTCCGTGGCCCGCACCGGGCGGCTGGTCGTGGTCGACGACTCCAACCGGTCCTGCGGCATCGCCGGGGAGATCATCGCGACCGTGGTGGAACGGGTGCGGCTGCTCGCGCCGCCCCGGCGGGTCACCCGCCCCGACGGCGCGGTGCTGCCGTTCGCCCCGGCGCTGGACCGGGCCGTGCAGCCCGGCCGCGAGCAGCTCACCGCCGCCATCCAACTCACCATGAAGGACGAGTGATGATCGACCCCAACTACCCGTGGCCGCCGCTGGACCAGGCGTGGAACGACCTGCCGGAGTCGACCCGCGCGGCGATGGTGGCCGCCGGGGCGGGCGCGTGGAAGGAGATCTTCTACGGCTGCGCGACGTACAACCAGACGTGGCGGCTGGCCCGGCCCCCGGTGATGCCGGCGGACGCGTTCCGCGAGCTGAACGAGGTGTGCGACCGGCTCGCCCAGCTCATCCTGGAGTCGTGCCAGCGGCGGGCCCGCACCGCCGGGGAGCTGACCCGGCTGCTCGGGGTGCCGGCGGAGGAGACGAAGCTGCTCGACACCGACGAGGTGCTGTCGGAGGCGCTGCTGGCCGCGTACCGGCCGGACGTGCTGATCTCCGGCGGGGTGCCGAAGTTCGTCGAGTACAACATCGACAGCAGCCTCGGCGGCGGCTTCGACGCCGACACGGTCGTCTACCGGTACGCGAAGCTCTACGCCGAGCGGGGCATCCTCGACGGGCTGGCGGTGCGGCCCGCCCCGTCCCTGCTGGACCAGCGGTTCGTGGCGATCCGCGACGAGCTGGGGCTGGCCGACGGGGCCCGGGTGGCGCTGCTGCTGGACTTCGACGCCGACTACCCGGGCCTGGAGACGCCGGACGACTTCATCCGGATCCTGTCCCCGCTGGCCGACCGGGCCCGCCACTTCGGCATCGACCTGGTCATCGCCCAGCTCAAGCTGGCGACCCTGGACGAGGACAAGCGGCTCGTCGTCGACGGCGCCCCGGTGGACGCGCTGTTCCGGCTCTTCGTGCCCAACCGGGTGCACGCCAGTGCGGGCCTGGACGCGGTCGCCGGTGCCCTCGCCGCCGGCACCCTGCCGATGTTCGTCAGCTCCGCCGCCTGGCTGCTCGGCAACAAGATCAACTTCGCCTGGCTGTGGGAGGATCTCGACACCCTGCCCGAGGCCGACCAGGCGCTCGTGCGCCGGTACGTCCCCCGCACCACCGCCCTCACCGCCGCCGAGCTGCCCCGGGCGCTGGCCGACCAGCACGACCTGGTCGCCAAGCCCGCCGACGGCTCCGCCGGCATCGGCGTGCTGCTGGGCCGCGAGACCGACCCGCAGCAGTGGGAGGAGGGGCTGCGCGCCGCCCTCGACGAGGGCGGCTACATCCTCCAGGAGTACATGCCGGCCGACCGGGTGGCGATGGACTTCGTGCGGATGGAGACGGGGGAGACGGTCACCGCCGACGTCCCGTACAGCCTCGCGCCCTACCTGTTCGGCCGCACCGGCTCGGGCGGCCTGGCCCGGGTTGGCTTCCCCGGCTGCGACAGCGTGCTCAACCTCGCGCGCGGGGTCCTGCTCACCGGCATCCTGCTCACCGACTGACCGCGGCGGGGCGGTTGCCGCGACGGCAGCCGCCCCGACCGTCGCCGCGATTCTTGACCGTGCGGTCAAGAGCCGCCTACGCTGTTGACCGTACGGTCAAGAAAGTGGGTGCGGCATGGCGCGGGACACGCGTGACAGGCTGGTCAGGGTCGCCCGTGACCTGGTGCACGGGGCCTCCCTGGCCGAGGTGAGCATCGACGACATCTGCACGGCCGCCGGGGTGCACCGGGGCAGCCTCTACCACTTCTTCCCCTCCAAGGAGGCCCTCGGCCTGGCGGTGCTGGAGGCCAACTGGGCGCTGATGCGGGCGCTGCTCGACGAGGCGTTCCAGGCGGAGGTCGGGCCGCTGGAGCGGATCGACCTGTTCGTGCGCGGCTTCGCCCGCAACCTGGAGTTGGCGCGCGAGCGGATGGGGGCCACCCCGGGCTGCCCCCTGGGCGGGTTGACCCTCGAGCTGGCGGCGCAACCCGGGCCGGGCCGCGAGCGGGCGGCGGCCATCCTCGACGAGTGGGCCGGCTACTTCGCCGACGCCATCCGTGAGGCCCGCGCTCGCGGCCAGCTCGACCGGGCCGTCGACCCGGGCGTCGCGGCGCGCCGGGTGCTGGCCTACCTGCAGGGCATGGCGCTGCTGGCGAAGGTGCACGACCAGCCGGCGCACGTCGCCACCGCCGCCGAGGGCGTGCGCCTGCTGCTGCGTCCCGCCGGCTGACCCGCCGTCCCCGCGACGGCGGGCTTCGCGCGCGCCCGTACTTGACCGAACAGTCAACTGTCTCGCCCCTTCGGAAGGAACCCCCATGCCCCACCTCCCGCGCGCCACCGCCCCCACCCGCCCCGACGCCGGCGCCGCCTACCGGTTCGACCGGTTCACCGTCCGGCTCCTGGTGGACGACCTGACCTTCGGTCGCGACGCCCCCGGTGCCGGGGACCCGGTGCCCGCCTTCGACCTGCCCACCCTGGACGGCGGCCGGTTCCGCAGCGGCGACCTCGGCCCCCGGCCCGTGCTGCTGGTCTTCGGCTCCCGCACCTGCCCGGTGACCGAGAGCGCCGGTCCGGTGCTGCGCCGGCTGTACGACGAGTACGCCGACCGCGTCCGGTTCGTGCTCGTCAACACCCGCGAGGCCCACCCCGGGGACGTGTTCGGGCAGCCGCGCACGGCCGGGGAGAAGCGGGCGCACGCCGAGGAACTGCGCGACCGGCACGGCGTGCCGTTCGAGGTCGCCGTCGACGACGTCGACGGGCGGCTGCACCGGGCGATGAGCCCGAAGCCGAACTCCGCGTACCTGATCGACCCCGGCGGCGTCGTGCGCCACCGCACCCACTGGGCCAACGACGAGCGCAGCCTGCGTTCGGCGCTCGCGGCGGTCGTCGCCGGCCGCACACCGCCCCGGCCCCACAGCCGCCGCATGGCCGGCCCGCTGCTGCGCGCCGTCGGGCACCTGCCCGGGGTCACCGCCTTCGCCGGCCGCACGGTCGAGCGCGACGTGTGGCGGGCCGCTCCGCCGCTGGCCCTGCTCGGCCGGCTGTCCCGGCTGTTCCCCTGGCTCCCCGCCGACCGGCGCGGTCCGGCGGCGGTGGCGCTGCTCGGCGTCCTCCTGGCGGGCCTGGTGGCGGCCGTGGCCGCGCTGACCTGACCCGGCGTGCGTGCCGCGTCCGGCGTCAGCGCGGGCCGGACGCGGCCAGGTGCGCACCCAGGCGGCGGACCGTCTCGGCGGCGGCGATGGCGTCGCTGCGGGCGCTGCCGTGCCGCCCGTCGCCGCTGTACAGCGTCGGGTCGGCCACCGCCGGGTGGTCGGTCAGGTGCACGTGCAGGGTGCCGAGCCGCTCGCCCAGGGCCCGGGTGTGCGTCGCCAGCCGGCGCATCCGCTCGCCCAGGCTCTCCCGCAGCCGCGCCGGCACCGCCGGGCTGTGCGACACGTCGAACATGCCCACCGTCACCACGTCCGCCCCCGCCTCCTGCAACCCGGCGACCATGGCGGCCAGCTCCGCGTCGACGGCGTCCGCGTCGTAGGCGGAGCGGAACGCGTCGTTGCCGCCGCACACCACCAGCGCCAGGTCCGGGCCGAACTCCACCGCCGGGGCGAGCTGGGTGGCGCGGACCTCGTGCGCCCGCAGCCCCCGCAACCCCAGATTGAGGTACGCCAGCCCGGGGCGGGCCGCATCCAGCTCGGCGGCGATCCGGTCGGCCCACTGCACCTCCGGGTACCCGTCGACGGGCTCGCACAGCCCCTCGGCGACGCTGTCGCCGAGCACCACGAACCGCCGCCACGGGTGCCCGGCGAGCAGCCGCGCGCTCTCGCCCGCGCGCAGGCAGTACGGGTCGGTGGCTTCGGTGCGGCTCGCCGGCATGATCGGCACGGTAGCCGACCCGCCCGCCGCGTCGACACCCCTACCCGTCGAGCGTCACCTCGGCCAGGTACACGCAGGTCCGCTCCTCGTGGGAGGAGTAGTAGCTGACCCGCAGCACCCCGTCGTGCCAGTCCAGCCCCGGGTAGCCGCAGTCGCCGCCGGAGGGCAGCGCCACCAGCTCGGTCAGGACGCCCCGGTGCGGATCGACGGCGCAGACGGCGGTGCGCGGGCCGCCGTCGAGCAGGCGTACCCCGGCGACGAGGCGGCCGTCGGGCAGCCCGAGCAGGGCCGGCCCGCCCACCCGCACCCCGAGGTCGGTCCACGCCCAGTGCCGGTACGGCGGGCGGGCCCGCCCGAGCTGGGCGGTGGCCGCCTCCCGGTCGCGGCGCAGCAGGCAGGTGGCGGTGCCGTCGGGGCCGAAGACCAGCCCGGACTCGTTGGGGTAGCCGCCGAGGAAGAGGGTGTCGACGACCGGCTGCAGGTCGAGCCCGTCGCCGCTGCGGTAGAGGCGGACGAACCGGGGCTCCCGGGTGGCGTACCCGATGCCGTACATGGCCCCGCCGTGCCAGGCCGCCTGCCACACCCAGATGTCGCGCTCGCCGACCGGCATCGGCTCGCCCCAGCGCTGCCCGTCGGCCGACAGCCAGGTCAGCGTGCGGAAGGCCTTCGCCGGCGCCGCGCCGCGCCCGGCCGCTTGCCCCGTCGTGTCGCCGGTGGCCGCGCCGTCCTCCGCGGTGGTGGCCGCGTCGTCTCCCACCGTGGTGGCTGCGCCGTCCTCCGCCGTGGTGACCGCCGCGGCGAGCAGTTGCAGCCGGCCGTCGGGCCGGGTCACGAACCGGGGATCGCGCAGGTCGGTGGCCGCCCGCTCCAGCCGGGCGACCGGGGACCAGTCCCGCCCGTCGGCGGAGGCGAGCACCCGGATCGCGCCGTCGGTGGAGAGGTGCCCGGCGCCCTCCCGGTACGCGCACAGCCACCGGCCCCGATGACGGACCAAATCGGTGAAGGCGTTGTGCCCGGCGGCGTCGCCGATCCGGCGCACGGTGCCGAGCCGGGCGGTGGCCACCGGGCTGTCGGTCGATGACGGCATGGTTCTCCTCGCGGGTCGCCGGTCCGGTCGCGCCCGGGGAGGCAGTCGGTGCGACCCGACCGGCCACGGTAGGCGCACCACCCGACGCGACGCGGGCCCGCCGGAGAACGCGGGGCGGACGCGGGGCGAACATGCGAGGAAGCCATGTCGGGCAGGTGGCGGTATCCCGGCGGCCGGACACCGCCACCAGCCCGACATGCCGAGCAGTCCCCTACCCGGCGGGCGGCGCGGCCGGCGGGGCGGCCGGGGCCGGGCGCGACCGGCCCGCGCGCAGCGGACCGGCGAGCAGCGGCCCCACGGTCAGCACCGCGCACAGCACCGCCATCACCAGCAGCGCCGGCTTGAGGCCCAGGACGGCGACCGACCAGCCGCCCAGCAGCGCGCCGACGGGCAGGCCGACGAACGCCAGCGAGCCGGCGATGCCGAGCACCCGGGTCTGCAACGCGTCGGGCACCCGCTCGTAGAGCGTCGCCCCCAGCAGCGGGTTGACGGCGGCGATGCCGATGCCGGACAGGAACGTCACCACCAGCACCACCACGAGGTGATCGGTGACCGCCATGGTCAGCAGCCGGGGCGCGCCGCTCATCGCCGCGCCGACGGCGAAGACGAGCGTGCGGGGCAGCCTCGGGCCGACCATCGTGAACACCACGTTGCCCAGCAGCGCCCCCGCGCCGAACACCCCCAGCACCAGGCCGAAGCCGGCCGGGTCGCCGAGCACGTCGCGTACCCAGACGGGGATCCACACGGCCGTGTTGGCGGCGGCCATCATGTTCAGCGCGGAGACCACCAGCAGCATGGCGAGCAGCACCCGGTCGGTGCGCAGGTAGGCGAACCCGGTGCGCAGGGCCCGGAAGTAGCTCTCCCGGGGGGCGGCCGGCGCGTCGGCGGCCGGCGGGCGCACCAGCAGCCCGACCAGCAGCGCGCAGAGCGCGAAGGTGCCCGCATCGATCCAGATGGCCCGGGTCACCCCGACCCAGTCGATGAGCAGGCCCCCGATCACCGCGCCGAAGAGGGTGACGCCCCGGGCCAGGCCGTCGTAGGCGGAGGTGAGCCGGATCAGCTGCACCCCGGCGCGCTGCGCCGCCGGCCGGAACATGACGTGCTTGACCCGGTCGCCGATGCCGCGCAGCCCGCCGGCCACCGCGACGAGGGCGACCAGCGCCCCGAAGCCGAGCCACGGGGTCATCGCCACCACCGCCACGGCCGCCGCGCTCGCGGCGTCCACCACGATGGACGTACGGCGCACCCCGAACCGGTCCGCCCACGGCGTGGCCAGGGAACTCGACAGCATGTACGGCAGGAACTCCGCCGCCGCGACGATGCCCATCTTCGCCGGGCTGCCCGTGGTGGTCAGCACCAGCCACGGGATCGCGATGACGGAGATGCGGCTGCCCAGATTGGAGATCAGGTCGGCGGCGACGAGGGTGACCAGTTCCCGCCGCGCGGCGGCCCGCTCCCGGTCCACGGCGTCTTCCTTCGCCACGGCGTCTTCCTTCGCCACGGCGCCTTCCTTCGCCACGGCCGCCGGGCCGGCCGTGGAACCGGCCGTCGCGCCGGCCTCTGCCCCGGTCTCGGGGACGGCCTCGGTCGTCACGCGGGGCTGCCGACCTGGTCGGCGGGGCGGCCGGCGGCGTACCGGGCCCGCAGCGCCAGCTTGTCGACCTTGGCCGACCGGTTCAGCGGCAGCGCGTCGACGAACTCCACCGCGCCCGGCGCCCACGTCTCGCTCAGCTCGGCGATGACCAGGTCGATCAGCTCCGACTCCGTCACCGTCGCGCCCGGCGCCGCCACCACGTACGCGTACGGCAGCTCGCCGGCCACCTCGTCGGGCACCCCGATCACGGCGGCGGCGCGCACCTGCGGGTGCCCGGCGAGCACGTCCTCGATGGGCCGGGAGTAGATCGGCCAGCTCCGCTGCCGGGTGAGGATCCGGTCGGCGAGCCGGTCGACGAGGTAGAGGTAGCCGTCGTCGTCGAGGTGGCCGATGTCGCGGGTGCGTACCCAGCCGTCGACGAGGGTCTCGGCGGTCAGCTGGGGCTGGCCGTGGTAGCCGGCGAAGCTGAGCTTCGTGCGCACCCACACCTCCCCGTCGACGCCCGCCGGCAGCACCGCCCCGTCGGCGTCGCGGATCTCCACGGCCACGTCCCCGTACGCCCTGCCGCAGGAACGCAGCCGCTCCGGGTGCTCCGGGTCCTCGGTCAGCCCCGGCTGGGCGGTGATCACGACGGCCTCGCTGAGCCCGTACACGATGCGCAGGACCGGGCCGAAGCGGGCGATCGCCTGGCGCAGGCGGGCGGGCGCGGCGGGCCCGGCGCCCACGTTGAACATGAACATGGCGGAGAAGTCCGCGCCGGGCAGGTCGGGGTGGTCGAGCACCTCGTAGAGCATCGGCGGGGTGACGAACGTCGAGTTGATCCGTTCCCGCCCGACGGTGGCGATGAACGCCGCCGGGTCCCACCGCTCGCGCAGGAACAGCACGCCGCCGCTGAACAGGTTGACCAGGGTGGTGATCTGGCCGCTGGCCAGCCACATCGGCGAGTGGGACAGGTGCCGCAGCAGCGGGATTCCGCCGGAGCGGAAGCCGGCGGCGAGGGCGAGGACCTGGCGGTAGAAGCTCTCCCGGTGGTGCACCAGCTTCGGGGTGCCGGTGGTGCCGCTGGTCTGCAGGAACGACTCCGGCTCCGGCACGTCGACGGGCAGCCCGGCACCCGCGTCGAGATCGGCGGTGGCGAGGTCGGGGCCCGGCACGGCGGCGGTGAGGTCGCGGCCCGCGCCGCCGGGGCCGAGGCAGAACACGGGCACGCCGGCCAGGTCAGCGGCGATCCGCGCCCCGAGCCCGTCGCCGTCGCGGGCGTCGTAGACGAACGCCTCCGGCCGGGACAGCCGGACGAAGTCGTCGACCTCGCGGCGGGAGGTGACCGGGGCGACCCACATCGTCCGGCACCCCAGCAGGTGCAGGGCGAGCTGCAGCAGCGGCCCCTCGACCGCGTTGCCGAGCATCACCAGCACGGCCGCGCCCGGGCGGACCCCGCCGCGCGTCAGCGCGCCGGCCATGCCGCGCACCTGCGCGGCCACGTCCAGGTAGGTCAGTCGGCGTCCGCCGCCCACCAGGGCCTCCCGGTCGCCGAAGCCGGCGAACAGCTCCAGCGCCTCGTGCACATAGGTGGTCGGTCGGTCGGCACCGTCGGTCATCGCCAGCCCCCATCAGCTTCCGGCGGCGGTCGGCGGCGGCCCGGCGGGGCGCCCGCGTCGACCGGCCGCGAGCAGCGTCCCGGCAGCTCAGGGGCCGGGACGCGGCGACGGCGGCGCGCTTCGGCGACCGCACCGCCGCCAGCTTCGAGCGTAGGCCGCCCGGCCGCGCCGGGCACCGGGCCGATCGGTGCGCGGCCGCAGCTCGACGTCATTTGATCTTGTCGATCAGGTTGATTGACGCCTGTCAGGGGCGCGGCTAGGTTTCTGGACCATCGTCCAGGAGGCTGTCGTCAGTGGACGACCCTGGGCTGCCAACATGGAGGTTCAATGTCGACTCCGAACAAGTGGCGCTTGATAACGGCCCCGAAGAGATGGCAGGTGATCGCCGCTGCGGCCACGGCGCTGGTCGTGGGAGCGCCGGCCGTGGTGGCCACCGCCGGCCCGGACACCGGGAAGCGCCCCGGCGCACCCGTGTGGGCGGGCAGCTGGGCCGCCGCGGTGACCCGGGGCAACACGGTCGGGCTGACCAACACCGGCCTCAACAACCAGAGCATCCGGATGATCGTGCACACCACGGTGGGCGGTCCCCGGCTGCGCGTGCGGCTGAGCAACGTCTACGGCGAGCAGGCCGTGAAGGTCGGCCGGGCCACCATCGCCCGGCCGGACACGTCCACCCCGACGGACCTGTCGGACGTGGCCGCGCCGACCGTGAAGGAGCTGACCTTCAACGGCTCCGCGTCGGTCACCATGAACAAGGGCGGGGAGCTGCTCAGCGACCCGGTCGACCTCCCGGTCGGTGACCAGGAGGACCTGGTCGTCACGCTGTACTTCCCCGAGCTGACCGGGCCGGTGACCTTCCACGGCCAGTCGCGGCAGACCACGTTCATCGGCGCCACCGACCTCACCGGTGCCGCCGGCGGGACGGGCTTCACCATCCGCCCCGACTGCTGCTGGATGTTCCTGTCCGGTGTGGACGTGCAGCGCAAGCTCAGCCCCGGCTCGGTCGTCGTCCTCGGCGACTCCATCGCCGACGGCAACGGCAGCACGGTCAACACCAACCGGCGCTGGCCCGACCTGCTCGCCGACCGGCTGATCGACGCCCGCCCCGAGGTGCGTACCCCGGGCGTGCTCAACCTCAGCCTGGCCGGCAACCGGCTCAACCACGAGGGCACCGAGCCCGGCGCGGGCGGCTTCCCCGGCTACTACGAGCTGGGCCCGAACGCCCTGGCCCGGCTCAACGAGGACGTCTTCCCGCAGACCGGCGTGCGGACCGTCGTGACCCACCTGGGCATCAACGACATCTGGATGTCGGACGACTCCGCCGAGAAGATCATCGCCTCGCTGCGGCAGGTCAACCAGCAGGTCAAGGCCCGCGGCCTGACCAGCCTGGTGGCCACGCTGACCCCGTACGAGGGGCACGGCAACCCGGGGGTGTGGACCCCGGAGAAGGAGGCCACCCGCCAGGCGGTCAACGCGTACCTGCGTGGCAGCCACGAGTTCGACGGGGTGCTCGACTTCGACAAGGTGCTGCGCGACCCGGCCCAGCCGAGCCGGCTGCTGCCGGCGTACGACTCGGGTGACCACATCCACCCGAACGACCTGGGCAACCAGGCGATGGCCGACGCGGTGCCGCTGCGCCTGCTCGGTCTGTGACACCGGCGGGGCGGCGGGGGTGTTCCTCCCGTCGCCCCGTCGCCAACTTCCTGGGGAGGAAGCACCACCGTGGACGTCAAAGAGCTGCTCTCCGGCCTGTACAGCGACCAGGGCCGGCAGAACCCGTACCCCTTCTACGCGGCCCTGCACGAGCTGGGCCCGATCCGCGAGATCCCGAACCGCCCCGAGCACAGCACCGTCAGCGCCGTCGCCGGCGGGTACGACGTCGTCGACCAGGTGCTGCGCGACCCGGAGTGGCTCAAGCAGTCCCCGCCCGGCTGGGAACAGCACGAGATCCTGCGCACCTTCGAGTCGTCGATGATGTTCATCAACCCGCCCGACCACACCCGGATGCGGGCGGTGTTCGCCAAGACGTTCACCCCGCGCCGGCTGGGCGCCCTGGAGCCGGTGATCAGCCGGGTCACCGACACGCTGCTGGACCGGATGGCCGAGGCGGGCGCCGGCGGCGCCGAGGTCGACTTCGTGGCCGACTTCGCGTACCCGATCCCGGCGCTGGTGATGGCCGAGTTCATCGGCCTGCCCGAGGCCGACCTGCCCTGGTACCGCGAGCGGGTCGACTGGATCGACGACTTCCTCGACGTGGCCGGGGCGACCCCGGAGCGGCTGGCCAAGGCCAACACCGCCGCCGCCGAGCTGCGCGGCTACTACCGGGAGCGGATCGCCGAGCGCCGCCGCGCCCCCGGCGAGGACCTGATCAGCGGCCTCGTCGAGGCGCTCGACTCCGGCGAGGTGGACCTCACCGAGGACGAGCTGATCAGCAACCTCATCGTCCTGTTCAACGCCAGCTTCGTCACCACCGTCTACATGTTCAGCAACGGCCTGCCGCTGCTGCTGGAGCACCCCGAGGTGACGGCCGCCCTGCCCGGCGACGCCGAGCTGACCCGGGGCTGCGTCGACGAGGTGCTGCGCATGCAGAGCCCGGTGCACTTCCTGGCCCGGGCCGCGCCCCGCGACACCGTCCTGCACGGGGTCAAGGTCGCCGAGGGCGAGAACGTGATGCTGCTGATCGCCGCCGCCAACCGCGACCCGGCCCGCTTCCCCGACCCCGACCGGTTCGACCCGCGCCGCGCCGGCCCGCCGTCGCTGGCCTTCGGCGTCGGCCTGCACTTCTGCCTCGGCTCGGCGGTGTCCCGGCTGGAGGGCCAGCTCGCCCTGCCCCGCCTGTTCGCCCGCTTCCCCGGGCTGCGCATCACCCAGCAGCCCGTCTACAGCGGCAGCCTGTTCCTGCGCGGCATCGACAAGCTGTTCGTCACCACCGGCGAATAAAGGAGACCCACCCATGCCCCTGGACCCGCAGGTGGTCGCGTACCGGGCCGCGCGCGCGGCGGCCGGCGTCGCGCCGCTGTACACCCAGACCCTCGCCGCGGCGCGCGCGGCCGACCTGGCGGCCATCCGGGCCGGGGGCGGCGACGTCGAGCCGGTGCACGCGGTACGCGACACCGTCGTCCCCGGCCCCGCCGGTGACCTTCCGGTACGCGTGCACCGGCCGGCCGGGGCCGGCCCGCTGCCGACCCTGGTCTACTTCTTCGGCGGTGGTTGGACCCTCGGCAGCGTCGACACGGCCGACGGGATCTGCCGCCGGCTGGCCAACGCCACGGGCTGCCAGGTCGTCACGGTCGGCTACCGGCTCGCCCCGGAGCACCCGTTCCCGGCGGCGGTGCACGACTGCCACGCCGCCGTGGCCTGGCTCGCCGCACACGCCGACGAGTTCGGGGCCGACCCGGACCGGCTGGCCGTCGGCGGGGACAGCGCCGGCGGCAACCTCGCCGCCGCCGTGACGCTGCTGGCCCGCGACGGCGGCGGGCCGGCGCTGGCCGCCCAGCTGCTGGTCTACCCCAACACCGACCAGCGCGAGCGCGTCGAACCGGCGGGGTCCGCCGATCCCGCTGAGTCCGCCGGGCCCGGCGGGGAGCAGGACCCGCTGCTGTTCAACCGGCACTCGGTGGCCTGGTACCGGGGGCACTACCTGCCCGATCCGGCCGACGCGGCGAACCCGCTCGCGTCGCCGCTGCTCGCCGAGGACCTGACCGGCCTGCCGCCGGCCCTGGTGATCACCGCCGAGTACGACCCGCTGCGCGAGGAGGGGGAGCGCTACGCCGACCGGCTGCGCGCGGCGGGCGTGCCGGTGGAGCTGGCCCGCTACCCCGGGATGATCCACGGGTTCTTCGCCATGCCGGGGGCGTTCGACGCCGGTCGGCACGCCCAGGACCGGGCCGCCGCGTTCCTGCGTGACCGGCTCGGCGTCGCCCCGGCGGTGCCGGCCGATGCGGGCGCGGTCGATGGTTGAACCGCTCGCCCCGGCCGCGCCCGCCCCGCCCGGCACCGCGCCTGCGGCCGTGTCCGCCGGGGCGGTGCCGTTCGCGGCGAGCCTCGCCGACTTCGCCGCGCTGGCCCGCGAGGTGCTGCCGCCCGAGGTGTACGACTTCGTGGCCGGCGGCAGCGGGGCCGAGACCGCCCTCGCCGCGAACCGGGCCGCCCTGGACCGGGTCGCCGTGCTGCCCCGGATGCTGCGCGGGATCGACCGGCCCCGCACCGACGCCCCGCTGCTCGGCCGGGCGCAGGCCCTGCCGGTGGCGGTCGCGCCGATGGCGTACCAGCGGCTCGTGCACCCCGACGGCGAGCCCGCGCTCGCGGCGGCGGCGGGCGCGGCCGGGGTGCCCTACGTGGCGAGCACCCTGAGCAGCGCCACCATCGAGCAGATCGCGGCGGCCGGCGGGCCGGTGTGGTTCCAGCTCTACTGGCTGCGGGACCGGGGGATGGTCCGCGAGCTGGTGGACCGGGCGCAGCGGGCCGGGTGCACCGCGCTCATGCTCACCGTCGACGTGCCGATCCTCGGCCCCCGGCTGCGCGACGTCCGCAACGGGTTCGCCCTGCCGCCGCAGGTGGCCGCCGCGAACCTGCCCGGCAGCCGCGACGACCTGGCGCACGCCGGCACGCCCGGCACCTCGGCCGTGGCCCGGCACACCAGCGCCGCGTTCGCCTCGGCCCTCACCTGGTCCGACGTCGCCTGGCTGCGGGGGCGCACGGACCTGCCGCTGGTGGTCAAGGGCGTCCTCGACCCCCGCGACGCGGTGCTGGCCGCCGACGCGGGCGCGGACGCGGTGGTGGTGTCCAACCACGGCGGGCGGCAGCTCGACGCCGCCCCCGCCGGGCTGACCATGCTGCCGCAGGTGCGCACCGCCGTCGGCGACCGGTGCGAGGTGCTGGTCGACGGCGGCATCAGCGGCGGCGTCGACGTGCTGCGCGCCCTGGCGCTGGGCGCGTCGGGGGTGCTGGTGGGCCGGCCCCTGCTGTGGGCGCTGGCCGTCGGCGGGCGGGCCGGCGCCGACGCCGCGTTCGCGCTGCTCGCGGCGGAGCTGCGCGACGCCCTCACCCTCGCCGGGTGCGCCGACCCGGCGGAGGCCCGCGACCTGCGTACGATCACGGAAGGCTGAACGTGGACGGTGGACGACCGGTGGACCTGAGCGCGCACGCCGACCTGGCCGTGGCCGATCTGGAGGTGGCCGACCTGCACCCGGCGGTCGGCGACCCCGCGCTGAACTCGATGAACTTCCTCAACGAGGTCGCCCAGCGCTATCCCGACGCGGTGTCGCTGGCCGCCGGCCGCCCGTACGAGGAGTTCTTCGACGTCACCGACCTGCACCGGCACCTGGAGACGTTCCGCGCCCACCTGGCCGACGACCTCGGCTACGGGCCGGCGCAGGTGCACCGCGCCCTGTTCCAGTACGGCCGCACGAAGGGGATCATCCACGACCTCGTCGCCCGCAACCTCGCCGTCGACGAGGAGATCACCGTCGACCCGGAGTCGATCGTGGTGACGGTCGGCTGCCAGGAGGCGATGCTGCTGGTGCTGCGGGCGCTGCGCGCCGGCCCCGCCGACGTGCTGCTCGCCGTCGCCCCGACGTACGTCGGGCTGACCGGCGCGGCCCGGCTCGTGGACCTGCCGGTGCGTCCGGTGGCCGGCGGCCCGGCCGGGATCGACCTGGCGGACCTGCGCGAGCAGGTGCGCCTGGCCCGCGCCGAGGGGCTGCGCCCGCGCGCCTGCTACGTGATGCCGGACTTCGCCAACCCGTCCGGGGCGAGCATCGACCTGGCCGACCGGCGGCGGCTGCTGGACCTCGCCGCCGCCGAGGACCTGCTGCTGATCGAGGACAACCCGTACGGGTTGTTCCACGCCGACGGGGCGGGGCGGGTGCCGACGCTCAAGGCCCTCGACACCGGGCGGCGGGTGGTCTACCTCGGCTCGTTCGCCAAGACCGTGCTGCCCGGGGCGCGGGTCGGCTACGTGGTCGCCGACCAGCGGGTGCGCGACGCCGACGGGACCGTCGGGCCGCTCGCCGACCAGCTCGCCAAGATCAAGAGCATGGTCACGGTGAACACCTCGGCCATCGCCCAGGCCGTCGTCGGCGGGGCGCTGCTCGCCCACGGGTGCAGCCTCGTCGCCGCCAACACCCGCGAGCGCGCGGCGTACGCCCGCAACCTGCGCCACCTCGTCGACGGCCTCGCCCGGCGGTTCCCCGATCCGTCGCCGGTGCGGTGGAACGTCCCGGCGGGCGGCTTCTTCGCCGTGGTGAGCGTCCCGTTCCCGGTCGACGACGCGCTGCTGCGCCGCTCCGCCGAGGACTACGGCGTGCTGTGGACGCCGATGGCCCACTTCTACGACGACACCGCGCCGGTGGCCGCGCTGCGGCTGTCGATCAGCGCCGTGACGCCCGCGCAGATCGACGCCGGCCTCGACCGGCTCGCCGCGCTGATCGCCGACGAGCTGGCCCGGTCGCCCGTCCCGGCGGCGCGGCGCTGACCCCGCACTGTCGTCGTTCCGCCACCCCCCGTGCGCCACGCGCCCGGGCGGACCGGCCATAATGGACCGCATGGTCGCATGGGAGTACGCACTGTTGGTCCGCCGCTACCAGGGGCAGGGGCGCAATTTCCACGTCTCGTTCGTGTGGTACGGCCCGGACGGGTCCCGCACCGACATCACCGCGTACGGCGACACCGCGATCGCGCACCTCAACCGGGCCGGCCGGGAAGGCTGGGAGCTGGTCTCCGCGGCCGAGGACGTGAACAACGTCCAGGGCAGCACCGAGGTCCACCGCTACCACCTCAAGCGCCCCATGGCCTGACCCGCCCTTTCGCTCTCCGGGGCGGCACGGCGTCCCGCCGTGCCGCCCCGCCCCGGTGATCAAGAGAAAAGCGTCAAAATCGATCTCGACGATGACGCTTTTCTCTTGATCACCGAACAGGTGGGGGCGGTCAGGCCAGGGTGACCGAGGGGTAGAGGGGGTGGGTCGACAGGAGGTCGGTGGCCTGGCGGCTGACCTTGTCGGCCAGGGCCGGGTCCAGGACATACTTGGCCTTCGACGGCGTGCCGTCGGCGTTCGACCCCGGCGTGGTCTGGCTGAGCACGGTGTGGATCAGCTCGGCCGTCGCGTCCATCTCGGCGGTGCCCAGGCCCCGGGTGGTCAGGGCGGGGGTGCCGATCCGGATGCCCGAGGTGTACCACGCGCCGTTCGGGTCCTGCGGGACCGCGTTGCGGTTGGTGACGATGCCCGAGTCCAGCAGCGCCTGCTCGGCCTGCCGGCCGGTCAGGCCGTACCCGGAGACGTCGATGAGCACCAGGTGGTTGTCGGTGCCACCGGTGACCAGCGTCGCGCCCCGGCGCAGCAGCCCCTCGGCGAGGGCCTGGGCGTTGTCGACGATGCGCTGCGCGTAGTCGGCGAAGTCGGGGCGACGCGCCTCGGCCAGGGCGACCGCCTTGGCGGCCATCACGTGCGGCAGCGGACCGCCGAGCACCATCGGGCAGCCCCGGTCGACCTGGTCGGCCAGCTCCGGGCCGCACAGCACCATGCCGCCGCGCGGGCCGCGCAGCGACTTGTGGGTGGTGGTGGTGACGATGTGCGCGTGCGGCACCGGGTCGAAGTCGCCGGTGAAGACCTTGCCGGCCACCAGGCCGGCGAAGTGCGCCATGTCGACCATGAACGTCGCGCCCACCGAGTCGGCGATCTCCCGCATGATCCGGAAGTTGACCTTCCTCGGGTACGCCGAGTAGCCGGCGACCAGGATCAACGGCCGGAACTCGCGGGCCGCCTCGGCGACCCGGTCGTAGTCGATCAGGCCGGTGGCCGGGTCGGTGCCGTAGCTGCGCTGGTCGAACATCTTGCCGGAGATGTTCGGCCGGAAACCGTGGGTGAGGTGGCCGCCCGCGTCCAGCGACATGCCGAGCATCCGCTGGTCGCCCAGCTCGCGGCGCAGCGCGAACCAGTCCTCCTCGGTCAGGTCGTTGACCTGACGCACCTGCGCCCGCTTCAGGGCCGGGGACTCCACCCGGTCGGCCAGGATCGCCCAGAAAGCCACCAGGTTCGCGTCGATGCCCGAGTGCGGCTGCACGTACGCGTGCGACGCGCCGAACAGCTCCCGGGCGTGCTCGGCGGCGAGCGCCTCGACGGTGTCCACGTTCTGGCAGCCCGCGTAGAAGCGGCGGCCGACCGTGCCCTCGGCGTACTTGTCGCTGAACCAGTTGCCCATCGCCAGCAGCGTGGCGGGGGAGGCGTAGTTCTCGCTCGCGATCAACTTCAGCGACTCGCGCTGGTCTGCCAGCTCCGCCCCGATCGCGTCGGCGACCCGGGGCTCGACGGCGCGGATCACCTCGAGGGCGCTGCGGAAGGCGGTGGATTCGGCGTTCGGCGACGACATGCGACCTCCTGGTGACGTGCGGAAGGCCCAGGCGCTCGGCAGACGTCCTGATGACGGGACCGCTTCCCGATGGTTGTCCATCCCCACGCGCCAGTCACGGCCCGGCCCGATCCTACCCGGTCCGCCCTGGGGCGGGCCGGGCCGGACCACCTTCGGCGGTCTCCGCGTTCGCGGCGGCTCCCGTAGGATCGACTGGTGGTGGGGGAGGACGACGGGGCGCTGCTCGCGATCAGCGACCTGCATGTGACATACGCGGAGAACCGGGCGATCGTCGAGGGCCTGCGCCCCCGTTCACCGGGCGACTGGCTGCTGGTCGCGGGCGACGTCGCCGACACCGTGGCCGACATCGAATGGGCGCTGGGCCTGCTCAGCCGGCGCTTCGCGAAGGTGATGTGGGCCCCGGGCAACCACGACCTGTGGACGCCGTCGAGCGACCCGGTCACCCTGCGCGGGGTGGCCCGCTACCGGCACCTGGTCGACGTCTGCCGCGCCCTGGGCGTGGTCACCCCGGAGGATCCCTACCCGGTGTGGCGGGGCCCCGGAGGGCCGGCGCTGGTCGTGCCGCTGTTCCTGCTCTACGACTACACCTGGCGGCCCGAGGGCCTCGACACCCGCGAGGCGGCCCTGGCCGAGGCGTACGCCACCGGCATCGTCTGCACCGACGAATACCTGCTGCACCCGGACCCGTACCCGAGCCGGCAGGACTGGTGCGCGGCCCGGCTCGCCGAGACGGCCGCGCGGCTCGACGCCCGCGATCCGGCGCTGCCGACGGTGCTGGTCAGCCACTGGCCGCTGGTGCGCGAGCCGACCCGGATCCTGCGCTATCCGATCTTCGCCCAGTGGTGCGGCACCGACGCCACCGCGGACTGGCACGTGCGCTACGGGGCCGCCGCGGCCGTCTACGGCCACCTGCACATCCCCCGCACGACCTGGCACGACGGGGTGCGCTTCGAAGAGGTGTCGGTCGGCTACCCCCGCGAGTGGCGACGCCGCTCCGTCCCACCGGGCCAGCTCCGCCAGATCCTCCCGCCCCCGGACTGATCCACCCCCTCCGATTCTTGGACAGTTGTCGTCACGAGCGGACGGCAACTGTCCAAGAATCGCGTGCGGGGCGCGGTCAGGCGGTGACCGCGTCCAGCGCCTTCTTGATCGCCTTCGGGGCGGTGGGGCTGCGCGGGGCGTCGGCGCGCAGCGCGAGCATCCGCTCGCCGATCTCCTGCAGCTGCTTGCGACCGAGCGCCTCCCGCACCTTCGGGAACCACTCCTGCTCCTCCTCCTCGACGTGGTGCTCCACGTTCTCGATCAGCACCGTGGTCTTGGCGTTGAAGTGGTCGTCGTCGGCGTCCATGGTGGCCAGCTCGGCGCAGAGCAGGTCGGCCACGTGGTGCTCCTCGTACGATTCGAGGATGTCGTCCTCCAGGTCCGGCAGCAGCTTGCGGACCTCCGGGTACATCACCTCGTTCTCCAGGTAGGTGTGCACCGTGAGGGCCTCCAGGATCTGCCCCACCAGCTTCTGCCGCTGGCTCGCCGGCCCGTCCTGCGCATCCTGGAAGGCCCGGAACAGGCGGCGCATCTCCTTGTGGTCCTCTTTGAGCACGACGATGGCATCGGTCGACACGGGTGGCCTCCTAGGTTCGGCTGATGATCGACCGGTACCCCGAGGTCACCACCGGAAACAGGCGTCACCCGATCGGTGGACGGTCCCGTCGCCCGCCCGCCCGCCCCCGGCCGGTGCGGCCCGGCCCACGGCGCGTCGCTGCCGGAAACACGCTGGTGGGTCCCGGCGAATGCCGGGCCCCACCAGTTTCCCGTCAGGCGGTCACTTGACCGCGTTGTACGCGTTGACGGTGCCCGCGCCGTAGAACCCGTTGCGGGCCCCGCCGGAGCAGGTCGCGTCGTACGCGTGCGGGCCCGTCGGGATCAGCGGGACCGGGTTGTACACGCCCGCCGGGCAGGAGCGGGCGACGGCGGTGCGCTCCAGGAACGACGCGAGCTGCCCCGGCGTCATCCCCGGGTGGGCCGACAGGGCCAGGGCGGCGACGCCGGTCGCGTGCGGACCGGACATCGAGGTGCCCTGCTTGTAGCCCCACCCGTTGGCGCGGGTGGCCGTGTTGAAGGTGGTGGACAGGATCGCGTCGGTGCTGGTCGAGCGGGTGCCCTGGGTGCGGAACCGGGTGTCGCCGCCCGGGGCCGTCACGTCGACGACGCCCTGCCCGTACGAGGAGTAGTAGCTCTTGTCCCCGGTCGGGCCGACCGCCGACACGGTCACCACGCCCGGCGCCTCGGCCGGCAGGTCGAGGCAGGCGTTGGTGAGGTTCTCGCGGGTCTCGGGCGTCCCGTTGTTCGGGCTGCCCTCGTCGGTGATCTTGTGCGCGAGGTCGTAGTTGGAGTTGCCCGCGGACGCCACGTTGAGCACGCCCTTGCTCTGCGAGTAGCGGATGGCCCGCTGCACGGCCTGCCACACCGGACGCTGGCGCGCGTCGTTGCGGCAGTTCAGCTCCCACGGGTCGATGTAGTAGCTGTTGTTGGTCAGCTGCATGCCGTGCTCGGCGGCCCACACGAACCCGCAGACCGCTGCCTCCGGGAAGATGTAGCCGTCGTCGTTGACCACCTTGACGGCGGCCACCTTGACGCCCGGGGCGACGCCGGTCACCCCGACGCCGTTGATCGCGGCGGCGATGGTGCCGGCCACGTGGGTGCCGTGGTCGGAGGTGGTCGGGTTCCAGGCGGCCTCGGTGGTGTCGGTGACACCGCCGACACAGGACGTGCTCTTGTCCCTGGCGATCTGGCTGGCCAGGTCCGGGTGGCTGGAGGAGATGCCGCTGTCGAGCACGCCGACGACCACGTCCGGGCTGCCGGTCGTGATCGCGTGGGCCTGCGGGACGCCGATCATCGGCATGTCCCACTGCTGCCCGTACAGCGGCTCGGTGGTCGGGTCGCCGCTGGCCGCGGCGGCGTCGGCCGCCGAGACCTCCACGGTCTCGCCCTCGTCGAGGGCGCTGCCGAGGCCGGTGGTGGCGGCCACCGACTCGACGCCGGCACCCTTCACCGCCGAGGCGAAGTCGGGGTTGGCCGACCGGACGACGAGCACGCCGATCTGGTGGTAGCTGGCCACCACCGTGCCGTTCGCGGCGGCGACCCGGGCCGCCGCGGCGTCGGTCGTCGCACCCTGCGGGGCGAGGACCAGGAAGGTGGTGTCGGGGCCGACGGCCGCCGCCGGGGCCGGTCCGCCGGTGAGGGCGAGACCGACGCCGAGCGTCACGGCGGACGCGGCGGCCAGGGTCTTGCGACGCAGGTTCTTCACACAGACTCCCAGGGGCTGTTCCAGCCGGCTCCGCGCCCCTGGTGGGGACGCGGCCGGCGGGAGGCGGACGGACGCCCGCCTCCGCTGGATGAGCGTCGGGAGCCCGGGCGGCGTTACACCGCCCCGGGGTGTGGTCAGACCGTGGCGAGGGTGTGCGGAATCTCGTCGAGCAGCTCGCGGGCGAGGAAGCCGATCCGGCCGAACCGGGGCACCAGGCGCTGCCCGCTGACCGCGTGCGCGAACGCCGCCCAGCAGGCCGCCTGCGCCGGCTCGGCGCCCCGGGACAGCAGGCCCGCCAGCAGCCCGGCGCGTACGTCTCCGCTGCCGGAGGTGCCCAGCCCCGCGTCGCCGCTCTCCTCCCGCCAGCACCGCCCGTCCGGTGCGGCGATGTGGCCGTAGAGGGAGACCACGGCGTCGTACCGGCGGGCCAGCTCGGCCGCCTCGGCGTCCAGGTCGTCGCCGGGGTCGCGGCCCAGCAGGTGCGTCGCCTCGGTCAGGTTGGGGGTCAGCACCACCGGGCGGCCCGAGTCGACCAGCAGGTCCGGTGCGTGGCTGAGCGCGCCGAGGGCGTACGCGTCGAGGACCAGCGCGGTCTGCTTCGGCGCGACGTCGAGCACCCCGCGCAGCAGTTCCCCGGTCGCGTCGATGTCCGTGAGCCCGGGGCCCACGGCCACCACGTCGGCGTCGGCCACCAGCCCGTCCAGCGGGTCGCCGGGGCGGCCCGCCACGGCCCCGTCGGTGGTCTCGGGCAGGCCCACGACCAGCGCCTCCGGCACCTGGATGCTCAGCGCGGCGGCGGTGGACTCGGCGGCGGCCAGTTGCAGCACCCCCGCGCCGGCCCGCAGGGCGGCCACCCCGGCCAGCAGCACCGCGCCGGGGGTGAACCGGGAGCCGCCGACGACCAGCACGGTGCCCCGGGCCTCCTTGCCCCCGGTCGGCACGGGCAGCGCCCACCGGCGCAGCAGCGCGGGGGTGATCACCTCAGACCGGTTCGGCATGGACCTCGTCCTCCCTGGTCGGGCGGGCTCCCTGCTGGCGCAGGTGGGTGACGTCGTTGAAGGTGTCGGGGACGAGCCGGCCCTCGGCGTCGGCGGTCCAGCCGGTGACCGAGCAGTTGGCGATCACGTGCTGGCGGGTCAGCGCCATCAGCTCCGGCTCGGTCAGCCCCTCCACGAGGTAGCGGAGCAGGAACACCAGCGCGTCGTGGCCGAAGAGCAGCACCCGCCGGTCGGCGTGGTCGCGGCGCAGGTCGCCCAGCAGGGCGCGCAGCCGCAGCGCCACGTCCGTCCACGACTCGCCGCCGGGCGGCCGGTAGTAGAACTTGCCCAGCCGGGCCCGGCGCTGCGCCTCGTCGGGGAACCGGCTGGCGACGCCGTGCCCGGTCAGGCCGTCCAGGACGCCCAGCTCGCGGTCGCGCAGCCGCTCGTCGCGGCTGACCGGGATGCCGGTGCCGTCGAGGGCCAGCTCGGCGGTGCGCACGGCCCGCAGGTACGGCGACACGACCGCCACGTCCGGCCGCCGCCGCTGCGGCAGCTCGGCCAGCCAGCGCCCGGTCGCCCGGGCCTGCTGCTCGCCGGTGGGGGACAGCGGCACGTCCGCGTCGCGGTGGGTCAGCCCGATCAGCTCCGCCCCCGTGCTCTCCGCCTCGGTCGCCGCGACGTTCGCCGTGCTCTCGCCGTGACGCACGATCCACAGCGCTGCCAGTTCCGCCATGCGCCGCACCGTACCCGGGGCTGCCGGACGGTAACCCTGGCCAGGGCGGAGCCTAGTTGAGCAGCGTCACCAGGCGGTCCCGCAGCCGGGGAGCGAGGGTCGAGGTGTACGTGGCGGTGAGGTGGTTGCTGTCCCGATAGATCAGGACACCGCCGATGACCGCCGCGCAGGGGTCGACCGGGCAGATGGCGTCATTGAGGTCGACCAGGTGGATGTTCCGTTGCCCCGCCGCCGCCGATTCCTGCGCGGCCCCGCCGCCGGGGCCCAGGGCGGACTCCCGGTCTGTGGCGCAGCGCGTCAACTTGCGTGGGTTGGCCGCCACGCACTCGGGGGCGTTGCGCGTCAGGTAGGGCGAGTCGCGGAGCACGACCACGGTGGCGCCCACCGCCGTGACCGACCGCCAGGTCGCGCGCAGGCCCTCGGCCATGCCCTTGTTCGCCTCGTCGGTGGCGTCGCGGTCCACCCCGTAGGGGCGGTAGAAGGTGTTGCTCACCAGCAGCAGATCCGGTTTGTCGACCTCGACGAGCTGCTTCTGCACGACGCGGTTCCAGTCCCGGCAGCCGGGCTCCGGTCGTTCCCGCCAGGCCACCTCCAGGGCGATGAACGGGCAGGCGGAGCGGGTGTAGGACAGCAGCCGCCAGCCCTCCGCCTCGGCGATGAGCTTCAGGGCCGGCAGCCACTGGTTGGCGTGCGAGTCCCCCGCGAGCGCGACGGTGGTCGCGCCGAAGGGGTCCCCGTACTTGCAGGGGAACGCCTGGTCGTTGTGCTGCCCGGCGCCGCAGGCGGGGCTCCAGTGCTCGGGCCCGTCCTTCTTGGCGACACCGGGGTCGGGGACGATGGACGCGACCCGGTCGACGGCTGCTCCGGCGCGGGCGCCCAGCGGCGTCTTGCCGAGCACCGCGGCGCCGGGCGGGCCACTGGGGGCGAGCGTCGCGCCCGGGGTGGGACCGCCGATCGGCGGCAGGGCCACCGGGGTCGGCGGCGCCTGCCGGGGTGGCCACACCGTGAGCTGGAACAGCAGGCCGGCGGCGACGGCGGCGCCCGTGCAGAGGGCGCCGACGCGCAGGGCGGCGGCCGGCTCCCACCGCAGCGCCGCGGACGTCCGGATCGGGTTCTCCACGAACCGGTAGGTGAGCGCGGCCGGCACGGCGGACAGCGCCACCACGCCGAGGGCCGCCTGCGTGCTGAGTTCGCCGAACCGCGCCTCGGCGGCGATCAGCAGCGGCCAGTGCCACAGGTAGAGCGAGTAGGACAGGGCGCCGACGGCGCGGATCGGCCGCCACCCGAGTGCGCCGGCCGGGCCGAACCGACCGGCGGCCTGCGCGCCCGCGATCACGGCGGCGGTGCCGACCGTCGGCAGCAGCGCCTGGTAGCCGGGGAAGGCCCGGTCGGGGTCGACGAGGAGGGCGGACCCGGCCACCGTGGCCAGTCCGGCCCAGGCGATCACGGCGGCCAGCGGCCGGGGCAGCCGGTGCACGCGGGTGCCGGCGATGGCGACGGCCCCGCCGAGGGCGAGTTCCCACAGCCGGGTGGTGGTGACGAAGTAGGCCGGGCCGGGGTCGGTCTGGCTCGCGTGGACCGACCAGGCGAACGAGGGCAGCGCGACGAGGGCGAAGCCGGCCATCAGGGCGCCCCGGCGCAGCCGGCGACGGCCGCCGAGCACGGCGAGGCCGAGCAGGAGCAGCGGCCAGCCGAGGTAGAACTGCTCCTCGACGCCGAGGGACCAGAAGTGCTGGACGATGCTGGGCGCCGCGTCGGCGGCCCAGTAGTCGGTGGCCTGGACGGCGAGCCGCCAGTTCAGCCCGTAGGCGGCGCTGGCCACCACGTCCCAGGCGGTGTCGGCCCAGCGGGTGCGGGGCAGCAGGAGCCAGGTGAGCAGGAGGCTGGCCACCAGCACGACGGCCGCGGCGGGCAGCAGGCGCTTGGCCCGGCGGGCGTAGAAGCCGGGCAGGGAGATCCGGCCGGTGCGTTCGAGTTCGGCGACGAGCAGGCCGGTGATGAGGAATCCGGAGATGACGAAGAAGACGTCGACGCCGGCGAAGCCGCCCGGTACGAGGTCGCGCCCGGCATGGCCGACGAGGACCATGACCACGGCGAGGGCGCGCAGCCCCTCGATGTCTCCCCGGAAGGTCGACCGCGCGGACCCTTCCGGCGTGACTGGTAAGCGCATCCGATGCCCCGTTTCCCCTGATATCGACCAGTTGGCGACGTGTACAACGGGGCGGGACGGCGGAGGTTATCCCCGCCCGCCGCGCGGGGGTGGCGCGTACGACCGGGCCCGGCGGGTAAGCGCGGGGCCGAACGGTAGCCGAGACACGGGGAGGTTGGCCGTGGCCACGATGGTCAGGGAGATCAGCAGTCCGGTGCGGGACAAGAACTACGACCTGATCCACGCGCTGCAGATGTCGCTGGAGCACGTCTACCGGATGGAGATCTACATCTCCGACGCCGAGGAGCGCGGCGACAAGGAACTCGCCACCTGGTTCCGCAAGATCCAGGAGAACAACCGCAAGGCGGGCGAGCAGGGCAAGCAGATGCTGATGGATCGGCTCCAGCGCGAGAAGAGCTGAGTCGGCCGCGCCGGCCGGGTGGACCGCGTCCACCCGGCCGGCGCGCACCTGCGGCACGGGGCAGCGCCGTGGCCGTACGCCCGGCAGAATGTCACCCGCGCCGCCGGTGGCCCCGGCGGCGCGGGTGTCGACGGGCGCCGGCCGCGGGCCGGCCGAGAGGGGTGCGCGGCGATGACGGTGGTCCGGGGTCTGCGCGAGGCGCTCGTGCTGTTCGTCGTCGCGCTGGTGGCGGTCGCCGCCGCCGCGGGCGTGTGGACGGCGGTCAGCGGCGGCGAGTTCGTCTTCCGGCTCGGCGTCGCGCTCATCGTCGTCGGCACCCTGCTCGGGCTCACCGGCGACCTGACCCTGAGCCGGATCGGCATGCTGCCCGCCCGGGCGGCCTTCGGGTTGGCCCCCGAGCGGGAGGACGCGGGCGGCGGGCGGGTGCTCACCGGGGTCGGCATCTTCCTGTTCGTCTCGCTGCCGCTGATGGTCGTCGGGGTGGTGCTGCTGTCCTGACCCGACCCGATCGTCCGCCCGGCGCGGAGCTAGGCTGACCGGACATCCGCGACAGCCGAGGAGTTTTCGTGTCAGAGTCCGGCGACGTCGGGGTTCGCGACGGCGAACGGGTCGAGCCCATCGACACCTCGGTGGCAAACAACGCCCGGGTGTGGAACTACTGGCTCGGCGGCAAGGACAACTTCGAGCCGGACCGTCGGGTCGGCGACCACGTCCGCGCGATGTTCCCGGTCATCGGGGAGGTCGCCCGGGCCGACCGGCGCTTCCTCGCCCGCGCCGTGCGGCACCTCGCCGGCGAGGCGGGCGTGCGGCAGTTCCTCGACATCGGCACCGGCCTGCCGACCGCCGACAACACCCACCAGGTCGCGCAGGCCGTCGCCCCCGACGCGCGGATCGTCTACGTCGACAACGACCCCATGGTCCTCGTGCACGCCCGCGCCCTGCTGACCAGCTCCGCCGAGGGCGCCACGGACTACGTCGAGGCGGACGTCCACGACCCGGCGTCCATCCTGACCGCCGCCGCCCGGACGCTGGACCTCGACCGGCCGGTGGCCGTGATGATGCTGGGCATCCTCAACTTCGTCCTCGACACCGACGAGGCCGTGGCGATAGTGCGCCGGCTGATGGACGCGATGCCCCCGGGCAGCTACCTGGCGCTCACCCATCCCACCGTCGAGCTGGGCGGCGAGGCGAACGTGCCCGCCATGGAGTTCTGGAACGCCAACGCCGCGCCCCCGATCCGCGCGCGCACCGGAGCGGAGATCGCCCGGTTCCTCGACGGCCTGGAGCTGGTGGAGCCGGGCCTGGTGTCGTGCGCGCGGTGGCGGCCGGACGACGGCGAGGATCCGGCCGTCGTCCCGCAGTACGGCTGCGTGGCCCGCAGGCCCTGACCGCGCCGGGCCGCGCCGCACGTCCGCCGGACCGCCCCCGACCTGCCTGCGCCCGTCGGCGCGGCGTCGTACGGTGGCAGTCGTGGCCACGGCGGCGCAGGAGATCAGGGTCGGGGAGCGGGTGGTCCGCGTCTCCAGCCCCGACAAGCCGTACTTTCCCGAGCGCGGCCTGACCAAGCTCGACGTGGTGCGCTACTTTCTCGCCGTCGGCGACGGGATCCTGCGCGCCCTGCGGGACCGCCCGACCATGCTGGAGCGGTGGCCCCGGGGCGTGTTCGAGGGTGCGCGGATCGCCACCCGGCAGAGCAACCGGGGCGACGCGTTCTACCAGAAGCGGCTGCCGGCCGGCGCACCCGACTGGGTGCGCACCGCCCACCTGACGTTCCCCAGCGGACGCACGGCCGACGAGGTCGCGCCCGGCGAGCTGGCGGTGGTGATCTGGGCGGCCAACCTCGGCACGCTGCGCTTCCACCCGTGGCCGGTCACCGCCGCCGACACCGAACGCCCCGACCAGCTCCGCGTCGACCTCGACCCCATGCCCGGGGTCGACTTCGCGCAGGTGGTCCCGGTCGCCCGCGAGCTGCGGACGGTGCTGGCCGAGCGGGGGCTGGTCGGCTACCCGAAGACCACCGGCGGGCGGGGCCTGCACGTCTACCTGTCGATCGAGCCGAGGTGGGGCTTCGGCGACTGCCGCCGGGCGGTGCTGGCGCTGGGCCGCGAGCTGCAGCGCCGCCTGCCGCACCTGGTCACCACCACCTGGTGGCGCGAGCAGCGGGACCGGCCGGTCTTCGTCGACTACAACCAGATGTCGCGGGACCACACGATGGCCTCGGCGTACTCGATCCGGCCCACCCCGGCGGCGCTGGTCTCCGCGCCGCTGGACTGGGCGGAGCTGGACGACGCCCGGCCGGAGGACTTCGACGTGCTCACCCTGCCGGCGCGTTTCGCCGAGCGCGGCGACCCGCACGCCGGCCTGGACGGCCCGCGCTTCTCGCTGGAGCCGCTGCTGGAGCTGGCCGACCGCGCCGGCCTCGCGGCCCCGCCTGCGCACTGAGCCCGGCTCACGCCCACGGGCTGCGGGTGCCCTCGAACTCGTCGAAGACGAGCCAGCTGCGGGTGGACAGCACCCCGGCGATGCCCTGCACCCGGTCCAGCACCACGTCCCGCAGGGTGGCGTTGTCCGGCGCCCGGACCAGGGCGAGGACGTCGTGCTCGCCGCTGAGCAGCGCGACGTGCTCGACGTAGCGCACCCGGGCCAGCTCGGCCGACACCTCCCGCCAGGTGTTCTGCTGGATGGTCAGCGCGATGTACGCCGACGTGCCCAGCCCGGCCGGCTCGGGCGCGACCCGGGCCCGGAAGCCGGTGATCACGCCGTCGCGCAGCAGCCGTTCCACCCGCGCGTACGCGTTGGTCCGGGAGACGTGCACCCGCTCGGCGAGGGTACGGATGGAGATCCGCCCGTCGCGGGCCAGCTCGTCGAGGATGCGGCGGTCCACCTCGTCGAGTGGCCCGGCCGAACGTCCCGTACCGCCCTCCGTGCCCGGCTCCCCGGTGGTCTGCTGGCTCACATTCGGCCCTTTCCCCCGCCATTCGTCCCGCGTTCATCCCGCGTGTTGAGTCAATCATCCATCGGCAGGAGCATAGGTCCACCACAAGTCCAGGAGGTCCCCGCCGTGACGACCACACCCCAGGCGGTCCGCAGGGCATCCCCGCGCACCCGCCCGCCGGCCAAGAAGCCCACCAAGGCCCCCGCCCGCGAGCAGGCGGCGACCGACCCCGCCGCCGCCCTGCTGCCGCAGACCGAACCGGTGCGGCTGCTCGACCCCGACGGCACGCCCCGGCCGGCCCGCGCCGACTACCCCGAGCCGCCCGTCGAGGCCCTGCGCGAGATGTACCGCCGCATGGTCGTCGGCCGGCGCTTCGACACCCAGGCCACCGCCCTGACCAAGCAGGGCCGGCTCGCCGTCTACCCGTCCTCGCGCGGCCAGGAGGCCTGCCAGGTCGGCGCGGTGCTCGCCGTCCGCGACACCGACTGGGTCTTCCCGACCTACCGCGAGTCGATGGCGCTGGTCTCCCGGGGCATCGACCCCGTCGAGGTGCTCACCCTGCTGCGCGGCGACTGGCACTGCGGGTACGACCCCACCCGGGTGCACACCGCCCCGCAGTGCACCCCCCTGGCCACCCAGTGCGTGCACGCCGCCGGCCTCGCCTACGGGGAGGCCCACCAGGGCCGCGACACCGTGGCCCTGGCCTTCATCGGCGACGGCGCCACCAGCGAGGGCGACTTCCACGAGGGCGTCAACTTCGCCGCCGTGTTCAGGGCCCCCGTCGTGTTCTTCGTGCAGAACAACAAGTACGCCATCAGCGTCCCGCTGTCGCGGCAGACCGCCGCCCCGTCGCTGGCGTACAAGGGCGTCGGCTACGGCGTGCCCAGCGAGCAGGTCGACGGCAACGATCCCGTCGCCGTGCTCGCCGTGCTCACCCGCGCGGTCGCGCACGCCCGCGCCGGCAACGGCCCCTACCTGGTCGAGGCGCACACCTACCGGATGGAACCGCACACCAACGCCGACGACGCCACCCGCTACCGCGACGGCGCCGAGGTCGACACCTGGCGCGACCGCGACCCGGTCGCCCGGCTGGAGACGTACCTGCGCACGCGCGGCGCGCTCGACGACGCGGCCGTCGCCGCGATCGCCGAACAGGCCGAGGCGTACGCGGCCGACCTGCGCGAGCGGATGCACACCCAACCCGAGGTCGACCCGCTGAGCCTCTTCGACCACGTCTACGCCACGCCGACCCCGCAACTGGTCGAGCAGCGGGAGCTGGTGCGCGCCGAGCTGGCCGCCGACCGCGAGGACGGGCGCTGATGGCGACCACCACCATGGCGAAGGCGCTCAACGCCGCGCTCGCCGACGCGCTGGCCGACGACGAGCGGGTGCTCGTCTTCGGCGAGGACGTCGGCAAGCTCGGCGGCGTCTTCCGGATCACCGACGGCCTGCAGGCCCGGTTCGGCGACAAGCGCTGCTTCGACACCCCGCTCGCCGAGGCCGGCATCGTCGGCTTCGCCGTCGGCCTGGCCATGTCCGGGCTGCGGCCGGTGGTGGAGATGCAGTTCGACGCGTTCGCGTATCCGGCGTTCGAGCAGATCGCCTCGCACGTGGCGAAGCTGCGCAACCGCACCCGGGGCGCGCTCGGCGTGCCCATGGTCATCCGGGTGCCGTACGCGGGCGGCATCGGCGGCGTCGAGCACCACTGCGACTCGTCCGAGGCGTACTACGCGCACACCCCGGGCCTGAAGGTCGTCACCCCGGCGACGGTAGCCGACGCGTACTCGCTGCTGCGCGAGGCCATCGCGGACCCGGACCCGGTGGTGTTCCTGGAGCCGAAGAAGCTCTACTTCTCCAGCGCCGAGGCCGAGCTGCCGGCGGCCACCGAGCCGTTCGGCCGCGCCGTCGTGCGCCGGCCGGGCACCGACGCCACCCTGATCGCGTACGGGCCGGCGGTGCCGGTCGCCCTGGAGGCCGCCGAGGCCGCCCGCGAGGAGGGCTGGGACCTGGAGGTGGTGGACGTACGCACGATCGTCCCCCTCGACGACGCGACCATCGCCGCGTCGGTGCGCCGCACCGGCCGGTGCGTGGTGGTCAGCGAGGCGCAGGGCTTCGCCGGCGTCGGCGCGGAGATTGCCGCCCGGGTGCAGGAGCGCTGCTTCCACGCCCTGCACGCCCCGGTGCTGCGGGTGTCCGGCCTGGACATCCCGTACCCTGCGCCGATGCTGGAGCACACCCACCTGCCCGGCGTGGACCGGGTGCTCGACACGGTGGCGCGGCTCCAGTGGGACGACCGGCCCGACGCGCGCTGGCTGCCGCAGGGGAGCGCGGCATGACCGAGCAGGTGTTCCTCCTGCCCGACCTCGGCGAGGGGCTGACCGAGGCGGAGATCGTCGAATGGCGGGTCGCCGTCGGCGACACCGTGACGGTGGACCAGAGCGTGGTCGAGGTGGAGACCGCGAAGGCCGTCGTGGACGTGCCCTGCCCGTATGCCGGGCGGGTGGTGGCCCTGCACGGCGCGGCGGGCGAGACGCGCCCGGTCGGCCAGCCGCTGATCACCATCGCGCCCGCCGACGGCGAGCCCGCCGGGCACGCCACCTACCGGGAGGAGGAGCGCGCCGGCAGCGGCAACGTCCTCATCGGGTACGGCACCGGGCACGGCGCGGCGGGCCGACGACGCCGCCGGCCCCGGCTCACGGTCGCCCCCGAGCCCGCACCGGTCCCCAACTCCGCGCCCATGCCCGCCGCCGCGCCCGCCCCGGCCCCCGCGCCCGTCGCGGCGGCTTCCGGGCCGGCGGCGGTACCCGGGGGCGCGGTCGCCCTGGTGATCTCCCCGATCGTGCGGCGGCTGGCCCGGGAGCACGGCATCGACCCGGCCACCCTGCGCGGCACCGGCCCGGGCGGGGTGGTGCGCCGCGCCGACGTCGAGGCGGCCCTCGCCGGCCCGGCCCCGGCGCCCCGGCCCACCCCGGTGCCCGACCGCCCCGACGCGGCCCCGACCGGTGGGGCCGACGGTCCGACCACGGCGGGACGGGCCGCCGTGCCGGCGGGCGAGGAGGACCTGGTCGTCCCGCTCACCGGCGTCCGCAAGGTGATCGCCGACAAGCTCTCCCGCAGCCGGCGGGAGATCCCCGAGGTGACCATCTGGGTCGACGCGGACGCCACCGCCCTGGTGGAGAGCCGCCGGGCGATCAACGCCGCGACCCCGGACGCGCCGGTGAGCCTGCTGGCCCTGCTGGCCCGGATCTGCCTCAGCGGCCTGCGGCGCTTCCCGCAGCTCAACGCGCGCGTCGACACCGAGGGGCAGCGGATCGTCCAGTCCCGCGGGGTGCACCTGGGCATCGCCGCGCAGACCGACCGGGGCCTGGTCGTCCCGGTGCTGCGCGACGCGCACCTGCTGACCACCCGGGAGCTGGCCGCGGCGCTGGCCGAGACCACCGCCGCCGCCCGGGCCGGCACCCTGCCGCCGGCCCGCCTCACCGGCGGCACGTTCACCCTCAACAACTACGGCGTGTTCGGCGTCGACGGCTCCACCCCGATCATCAACCACCCCGAGGCGGCGCTGCTCGGCGTGGGACGGATCGTGGACAAGCCGTGGGTCGTCGACGGGCAGCTCGCCGTGCGCAAGGTGACGCAGCTCAGCCTCACCTTCGACCACCGGGTCTGCGACGGCGGGGTGGCCGGCGGCTTCCTGCGGCACGTCGCGGACTGCGTGGAGCAGCCCGCCCTGCTGGTCGCCAACGTGTGAGCCGGTCCCGGCGGCAGCGCGCCGCCGGGACCGGAAACGCCCATTCCGTCCGCCCCGCCCTCCCTGCCGTCCCTTTTCGCTCGCGCCCCGCCGAATGGGCCGGAAATACGTTCCCGATCCGGATCGCCGCTCATTCACCGAGCATCCGGTCAGCTCGATCCGATCCTTTTCCTCTTCCGTTTCTCCCTGCTGTTGCCGGGAAATCCGCGCGGACGGCGACCGCCTGTCGTCCGTCCGCGACCGCCCGGTCGCCCGCCCGCGCGAGGGGAGAGCGCAGTGCCGTACCAGGGCCTGCCCGCCGCCGTCCGAGACCGTCGCCCGGCCGTCGCCGGGGCACCACTGCACTGCGACGCCACCCGGTACGGACTGCGCGGCGACGGGGTGACCAACGACCAGCCGGCGCTCGCCGCCCTCGTGGACCGCCTCGGCGACGGCTACGCCGCCGACGGGCGGGCCCGGGTCATCTACTGCCCGCCGGGCATCTACTCCATCCGCGACGCGGGCACGGTCTGGCGCAGCGGGGTGTCCCTGATCGGGGCCGGCCCCGGCGCGACCCGGTTCCTGCTCAGCAACGAGGGCAACCGGGCCGACCCGACGCCGCTGGCGTTCTGGACCACCCTCCAGCACGGCGCGGACCGCGACCGGCACATCGCCGACTGCACCTTCGCCGACTTCGAGATCGACGGCTCCGGCGTGGCCATGGCCGAGTACAACTACCTCGCCAAGGGCCTCGGCCTGCAGTACGTGGTGCGCGGCGTCTTCCGCAACCTCTACATCCACCACACGGCGGCCACCGGCCTGGGCTGCGACTTCCTCCAGGACAGCCTGATCGAGGGGGTGGTGGTCGTCGGCTGCGGCCGCCTCGACAACGGCCAGGAGATGGGCGGCGCCGGGATCGGCGTCGGCATCGGCGGTTGGGGCACCGTGGAGCGGCTCACCATCGCCAACTGCACCGCGCTGGGCAACGGCACCAACGGCATCTTCCTGGAACTCCAGAAGGCCAACTGGCCGCCGCCGCGCGGCTACCGGATCGTCGGCTGCCACAGCCAGGGCAACCGGTTCGGCATCTCCGACTGGGGCGCCGACGGGCTGATCGTCTCCGCGTGCACGATGACGGGCAACCTGGAGGCCGGCTTCGACGTCTCCGCCGAGGGCACCTCCGGGGTCGCCGGCCGGGGCGGCCTGCTGGCCGACTGCGTCATCGACGGCAACGTCCGCGACGGCGTCAGCATGGGCAACACCCCGGGCCCGTACACGGTGCGCGGCAACCGGATCAGCGGCAACGGGGCGTACGGCTACCACGAGCACGACCTCGGGCACGGTTATCACGGCGCGGCGACGGACGTGGTGATCGACAGCAACGACTTCTGGGGCAACGGCCTCGATGCCATCCGGATCGACCGGCCGATGGTCGACGCCGTGCTGCTCAACAACCGCATCCGCAACAACGGCCGCCAGTGCGCCGGCGCGTACGGCGCGGGCGGCGAGTCCGTCCGCTACAACGAGCGGTCGCTGGTCGACCGGACCGCCGGCTGGCAGCACGACGGGCACCGGGGCAAGGTGCTGCGGGTCGGCAAGCGGGTCGCCCTGGTCGCCGCCAACGACGACACCGGGCTCACCCTCGCCCCCGTACGCCCCGACGCGTACACCGCCTGGAGCGGGGACACCCCGCTGCCGGGGACGGCGTACGAGCTGCCGCCCGCGCCGCAGTGCCGGGCCGGGATCACGGTCAACGCGCACGTCGACTCGGCCACCATCCGGGGCAACCGGATCTGGGACAACCACGACGAGCGCACCCAGACGCACGGACTCTGGATCACCGAGCGGGGCAGCTGCGTGGGCTGCCGGGTCGAGGACAACGACCTGGCCGGCAACGCCGTGGCCGCCACCCGCCTGGACACCCCTCCCGTGGGTGGCCGGTGGGACCGCAACCACGGCGACCAGGACTGGGACTGACGGCGGGGCGAACCGGTCGTCCGTCGGCGGAAGGGCCGATCGGTGACACCGGGCCCTCCGGGCGCGGTTCACCATTTTCGACCCGCCGTCGCCGAAACTGCCGACAATAGCTCCGCGCCTTTTCCGGAAACTGCACCGGGCCTCCCGTAACGCCATACAGAATGTGGCCAAAGGGGAGCGGAAAAGGGGTGCGGAACATGGACGTGAGGCGGCGATTGACGCTATTGGCGGTAACCATCGCAGCCACACCACTGGTCCTCGGCGGATGCACCGCCGGGGAGAGGAAGGCCGCCGAGCGGGCCGCGCGGGTCGCGCCGCCGCCGGCGGTCGAGCTGACGCCCGCCGACCGGACCCGGGACGTCCCGGTCAGTGCCGAGATCGGCACGAGCGTGGCCCATGGCAGGGTCACCGGCGTCCGGCTCACCGACGACAAGGGCCGGCAGGTCGCGGGAGAGCCCCGGGAGGACGGGACGAGCTGGGTGCCCGGCGCTCCGCTGGCCGGCGGGCGGACGTACACCGCCGAGGTGACGGTGACGGGGGACGGCGGGAGGACCGCCACCCGCACGACGACGTTCACCACCGCGCCGAAGCCGACGAAGCCGGCGATCACCAGCACGCTCTACTTCACGGGCAACCAGACGTACGGCACCGCGATGCCCGTTACGGTGGCGTTCGACCCGGGGGTGCCGAAGGAGGCCCGCGCGGCGGTGCAGAAGCGGCTGTTCGTCAAGACCGACCCGCCGCAGCCGGGCACCTGGTCCTGGCTGGAGGACGGTAGCCAGGCCTACTACCGGGCGCCCGACTTCTGGCGGCCGGGCACGAAGATCAGCGTCCGCGCGGCGCTGGAGGGGCTGCCGATCGGCAAGGACCTGGTGGGCGACGCCGAGCACCGGGCCACCTCGAAGATCGGCCGGCAGGTCTCGGTCGACATCGACAACGCCAGCAAGCAGATGTCGGTCTTCCGCGACGGCAAGCTGGTCCGCCGGATCCCGGTCAGCCTCGGCAAGCCGAGCACGCCCAGCTCCAGCGGCAAGATGGTGATCATGGAGAAGCACGAGCGGACGACGTTCGACACCCGCGGCGAGCCCGACGGCGGCTACGTCGTCGACGTCGACGACGCCCAGCGGCTCACCTGGGGCGGGGAGTTCATCCACTCCGCGCCGTGGTCGGAGGGCGACCAGGGCTTCACCAACGTCTCGCACGGCTGCGCCAACGTCTCCGCCGCCGCCGCGGACTGGCTGATGGGCATCACCCAGGTCGGCGACCTCGTCACCGTCACGGGCACCGAGGTGCCGCTGCGGGCCGGCAACGGCTGGACGGCCTGGAACGTCAGCTGGGACGAGTTCGTCAAGGGCAGCGCCCTGCCCGTCCCGGCCGGGCTGCGGCCCAGCCCGCACACCGCGTCGCCGCACCCGGGGGCGGTGGCCGGCGGGGGTTCGCCCGCGCCGACGCCGTCGGCCAGCGGCGGCTGACCATCGGGAGGAACGGCCGCGGGTCGGCCCGTCACCGCACGGTGGCGGGCCGGCCCCTGTCGCGAGCGCGGAACGGGGGACGTCGCCCGACACGTGGCGTGTCGGCCGCTCCGGGCACGCGCCGCGCCGGACGGGGCACGCGCCGGGCGCGGCCGGCCCCGGCTTCAGCCGAGCGGCACCCGGGCCACGCCGGTGCCGACCAGGGAGCCCAGCCAGAGCCGGTCGCCGTGCTGGCGTACCCCGGTGATCATCCAGTAGGCGCCGCGCGGGCCGTGCAGGGTCCGCAGCACCGCGCCCGCGCCGTCGACCAGCGCGACCAGCCCGTAGCGGCGCGGCTGCGGCCGGACCGCGTCGGGCAGCAGCGCGACCAGCTGCCGCAGCCGCGGGTGCGGCAGCAGCCGCTCCACCACCGGCAGCCGGGGGCTGGGCAGGGCGATCCAGTACGTCCCGTCGCCGACCCCGCAGAGGTTGTCCGGATACGCCGGCAGGTCCGCCAGCACGGTGGCCGCCCCGCCGGGCAGGTCGACCCGGAGCAGCCGGTGGGTGGTCGTCTCCACCAGGATCAGCGCGGACTCGTCGGGGGTGAGCGCGATCCCGTTGGGGAAGTAGAGCCCGGCGGTCACCACGTCCGTCCGCCCGGTGCCCGGATCGTAGGCGAGCACCCGCCCGTTGGGCCGGTGCTCCAGCAGGTCGTGCTTCCAGTGCGACAGGGGGAAGCGGTCCGAGCTGTCGGTGAAGTAGATCGTGCCGTCGCGGGCCACGGCGGCGTTGTTGGCCAGGTGCACCGGCGGTGCGGTGCCGGTCAGCTCGCGTACCGCCCCGTCGGGGGTGACCCGCAGCAATCCCCGGTACGCGTCGCAGACGACCAGGCTGCCGTCGCGCGGGTCGAGTTCGATGCCGAGCGGCCGGCCCCCGGTCTCCGCCAGCAGCCGCGCCGGGGTGCCCGCCGGCGCGTCGGCCGCCCACCACCAGAGCCGACCGTCCTCGTCCCCGCTGACCACCCGGCCGGCCGGGTCGACCACGACGTCCTCGGGACCATGCGCGCCGTCGGGCAGCGGCAGCAGTTCCACCTCGTCGAGCCGACGGTCGTCGGGCGCCCACGGCCCGGTCAGCGGGGGCGGCACGGTGGCCGGCTCGCGGACGGGACGGATGGGCCGGGGCGCGCGGGGGCGGGGTACCACCATCGGCCCATTCTCACCCCGGCACCGGCGGCCGGGGCGCGTCGTCCGGCGGCGTGTCGAGCGGTCCCGCGCAGCGCCCCCGGCCTCCTGCCAGGGGAGGATCCGGGGCGGCTCAGGGTCAGACCCTGGGTGTACCCGGAGTCACTCCCGGGCAGGGCGGAAATGTCGGTGGGTGGGGCTAGATTCGTGGTCATGGAGCAGCACAGCGATCGGTTCCACGTGCAGGTCGACGTGGGTGACGACGTGGTGGAGATGAGGGCGACCGGCGAGGTCGACATCGCCACGGTCGGCGTGCTGCGCTCCGCGCTCTGGGCCGCCCCCGCCCGGCCGCTGCTGCGGCTCGACCTCTCCGGCGTCCGGCTGCTCTCCGCCGCCGGCGTGCGGGCGCTGGTCGCCGCGCACCGCCGGGCCCGCGCGCGGGGCGGCGAGCTGGTGCTCGTCGACCCGGCCCCGATGGTGGCCCGGGTGCTGCACGTGACCGGCCTGGACCGGGTCATCCCGGTCCGGGCGGGCGCCACCGCCGCCCCCGTCCCGGCTGCGCCCGCGCCGCTGGCGTTGCCACCGGGGCTGCTGGTCCCGCTCGCCGCCGAGCGGGGCAGCGCGTCCGCGCCGCTGGTGTCGGCCGCCTGACCCGCCGGGCCGTCGGCTCGCTCCCGCCCCGCCGTTGCCCGGCCGGGGCCGCCGGCGGATGCCGACGCCCCCGGCCGGGGGAGCTGACGGGTCAGCGCACGCCGAGCAGGTCCACGACGAAGACGAGCGTCTCGCCCGGCGCGATCACGCCGCCGGCGCCCTGGTTGCCGTACCCGAGGTGCGGCGGGATGGTCAGCTTGCGCCGGCCGCCGACCCGCATGCCGACGACGCCCTGGTCCCAGCCGGCGATGACCCGTCCGCCGCCGAGCGGGAACTCGAACGCGTCGCCCCGGTTCCACGACGCGTCGAACTCACGACCCGTCGAGTGGGCCACGCCCACGTAGTGCACGGTGGCCCGCTGGCCCCGCTGGGCCTCGGGGCCGTCGCCGACGACGATGTCCTCGATGACGAGATCGGCGGGCGGCGCGCCCTCGATCGGGCCGATTTCAGGCTTGTCCATGCCGTACGCCTCCTGCTCGGTGGTGCGTCCACTGCGGTCGTCGTCGATCCTGCCGGATCGTGATCCGCCGATCTCCATCGGTCCCTCGGCCGGCGCCCGGCGGGCCCGCCCGCCGCGACGAAACGAAGCGGGCCCGCCCGCCGCGACGGAGCGGGCGGGCGTTGGCCCGGAGGCATACGTGCCGGCGGGCGTCACCTTCGGAAGGTGACGCCCGCCGGGCCCGTGCTGTCTGCCGTTCACCTCAGCCAGGGGAACCGCTGGACGATGGCCAGCCGCTTCCAGGTCCGCCCGAGGCCGAGGGTGTCGCCCGCGCCGACCAGGGCGAGGACCGCCAGCACCGCGGCGTAGATGAGGTGGTCGTCCATGAAGGGGTTGTTCTCGGGGGGCAGGACGGCCGTCCACATCATCACCAGGAGCAGGCCGCCGGCGGTGGCGGCGATCCGCGTGCCGACGCCCAGCAGCAGGGCCACGCCGATCGCGGCCAGGCCGACCATGAACATCCAGTCCGCCCAGGCGGCGCCGGCGATCCCGTTGTAGAACCCCTTGAACGGGCCGGCCGCGCCGAAGCTCAGGAAGCCCTTGGTGGGGCTGCCGCCGTTGATCCAGGCGTTCTTCGCGGCGGTCTCGTGACCGAGGCCGAACATCTTGTCGAGGAAGGCCCAGAGGAAGGTCCAACCCAGCGCGAGGCGGATGCCGCCGAGGACGTACCGGGTGGCCCGCTCCCGGGTGGTCTCGGTCGTCCTGGTGGTCTCGGCCGCCGGCGCGGTGGTCCTGGCGGTGGTCCGCTCGATCGTCGCGGTCATGGTGTCCACGTCCCTTCCTGTCCTCGCACCGCGCTTCCCGGTGGCAGTTCCATTGGACATCCGGCACCCGGTGGGCCGTCAGGGCCGATGGGTCCGCTTCTGGCCGGGACCTTCGACCCCGGTCCACCCGGTCCGTCGGCCGTCCCGGCACCGGCCCACGGCCTCTGCCGGCGGCCCCCGCACGCCCGTAGCGTCGGGCGTGACGACGGCGGCAGGGAGGTCGCGATGAGGACCTGGCAGGTGGGCGACGTGATGACCAAGGACGTCGTGACGGTGGGGGAGGAGACCCCGTACCGGCAGATCGTGGACGTGCTCGTGCGCCGGGGCATCAGCGGCGTGCCGGTGGTCGACGGGTTCCGCCGGGTGCTGGGTGTGGTCTCCGAGACGGACCTGCTGCACCGGATCGAACGGGTCGGGCACCCCGACGAGCGGCGGGTCTTCGAGGGCCGGCGTCGCCGGGTGGCCCGGGAGAAGGCCGCCGCCCTGGTCGCCGGGGACCTGATGACCGCGCCGGCGGTGACGACGTACCCGCAGGCGTCCCTGCCGGCCGCGGCGCGGCAGCTGGACCGGGACGCGGTCCGGCGGCTGCCCGTCCTGGACGACCTCGGCCGGCTGGTCGGCATCGTCACCCGTGGCGACCTGCTGCGGGTGCACCTGCGCACCGACGCCGAGATCCGCGAGGAGGTGGTGCGGGAGGTCCTGCGGCGGGTCCTCGCCGTGCGGGACGGACTGGTGACCGTGCGCGTGCGCGACGGCGAGGTCACCCTGGACGGGCGGCTGGACCGGCGCAGCGCGGTCGACCTCGCCGGCCGGCTCGCCGCGCAGGTCGGCGGCGTCGTCCGCGTCGTCAACACCATCGCGTACGACGTCGACGACGACGCGCTCGTCGAGCTCGCCGACGGCCAGGTCACCCCGGTGGCCTGACCGCCGGCCCCGTCCCGCCGCGCCTACGGCTGCCCGACGGGCACCTCGGCCGACTCGGGGGCCAGCCGGGCGACGGGCACCCCCTCCCGGGCGGCCCACCCGACGGCGTGTCGGACGTCGCCCACGGGCAACGGCCGGCGGCTGGTCACGGTGACCGCGGCGTGCACCGCGAAGGCCACGAACGGGTACGACCGGGCCAGGCCGGCGACCGCCTCGTGCACCTGACCGGCGACCGCCACCGCCTGCTCCTCGGTCAGCGCCGGCAGGATCAGCAGGTACTCCTGGTCGGACAGGCGCACCGCCCGGTCCACGGGGCGCAGCGGCGCGGTCACCGCCCCGATCACCGCCTGCGCCTCCCGGGCGGCGCTGCGGCGGCCGAAGCGCTCCGGCGCGCCCGCCGGCTCGTCCACGCGCACGCCGACCAGCGCCACCGGCAGCGTGCCCGAGGCGGTGACCCCGTCCGCTCCTGCCCACCGGCGCATCCCCGGCTCGTCCAGCAGCGGGGCCGGTTCCGCCAGGGCCGTGCCGCGGTCGCGCCCGCCCGGCCGGTGCGCCCGGGCGGCCCGTTCGGCGCGGGAGAACATCAGCCGCAACGCCGCCTCGCCCCGTGCCTCGCCGGGTGTGGCGGGCAGGTCCCGGACCCGGGCCAGGGTCTCCTCCACGGCGAGCCGGACCGCGCCGGGGAGCCGGTCGGCGAGCCGGTCGCGCAGCCGGACGACCTCGTGCAGCGCCTCGTCGCGGCGGAACCCCCACCGCCCGTCGAAGAGCCGACCCGACTCCAGCGTGGTCGCCTGCTCGACCTCCGCCCGGTCGTGGGCGACCAGGGCCGCGCCGAACCGGGGGGTCAGCGCGACCACGCTCCACTCCCGGGCGAGGTCCTCGGTCTCGTCCAGGGTCACGCCGCACGCGCCGGCCGGCAGCGCCTCCGGGCGCTGCCCGACCACGCCCACCACGGTCGCCGCCGCCGTGGCCGCGATCCGCTCGTAGACGGCCCGCTCGCGGTCGAAGTAGGGCATCCGCTGGAAGAGCGCGATCACCACGAGCGGGCCGTCCTCGGCGGTGGCCAGGGCGGCGCTCTCGATGGCGTGGGAGACAGCGACGAGGCTGCGCTTGGTCAGAAGTTCCGGAGCCCGTCCACTGTGCAGCACGCGCTGAGCCTAGAGAATCGGATCTCCGGTCGCATCCGTCGGGCCCCGGGCGGACCGGCGGGGCGCAAGCGTCTCCGCCGGGCCCGCGGTGGCCCGGACCGGTGACCCCGCGCGGGCCGCACCGGCGAGGTGGGCGTCGCGCTCGGCGGCCTAGACTCGGCCGTCGACGGCCCGACGGACGGAACAGGCGGATGACGCGCACCGGTAGTGATCACGGCTCCCTGCTGCGCCCGGTCGCGGCGTCGACCGGGCGGGCCCCGGTCCTCACCCGCGCCGGTCAGGTCGTGTTCGGCCCCCGCCGGCTGGGGGAGCTGGTGCACGGCCGTCCGCCGGGCGTCACGGGCCACCAGTGGAACTCGGCCGGCCGGGAGGGCTTCGACCACGTGGTGTGTGCCGGCGACAACGGCCGTCCGCTGTTCGCCGTCGAGATCGGCCCGCCGGCCCCGGCCGGCTCCGCCGCGCAGCGCGCCGAGCGGATGAAGAACGCGGTCTGCGCGGCCGTCGGCCTGCCGGTGCTGCGGATCGTCTCGCCCACGTTGCGCGCCGCCGACCACGGCCGCCGCATCGTGGAGTACGTCATCGACGCGCGCGCCTACGCCGACGCCGTCTCGCCTCCGCCGGGGCAGGACGACCCGGCGGAGGTGATGCCCGTGGAGTTCCGGGAGATCGTCGGCCGGCTGCCGGACGGGCGCAGCGGCCACGTCAACGACCTCGGCGCCCTCGCCCGGGCGGCGGCCGTGGAGGCGTACGTGTCCCGCCGGCTGGTCGATCCGATCGTGCGGGGCCTGCACGTGCGCTGGACCGACGGCCCGGTGGAGGGCTGGAGCTGGGTGGAGGTGCGTCCCGGCCGCTGCCTGGTGGAACGGGTGCAGGTCGTCCAGCAGCGCTTCTCCTGCGGCGTGGACGCCGGCCGTCTCGCCGAGGACCTGGCGGCCGTGGCGGTCGGCGAGCGGCTGCGCGACGTCGAGGCGGTCGGACCGGATCTGGTGGCGCGCGACGAGTTGGACCGGGACATCCGCCGGCTGCGGGAGCGCCGCGACGAGATGCACGACGGCTTCGCCTTCGACCACCTCTGCGCCGGCTGACCGACCTCGTCCACGGGAGTGACCAGCCCTTCCCGGCGCTCCGCAAATTTCCCGTATCCGGGTTGAACCGTGGCCGTCGCGGGTCCGTACTCCAGCCCGAATGGACACGGATCTCCCCGCCGCGCCGGCCGGCGCGACGACGATGAGGAAAGGGCATCGTCGGTCATCGACACGCGACCGGAACGTCGCAGTGATCCTCGCCGAGGCGTCCCACCCGAATTCATCGGTCCGACGGGGTCACGAGTCAACTACCGGATCGAGAAGGAGAGCAATTCGATGCGCAGGTCCCCACGGGCGCGCCGGTCATCCGGTAACGCACGGAGCAAGCGACTGCTGGCCGTTGTCGGCACGCTTGCGGTCTTCGGTGGAATCGTCGCCGTGACCCAGATCTCGTCCGCCGGGGACCGGCGGACGACCACCCGCGCCGCGGCGGCGTCGTGCGTGGCGCCCAGCCCCGGCGCGACCTCGAACATCGGCAGCAGCACGACCCAGACGTGGCAGAACGGCCGGTGGGTGCGCAACCACTGGGGTGACGGGCAGATGTCGGTCGCGGAGTGCCAGTCGGTCAAGGCCGGCGGCACCGCCACGAACGCCAACACCAACGCCGCCCCGGCCGGCTCGACGATCGCCTGCCCCGACGTCGCCAGCAAGCTGCCCCAGGTCCCGGCCGCAGCCAAGGCCGAGGTGGACCGCAACCTCGAGCTGCTCAAGACGCAGATCAACGAGGCGAACAAGCGGCTGGCCGCCGAGGGCCGCAACGGCGGGCAGTTCATCCAGAACGCGATCCTCGGGCCGCTGGCGGACAAGCGCCGGGCGACCTTGAGCCGCATCGCGACCGCCATCGGTCGGGTGGCGCAGCGGCCCCAGGGCCTCGAACAGCTCGCCACCTGCCAGCTCGCGGTCGGCGCCAACCCCAACGCCGGCAACAACAACGGTGGCAACAACAACGGTGGCCAGAACGGCGGGAACAACAACGGCGGCCAGAACGGCAACAACGGCGGCAACAACAACGGCAACGGCCTCGGCGTCCTCGCCAAGGACTGCGGCAACAGCCGGCTGCAGCCGCACGACGGCTTCCAGAACGGCAACCGGTGCGTCAGCACCGCGTTCGGCGAGGTCGGCGCGGCGGCGAACAACCCGTCGCTGCTGATCACGCAGTTCCCCAACCAGGTCCAGCGCAACCAGGCGTTCCAGCTGCGGGTCACCACCCGCAACCTGGTCCGGGACCGGTTCCTCGCCGCGGGCCAGGGCGGCTACTACCTGGAGAGCTCCCTGCTCAACGGGCAGGGCCTGGTGCGGGGGCACTTCCACACCGCCTGCCGGATGCTGAACAGCACCCGGCAGCCCCCGAACCCGCAGGACGTGCCGGCGTTCTTCGTGGCCACCGAGGACGGCCGGGGCGGCTCGCAGCCGGACGACGTCATCATCCAGGTGCCGGGCCTGCCGCAGGCCGGCACGGCGCAGTGCTCCGTCTGGGCCGGTGACGGTTCGCACCGTATCCCGATGATGGAGCGGGCCAACCAGACCCCGGCGATCGACGTGGTGCGGATCCAGGTCAACTGACCCGCCGGCCGCGCGCCGTACGCACATCCGGGCCGCCCGGGGCAGCAACCGCCCCGGGCGGCCCCGCGTCGCGCGCCGGGTCGTGGGCGGTGTGACCGGCAGGCGGTACGCCGCCGGAGCGGGGCCGTGGGAATTGCTACCGGGAAAAGCTCCGGGGCCACCGCCGAATCTCGGCGTGGCCCCGGTGTTCCGCGTGGTGGGCGCGGTGTCGGCTCAGCGGTTCTTGAAGGCCTCGACGACGGACACGGGGATCCGGCCCCGGTCGGAAATCTCGTAGCCGTTCTTGGTGGCCCATTCCCGGATCGCCCGGTTCTGCTCGCGGTCCATTCCCGAGACCGGAGCCCGGCCGGGGCGGCGGGCGGTCCGGCCGGCCTCGACCGGCCCTCGGCCGATTCGCCGGCCAGCGTTGATGTAGGGGTCGAGCGCCTTCCGGAGGGTGCCGGCGTTCTCGTCGGACACATCGATGGTGTACGCCACGCCGTCCAGGCTGAACTCGACGGTCCGATCCGCCTTCCCGCCATCGAGGTCGTCAGTCAAGACGGTGATTACTTTCCGGGCCATCGCCAATTACTCCTTGTGTGGGGCGGGGTGTGTTACGAGTTTGACGTATCCCTGGGTAAATCCGCAAGAATATGCCCCGTTTGCATTCGGCGCGTCGACTTGTCGGTGATGCAATCCCGCTCCCCACGGTGGAATTTGCCAGTTCGGGTTCGCCCCGGGCGGCCCGCGCGGCGGGGGTCGGCGTGTCCCGGGTCACATTCCGGAACAACGGGAGCCGGCCCGGACTTGAGCCTGACACGCTCAAGTCAACGCGATGGCAGGTGTTCGATGGCAACTCTTCCGGTACTACCCCTCACCGACGCCGTCCTGCTGCCCGGCATGGTCGTCCCGGTGACCCTCGACCCCACCACCCAGGCCGCGGTCGACGCCGCGCGCGCCACTGGCGACAAGAAGGTCCTCGCCGTGCCCCGCATCGACGGCGAGTACGGCTCCGTCGGCGTGATCGCCACCATCGAGAAGGTCGGCCGGCTGCCCGACGGCGAGCCGGCCGCCGTGGTCCGCGGCCTGTCCCGGGCCCGGATCGGCTCCGGCGTCCCCGGGCCCGGCGCCGCCCTCTGGGTCGAGGCGACCGAGCTCGACGAGCCCGCCCCGGCCGGCAGGGCCCGGGACCTGGCCCGCGAGTACCGCGCCCTGATGACCTCGGTCCTGCAGCAGCGCGGCGCCTGGCAGGTCATCGACGCCATGGAGCGCATGACCGACCTCTCCGAGCTGGCCGACGCGGCCGGCTACGCGCCCTGGCTCACCCTGGCGCAGAAGACCGAGCTGCTCGCCGCCGCCGACGTGACCGCCCGGCTGGAGCTGCTGGTCGGTTGGGTGCGTGAGCACCTGGCCGAGCAGGAGGTCACCGAGCAGATCAACAGCGACGTGCGCGAGGGCCTGGAGAAGACCCAGCGCGAGTTCCTGCTCCGCCAGCAGCTCGCCGCGATCCGCAAGGAGCTCGGCGAGGACTCCCCGGACGGCTCCGCCGACTACCGGGCCCGGGTGGAGGCCGCCACGCTGCCGGAGAAGGTCCGCGAGGCGGCGCTGCGCGAGGTCGGCAAGCTGGAGCGCGCCAGCGACGCCTCCCCGGAGGCGGGCTGGATCCGCACCTGGCTCGACACGGTCCTCGAGATGCCGTGGACCACGCGTACCGAGGACAACACCGACCTGGCCGCGGCCCGCGCCGTGCTCGACGCCGACCACGCCGGCCTGGCCGACGTCAAGGACCGCATCCTGGAGTACCTCGCGGTGCGCAACCGCCGCGCCGAGCGCAACCTCGGCGTGGTCGGCGGGCGCGGGTCCGGGGCGGTGCTCGCCCTCGCCGGCCCGCCCGGCGTCGGCAAGACCAGCCTCGGCGAGTCCGTGGCCCGGGCGCTCGGGCGCAACTTCGTCCGGGTCTCCCTCGGCGGCGTCCGCGACGAGGCGGAGATCCGGGGCCACCGGCGCACGTACGTCGGCGCGCTGCCCGGCCGCATCGTCCGCGCCCTGCGCGAGGCCGGCTCGATGAACCCGGTCGTGCTCCTCGACGAGGTCGACAAGCTGGCCGTCGGGTATTCCGGCGACCCCGCCGCCGCCCTGCTGGAGGTGCTCGACCCGGCGCAGAACCACACGTTCCGCGACCACTACCTGGAGGTCGACCTCGACCTGTCCGACGTGCTCTTCCTGGCCACCGCCAACGTGGTGGAGACCATCCCCGGCCCGCTGCTGGATCGGATGGAGCTGGTCACCCTCGACGGCTACACCGAGGACGAGAAGGTCGCCATCGCCCGCGACCACCTGCTGCCCCGGCAGCTCCAGCGGGCCGGGCTGACCGCCGAGGAGGTCACCGTCGCCGACGACGCCCTCACCCTGATCGCGGGGGAGTACACCCGGGAGGCCGGTGTGCGGCAGCTCGAACGGGCCCTGGCGAAGATCCTGCGCAAGGTCGCCGTCGCCCTGGCCGACGACCCGACCCCGGTGCGGGTGGACGCGGACAACCTGGCCCGCTACCTGGGGCGGCCCCGGTTCACCCCGGAGTCGGCGGAGCGGACGGCGGTGCCCGGTGTGGCCACCGGCCTCGCCGTGACCGGCGCGGGCGGCGACGTGCTCTTCATCGAGGCCACCAGCATGGAGGGCGAGCCGGGACTGACGCTCACCGGCCAGCTCGGCGACGTGATGAAGGAGTCCGCCCACATCGCGCTGTCGTACCTGCGCTCCAACGGGCGTCGGCTCGGCATCGACCCGAACGCCCTCGCCGGGCGGCGGATCCATCTGCACGTCCCGGCGGGCGCGGTGCCGAAGGACGGGCCGAGCGCCGGCATCACCATGGTCACGGCGCTGGCGTCGCTGGTGACGGGCCGGCCGGTGCGCCCGGAGTTCGGGATGACCGGCGAGGTGACCCTCTCCGGGCGGGTGCTGCCCATCGGCGGGGTGAAGCAGAAGCTGCTCGCCGCGCACCGGGCCGGCCTGACCGAGGTGATCATCCCGGCGCGCAACGAGCCGGACCTGGACGACCTGCCGGCCGAGGTGCGCGGGGCGCTGACCGTGCACACCCTCGCCGACGTGGCCGACGTGCTCGCCCTGGCGCTGCGCCCGGCCGACGCCGACACCCGCACCGATCCGGCCCTCACGGCCGCCTGAGGGGTAAGCAGGGGCCCCTTGTTATCGCTTTTCGGATAACAAGGGGCCCCTGCAAACAAGCCTCGCCCCGCGCGGCAGCCGACCGGTGGTGGGGCGGGGCGGCAGGCGCGGGGTGGGGTGGTCGGGGTCAGCGCCCGTCGGCGGTGCTCTCGCCGTGGTCGGACGACGCCGGGCAGTCGCCGGGCGGGGCGAGGCGGCTCAGCAGCGCGGCGGTGATCTCGCCGAGCTGCGTGACCTGGGTCGGGGTCAGCGCGTCGAAGACGAGCGAGCGGACGAGAGCCACGTGCCCCGGGGCGGCCGCGGCGAGGTGCGCGTACCCGGCGTCGGTGAGCACGGCCACGCACCCGCGGCCGTCGTCGTCGGCGCGCTCGCGGCGTACCCAGCCCCGGCGTTCCAGCCGGCCGACGAGGTGGGACAGGCGGGACTGCGAGCCGTTGGCCAGGGCGGCCAGCTCGCTCATCCGGCGCGAGCGCCCGGGGGCCTCGGCGAGGGTCGCCAGCACCCCGTAGCCGAATCGGGTCAGGTCGGCGTCGCGCTGCAACTGCCCCTCGAGCTCGTTCGGCAGCAGCGTGAGCACGGCGAGCGTCCGTCGCCAGATCTCCTGCTCGCCGTCGGTCAGCCAGCGGGTGGGTTCCATGTCGCCAGCCTACCGAATACTTGACGATTCAAGTATCTGCTCGTACGGTGGTCCTTGAAGCGTCAAGTATCTCGCCCGCCCACGCGGCGGTCCGCCATGGAGGCACCCCCATGAACATCGCCCTCTGGGCCCTGCAGATCCTGCTCGCCCTGGTCTTCGCCGGGGCCGGGCTCACCAAGGTCACCCAGCCCAAGGAGAAGCTGCGCGAGAAGATGGGCTGGGTCGAGGGGGTGCCGGACGGCGCGGTCAAGGCCCTCGGCGCGCTGGAGGTCCTCGCCGCGATCGGCCTGGTCCTGCCCGCCCTCACCGGCATCGCCACCGTGCTGACGCCGCTGGCCGCCGTGGGCGCAGCGATCGTGATGGCCGGCGCCGTCGTCGTGCACGCCCGGGCCAAGGAGTACCCGCCGGCCGCGTTCACCGCGCTGCTGCTGGTCGCCGCGCTCGTCGTCGCCTGGGGGCGGTTCGGCCCGTACGCGTTCTGACCGGCCCGGCCGGCGGGTACTCGTCAGGGGCGGTCGCGGTCGCGGCGTACCGTCGTCTTGCGGCCCTTGATGGTGCTGTTGCGCAGCCCGGCGATCACCTCGTCCGCCACGGCCGCCGGCACCTCGACCAGCGAGAACCGGTCGGCGATCTCGATCGAGCCGATGTCGCGCCCGCTGACCCGGGTCTCCCCGGTGATCGCACCGACCAGGTCCTGCGGGCGCACCCCGGCGCGCCGGCCCAGCCCGATGAACACCTGCGTGGTGCCCCCGGAACGGGGCCGCCCGGGCCGCCGTTCGCCGCCGCGCCCCTCCTGCCCGGGGCGCCCCTCGCGCTGCGGGCGGACCGCGACCTGCGGGATCTCCTCCTCGTCGTCGTCCGAGCCCGGGGAGGCGGCCTCGTGGGCCAGCTTCACCGCCGCGAGCGCCACCTCCATCATGTCGAACTCGTCCGACAGTGACTCCACGATGACCCGGAACGGCTCCAGGTCGTCCTCCAGCAGGCTCTCCCGCAGCGCCGCCTGGGTCAGCTCCAGCCGCCGGGTGCGCAGGTCGGCCACCGTGGGGATCTTGTCGATGGCGATGCGCTGGCCGGTCACCCGCTCGATGGTCTTGAGCATCCGGTGCTCGCGCGGCTCGGCGAGGGTGATCGCCACCCCCTCCCGGCCCGCCCGCCCCACCCGGCCGATGCGGTGCACGTACGACTCCGGGGCCGACGGCACGTCGTAGTTGACCACGTGGGTGAGCTGCTCGACGTCCAGCCCCCGGGCCGCCACGTCGGTGGCCACCAGCAGGTCGGCCGTGCCGGCGCGCAGCCGGCCCATCACCCGGTCCCGCTGCTCCTGGCTCATCCCGCCGTGCAGCGCCTCGGCGCGGTAGCCCCGGCCGTTCATCGTCTCGGTGAGCCGGTCCACCTCCTCCCGGCTGCGGCAGAAGACGATCGCCGCGGTCGGCGACTCCACGTCCAGCACCCGGCCCAGCGCCGCCGGCTTGTGCGCGCGCGCCACGATGTACGCGCTCTGCCGCACCCGGGGCGTCTCGCCGGCCACCGGCTGCTCCCGGCCGATCTGGATCCGCACCGGGTCGGTCAGGTGCTGGCGGGCCATCCCGTCGATGCGCGACGGCATGGTGGCCGAGAACAGCACCGTCTGCCGCTGCTGCGGGGCGTGCTCCAGGATCGCCTCGATGTCCTCGGCGAAGCCCATGTCGAGCATCTCGTCGGCCTCGTCGAGCACCACCGTGGCCAGGCCGCCCAGCCGCAGGGTGCCCCGGGCGATGTGGTCCAGCGCCCGGCCCGGGGTCGCCACCACCACGTCCACCCCCAGGTCCAGGGCGCGCAGCTGCCGGCCGATCGGCTGGCCGCCGTAGATCGGCAGCACCCGGGCGCCCAGGTCCTTGCCGTAGCGGTGGAACGCCTCCGACACCTGCACCGCCAGCTCCCGGGTGGGCACCAGCACCAGGGCCACCGGCTCCCCGCCGGTCCGCCCGTCCGGCATCCGCTGCAACAGCGGCAACGCGAACGCGGCCGTCTTGCCGGTGCCGGTGGCCGCCTGACCGAGCAGGTCCCTGCCGGCCAGCAGGGGCGGGATCGCCTCCCGCTGGATCGGGGTCGGCTCCTCGTAGCCGAGGGCGGACAGCGCGCCGAGCAGTTCGGCGCGTAGCCCGAGGTCGGTGAAGGCGCTTGCCTCGTCTTCGACGCCGGGGGAGTGCGGGTCGGTCGGTGGATCCTGCCGTGCGGGTGCGGAGCTCATGCGACAAGCTTTTCATTCCCGCCCCGCCCGGGTTTCGCCGACCGGCGTAAACCGCGCCGCGCGTCACGTCCGACGCCGGCCGGCGGTTCTCCGGGGCACCCACCCGCCGGTTAGCCTGGCCGTCGTGCGTACCGTCGAACTGGTCTGCTGCCCACAGCTGGAGGCCGCGGTGCGTGCCGGATGGGACCGGCTCGCCGCCGCCGGCCTGCCCAGCCTGGCCCGCAACACCCACCCCACCAACCGTCCGCACCTGACGCTCGCGGCGGTCGACGAGTTCCCGCCGGGCACCCGCCGCCGGCTCGCCGCGCTCGTCGGGCGGGCCCTGCCCCTGCCGGTACGCCTCGACCGGATCGCCGTTCTCGACGGCAGCGCCCCGCTGGTCTGGCTGCTGCGCCCGGAGCCGGCCCTGACCGCCCTGCACGAGGCGGTCTGGGACGTCCTCGCCGGGGCCGACGGGCAGCGCCCCTGGCACGCCCCGGGGCGGTGGGTCCCGCACCTGAGCCTGGCGCTGCGCTTCCGCGCCGCCGACCGCCGGCTGGCCCGGGCAGTGGTCGGCGTGGACCGGCCGGCCGGGGAGTTCGTGGCCGCCCGCAGCTACGACGGCGCCACGAGGACGGTCGGCCTGCTCGGCTCCGCCGGGAGCTGATCTCGACGCGTCCCGCGGCACGAAGGTGCGACGGTGGTCGATCGCCTTCCCGTGCGGTGATGGCCTAGGGTTGGTCCAGCGCTCCCGTCGACGGTCTGTCCGACCGCCCGGCGGCTTTGTGCTGGGCAGGTCCGGCAGGTGGTCAACCCGACGCACCCCGGAAGAGGAACGATGCCCCTCCGCAAGCGCCCGGCCGCCATAGCGGCCGCCACCCTGCTCACCCTGAGTGCCCTGGCCGTCGTGCCGTCCATCGCGGCCGCCGCTCCCGACCCGGGCGGCCCGGTGAAGGTGAACCAGGTCGCGTACGTGCCCGGCACCCCCAAGCAGGCCACCGTGGTCAGCACGTCGACCAGCCCGCTGGCCTGGACCCTGCGCAACGCCGCCGGCGCGACCGTCGCCTCCGGCCAGACCACCGTACGCGGCGCGGACGCCCTCTCCGGCGACAGCGTCCACGTCGCCGACTTCTCCGCCTACGACACCGTGGGCAGCGGCTACGTGCTCACGGTCGGTGGGAACAGCAGCCACCCCTTCGACATCTCCGCCGACGCGGTGCGCCGGCTGCGCACCGACGCGTTGGCGTTCTTCTACCACCAGCGCAGCGGCACGCCGATCGAGTCGCGGTACGTCGGCTCCCGCTACTCCCGCCCCGCCGGGCACGTAAACGTCGCCCCGAACCAGGGCGACAACGCGGTGCCCTGCCGCACCTCCTGCGGCTACACCCTCGACGTGCGGGGCGGCTGGTACGACGCCGGCGACCACGGCAAGTACGTCGTCAACGGCGGCCTGGCCACCTGGCAGCTGCAGAACATCCACGAGCGTGCCCTGCACGTGACCGGGGCCGACCGGGCCGGGCTCGCCGACGGCACGCTGGCGATCCCCGAGCAGGCCAACGGGGTGCCCGACGTGCTGGACGAGGCGCGCTGGGAGCTGGAGTTCATGCTGAAGATGCAGGTGCCCGACGGGCGCACGAACGCCGGCATGGTGCACCACAAGATCCACGACCAGAACTGGACCGCGCTGCCGACCCGGCCGGAACTGGACAGCCAGCCCCGGCTCCTCGCGCCGGTCAGCACCGCCGCGACCCTGAACCTGGCGGCGACCGCCGCGCAGGCGTCGCGGCTGTGGAAGTCCTACGACGCGACCTTCGCCGCCCGGGCGCTCGCCGCCGCCGAGAAGGCGTACGCCGCGGCGAAGGCGAACCCGAACCGGCTGGCGCCGGCCACCGACAACACCGGCGGCGGCGCCTACGAGGACAACAGCGTGGGCGACGAGTTCTACTGGGCGGCGGCCGAGCTGTACGCCACCACGGGCGCGGCCGGCTACCGGGCCGACGTGACCGGTTCGTCCTACTACAAGGGCACCAGCTTCGCCAACCGCGGCTACGACTGGAGCTGGACGGCCGGGCTCGGCGACACCACCCTGGCCCTGGTGCCCAACGGCCTGCCTGCCGTCGACCTGGCCGCCACCCGGGCCGCGATCGTGGCCTTCGCCGACCGGCTGCTGACCCAGACGGCCAGGCAGGGCTACCCGGCCCCGGGCAGCGGCGACGGGACGTACTACTGGGGCTCCAACGGCGCCGTCGCCAACAACGGCAACGTCCTGGCCCTCGCCTTCGACTTCACCGGCCAGCAGAAGTACCGCGCCGGGGCCTACGCCGCCTACGACTACCTGCTCGGCCGCAACCCGCTGAACCAGTCCTACGTGGCCGGTTACGGCGAGAAGCCGGTGCGCAACGTGCACCACCGGTTCTGGGCCAACCAGAACGACTCCTCGCTGCCCACCGCGCCGCCCGGCTCGCTCTCCGGCGGGCCGAACAGCCAGCTGCAGGACCCGGTGGCCGTGGCCCAGCTCTCCGGGTGCAAGCCGCAGAAGTGCTACGTCGACGACATCGAGGCGTACTCGGTCAACGAGGTGGCGATCAACTGGAACTCGGCGCTGGCCTGGCTGGCGAACTGGGCTGCGGAGCGGGCGGGCACCGGCGGCACGACGCCGGAGCCCACCCCGTCGCCGACCGTCTCGCCGACCGTCTCGCCGACGGTCTCGCCCACGCCCACGCCCACGGCCACGCCGACGCCCACGACCACGCCGCCGGCGGGCGGCTGCGCGGTGACGTACACGTCGAACAACTGGAGCAACGGCTTCAGCGGCAACCTGACCGTCACCAACAGTTCGGCCGCGACGTGGCCGTCGTGGACGCTGACCTTCCGGTTCACCGCCGGCCAGCAGATCAGCCAGGGCTGGTCCGGAAAGTTCAGCCAGAGCGGCGCCGAGGTGACGGTGACCAACGAGAGCTGGAACGCGGTCGTCGCCCCGGGCGGCTCGGTGAGCCTCGGGTTCAACGCCTCCCACACCGGCGCCAACCCGACCCCGGTGGGCTTCGCCGTCAACGGCACCGCCTGCACGCTGCGGTGACCGGGTGACCCGGTGACGAGGATGCCGGCCCCGCCGGCCTGATCCGGGTCCGTCGCCGATCCGGCCCTTCGCATGTGCAGTCGGTGAAGGGGGCTGCGGGATCGACGACGTTCGGCGAAACTGGTCAGGGGCCTCTTCCGATCGGAATCGAGGCCCGGGCGGACGGCCGGGGTGCCGCACCCACCCCGGCCGTCCTGCTCCATGCGGCGCCGCACCACCACCGAAGCGGCGTGGCAGCAGCGGCGGCTCAGTGGCAGACGCGCGCAGGTAGCCGAATCCGACGGTCCCCGTGGCTCCGCGCCGCCGTCGTACGGCGCGCATTCGGGGGAGATGGGAAGAATGTTCGGCCTGTGCCGGCTACTCGTGGTTACGGTGCTTTTGACAGCAACCGCGCCGTGTCGTACCGGGAGAGGACCCGACCATGCGAGTGCCCAGCCGAAGCTCCGGCCAGCAGCCCGGCACCTCCGTCGCGTCCACCGCACCGGCGCGGCGCGTGCCACGGGGCGTCGCCCCCCGCCCGGCCCCGCCGACGCCCGACCTCGACGCCTACCGGGCCGCCGTGACGGACCTGCTCGTCGAGGTCGGCGCGTTGGCCGACCCGGACTCGGCGGGGGCCCGCCAGGTGCTGCTCGACGAGCGGCTGCGCGAGCCGGCGATCGCCGCGGTGCTCGACGCCACCGCCCAGGGCCTCGTCGGCGCCCGGGAGACGCTGCTGCTGGAGATGGCCCGCTACCAGCCCAGCCCGCGCAGCTCCGCCGGTGACCTGGCCGCCCTCGTCCGGATCTACCTGCTCTCCCGCATCGACGTGATGTGGTGGCGCGACGCCACCACCTTCATGACCGACGCGCAGGTCCACGCCAGCAGCGAGCTGGTCGACCTGGAGTGGCTGCGCCGCCGCGACCTGCTCCGCTTCCGCTACCAGGAACAGCCCGCCACCGTCGTCGGCCGGGGCGTGCGGGCGGTGCGCCGCCGGCTGCTGCCGGACGCCCGGCCGCGTACCGCCGGCCTGAAGTTCCGCCGGGCCCGGCGCGAGGTGATCGGCCTGCTCAACGACATCGGCCGCGAGTTCGCCCGCAGCGCCCCGCCCGGCACCCCGCCGCTGTGGGTGACCAGCCTGGTGCGCAGCGCCGAGCACCAGCACCGGCTGCGCCGCCTCGGCTACGCCGCGATGGTGCCCAGCGGCCACTGCCTCGGCTACGCCGTCGACGTGGAGATGTCCTGGTTCCAGCGGTTCGGCGCCCGGGACGTGCTGGCCGGCCTGCTGCGGGCCCGCCAGCAGGCCGGGGAGATCAACGTGGTCGACGAGGGGCAGGCCTGGCACGTGTGCCTCGCGCCGGCCGCCCGGGCGCGGTTCCGCCGCGCGTACGAGGCCGAGATGGGGGTCTGAGCCGTGTGCGGCATCGCTCTGAGCCTCGGCCCCGAGGCCGACCCGGCCACCTTCCGGCGGATGCTGGCCGTCCTCGCCCCGCGCGGCGAGGTGACCGAGACCCGTCGGGAGGCGGGCCTGCTCGCCGGCACCCGCCGGCTGCGGATCGTCGACCGGGAACGGGCGGTGCAGCCCTGGGTCGCCGCCGACGAGCGCCTCCTGCTCTGCTTCAACGGCGAGGTCTTCAACCACCGGGAGCTGCGCGTCGAACTGACGCGGCTGGGGCACGCGTTCCGCAGCGAGAGCGACACCGAGGTGGTGCTCGCCGCCTTCGAACGCTGGGGCGAGGACGCGGTGCGGCGGCTGCGCGGCGAGTACGCCTTCGTCGTGGTCGAGCGGGCCACCGGCCGGGCGTACCTGGCCCGCGACCCGCTCGGGGTGAAGCCGCTGTACTGGTCCCGGGTGCCGGGCTGCCTGCACCTGGCCAGCGAGGTCAAGGCCCTGGTGGGGCACGGCGCCCCGGTCGCCGAGGTGCCCCCGGGGCACCACGGCTGGGCCGAGCCGGGCGGCCACGTCCGGCTGCGCCCGTACGTCGACCTGCTCACTCTCGGCGACGGGCTGCCCGTGGTGGACGACCCGGACGAGGCCGCCCTGCTCGTCCGGGCCGCCCTCACCGACAGCATCCGGATGCGGCTGGACACCGACCTCACCGTCGGCGTGGTGCTCTCGGGCGGGCTGGACAGCTCGCTCGCCCTGCTGCACACCCACCAGCTGCACCCCGACTGCGTGGCGGTGACCGTCGGGGCGCCGGGCAGCCCCGACGTGGCGTACGCCCGGCGGCTCGCCGCCGACCTGGGGGTGCCGCACGAGGTGATCGAGCTGCGTCCGCGCGACATCCGGCTCGCCGACGTGCGGGAGGCCATCCGGATCTCCGAGCTGACCGAGTACGGGGACATCATCAACGCCGTGGTCTCGGTGCCGATCTTCCGGCGGCTGCGTGACCTGGGCGTCAAGGTGGTGCTCACCGGCGACGGCTCCGACGAGCTGTTCGGCGGCTACCCCATGTACCACCAGGTCGGCCCCGAGCGGGCCCGCCGGCTGTTCCTGCACAAGATCCGCAACCTGTGCCGTACGGAGTTGCAGCGGGTGGACCGCGCGAGCATGGCCCACGGGGTGGAGGCGCGGGTGCCGTTCCTCGACCTGAGCGTGGTGGAGTTGGCGATGCGGCTGCCGCTGGAGCTGAAGCTGCGCGAGGGGCAGGAGAAGTGGATCGTCCGCCGGGCGTTCGCCGACGTGCTGCCCGACTACGTGCGGCGGCGGCCGAAGAACCCGATGTCGTACTCGTCGGGGCTGCACGAGCGGGCCCGGCTCTACAAGCCGCTCTTCGCCCGGCTGCACCGCTCCTTCGGCTACGACCTGCTCGACCCGGTGCGCCGGGACTTCGACAGCGTGCTCACCCGCTGCGGCAACGACCTGGACCGGGCCATCGCCGACGGGCTGGCCAGGCCGGACTACACGGTGCTGGAACACGCCCGGGACCTGGTGGGCGCGGCGAAGTGGAACGCCGCGCCGGTGGTCCGCCGGCTGGTCGGCCCGCGCGCCACCCGCCGGACCCCGGTCGGCTGACGAGCCACCCCTACCGTCGTTGCCCCAGCCACTGTGGACCACTACGTTGATCGATACACAGGCGGCCGGTGGGACGACGAGTCACCCCGGGCGTGACGCCTCACCCGTCGCCGGAAGGGGACCCGCGTGATCCGCCGCGTGCTGCTGACCGCCGCCCTGGTGGGCGCCTCCGTGCTCGTCGTGCCGGGCTCGCCCGCGCAGGCCCGCGCCTGCCGGATCGACCACGAGTGCGTGACCACCTACTACTCCGACTCCAGCCACACCACCGTGCTGGGGGAGAAGTACGAGAGCTGCTCCGGCACGGTCTACACCTGGGGTGTCCGCTCCGGCTACCCGACGTTCGTCGAGAGCCCCTGCTGAGTCCGGCTGCCTGTGGTGGGGCGGCCCGGCGGCCGCCCCACCACACCCGTCACCGCAGGTAGGGGCCGGTCTCGCCGATCTTGCCCGGGGCCGGGTTGCCCGGCAGGTCGAGCACGTACACCCGCAGGTTGCCCTGGCCGCTGACGGTCGCGGTCAGCGTCCCGTTGCCGACGGTCTGCACGTCGCCGGTGACCGCGTCGACGTACCGGCCGTTGGGTACGCCGGTGAACGTCGCGCTGCCGGAGACCGTGACCAGCGCGAAGCTGTCCACCGCGCCGGAGGTGAACCGGCGCTTGTACGCCATGGAGCCGCTGATCCCCTCGGTCGAGTACTGCCCCTTCTGCAGGGCCGGCACCGCCCGGCGGATCTGGTTGAGCCGCTGCACGTGCTTGACCAGCGGCTTGCTGAGCGTCGTGGCCACGGCCCCGGTGGCGGAGCCGACCTTGCCGAAGTCCGTCGCGGTGACCGTGCCCTGGAGATGGTCGCCGTAGTAGGCCCGGCCGGTGGTCGCCAGGGGGCAGGTCGGCCCGCAGTCGATCTTCGCGCCCTTCTGGAACTCGATCTCGGAGCCGTAGTAGAGCGTCGGGATGCCCCGGAACGTCCACATCAGGCTCATGTTCTCCGCCCAGGCGTCGGTGCCCCCGGTGTAGCGGGTGTTCGACTTGTTCGGACCGTAGTCGTGGCTGTCGACGTAGACGACGTTGTAGGTGGCGTCGTTGTAGCTGTCGTCGGAGTCCTTGCCGTTGCCGTACGCGTTGTGGGCGTCACCGAAGTTCATGTGCATCCGCATGTCGATGACGTTCATGCCGGAGAACTTCGAGTGGTCCGGGGCGTGGTAGGTGTTGCCGCGCAGGAACGCGTTGTCGCTGGTGGGCTGGCCGGCGGGACCGGCGAGCTGCTCGTAGTCGTACTGCTCGATCGCGGCCTTGACGTCGTCGGGGCTGTATTCCTTGCGCTCCTTCCAGGTGAAGAACTGCGCCGAGTGGTTGACCGACCCCCGGTTCCACTTGTCGTTGACGAACGCGGCGACCTCACCGAAGACGTAGAAGTCCTTGCCCTTCTCGCCGTGTTTGGCCAGGGCGTGCTGCTGGATGGCCGGCAGGAAGCGGCGGTTCCAGGTGACCCGGGGGATGTGCACGGCCGTGTCGATCCGGAAGCCGTCCACCCCCATGTCGATGTACCGGTTGTACCCGTCGATCAGGTACTTCTGCACGGTCGGGTTCTCGGTGTTGAAGTCGGCCAGGTCCTCGTGCAGCCAGCAACTGCGCGCGTCCTCGCCCTCCCAGTTGCCGATCCAGCACTGGTGGTAGAGGTCGGCCGGGAAGAGCTTGCTGGTCGGGGTGGGCCACTGGCACTCGTACAGCTTGAAGCCCTCCGGGCTGGTGCCGTTGGGCGTGCCCCAGCGGGGGCACTGGTTGCCGGCCGGCGCGGCGGTGGACCAGACGTCCCCGTTGTACGGGCGGCCCTTGGCCAGGGCGTTCTGCGCGGGGGTCAACTCCGGGTCGGTGCCGGCGTGCTCCACCATGGGGTCGTACTCGCGGCCCGCCTCGGGCTTGCTGTACATCCACTTCCACTGCTCGTCGCGCACCCCGTACACGGTGGGGGTGAACAGGCCCTTGGCGCCCCAGCGTGAGCTGTGGTTGTAGACGACGTCCTGGAAGATCTTGATGCCCTTGCCGTGCGCGGCGTTGATCAGGTCCTGGTAGCTCGCGCCGGGGCTCTCCAGGCGCGGGTCGACCCGGTAGAAGTCCCAGCCGTGGTAGCCGTGGAAGTCGTAGTCGGAGCGGTTCAGCACGACCGGGGTGATCCACAGGGCGGAGAAGCCGAGCCCCTTGATGTAGTCCAGCTTGTCGATCAGGCCCTTGAAGTCGCCCCGGAACATCGGGTCGTCGTTCGCCGCGTTGCCGGACTTCACGTGCTGGCTGCCGCCCCGGTTGTTGGTGCTGTCGCCGTCGGCGAACCGGGCGGTCATCACGAAGTAGATGGTGTCCTCGCGGGGGTCGCCGCCCAGGGGGCTGCCGGCCGCCGCCGGCGGCGGGGCGTCGCCGGTGGTCGCCGCGGCCGGTGCGCTGGCCGCCGAGGTGTTGCCCGCCGCGTCGTACGCCCGCACCGTGTACTCGTACCGGGTGTTGGCGGTCAGCGTGCCGTCGACGTGGCTGGTGCCGGTGGTGGTCACCGTGACCGTGCCCTCCGGCCCGCCGGTGCGGGTGAGCCGGTAGCCGGTGACGGCCCGGTCGTCGGTGGCCGCCGCCCAGGACACCGCCACCCGCAGGCCGTTGGCGGTCGCGCCCAGCCCGGTGGGGGTGGACGGGGCGGTGGTGTCGGGGGTCTCCGGGGCGCACGGCGCGCTCGCCCCGGCCGTCACGACGCCGGCCTTGACCGTGCTCACCCCGGCGCCGATGGTGTAGTCCGCGCCGTTGTTGTTGTCCCAGGTCCCGGTGCCGTTGTTGAACGCCGCCTTCAGCGTCGCGGCGCTGCCGAGGTCGACCACGCGGCGGGCCCACCCGGTGCAGCCGGCCTCCATCGGCACCCCGGGCACGGCGGTCCAGGCCCCGCCGGCGGGCTGGTAGTGGATGTTCGCGCTTGCCCAGCCCCGGGTGGCGAGGTGGTACCAGACCTCGGCGGTGCGGGTGGCCGGCGTTCCGGTCGGCGCGGGGGTGGCCGTCGGCGTGGGCGAGGGGGTGCCGGCGCACGGGTCGGACGTGCCGACCACGCCGCCGGAGACGGTCACCGTCCCGGTGCCGGTGCGGTAGTTCGCGCCGTTGTTGTTGTCCCACGCGCCGGCGTTGTTGTTGAAGACCACCTGGAGGCCGGTGGCCGAGCCGGCGTCGATGGTGCGCTTGCGCCAGCCGGTGCAGGCGGCCTCCATCGCCACCCCCGGGACGGCCGTCCAGGCGCCGCCGTCCGGGGCGTAGTGGATGTTGACGGTCCCGGTCCAGGCGGTGGGGGGTCGGTAGTAGACGGTCACCGTGTTCGCGGCGGCGGCCGTGCTGAGCGGGGCGAGCCCGACGGTGAGGCCGGCGGCCAGCGCGGCCCCGATCATCCGTCGTCGTCCGGTGCGGCGGGGCATCGGACCTCCTCGGGGGTGGGCGTCGGCGTGGCCGACGGGGGTGATGGGGTGCGGAAGGCCGTCGGCCCGGGGGAGGGCCTGTCCGATCCGAGCAAGCGGATGACGTCATCCGGCAGGGATCGGCGAATCCTTCTGCAAGTTCTTGCAAGTGGCGAGAAAGTTACCACCATCAACCTGTGGACACCAGATGTTCACAACCGCTGCGCGCCGAACCTCCGGCGTGGGTGGTGCCCCCGGGTCAGCCGGTGAGCAGCAGCGCGCCCACGCCGGCGGCCGTCGCGGCCACGGCGAGCAGGGCACCGGCGGCCAGGAACCGGCCCAGCGGCACGGCCACCCCGGCGGCCCGGCAGCGCTCGTACCACAGCAGGGTGGCCAGCGACGCCCACGGTGTGACCAGCGGGCCGGCGTTCGTGCCGATCAACAGGGCCAGCAGCCGGGTCGCGTCGCCGGGCGGGAGCACCGCCTCGCCCGCCACGTACGCGGGCAGGTTGTTCACGACGTTGGACAGCAGCGCGCCCGTCCCGCCGGCCCGCAGCGCGCCGAACGCCCCGCCGTCCGGGCCGAGCAGCACGCCGACGACGTCGTCCAGCCCGTACCGGCCGAGGGTCTGCACCACCAGGAACAGCCCGGTGACGAAGACCAGCAGCCGCCACGGCACCAGCGCCGGGCGCAGCGCGGCCCGGTTGCGCGCGGCGAAGCCGACCAGCACCAGCCCGGCGGCCGCCGCGGAGGCGATCCCCACCTCCACCCCGGCGAGGATCCCGGCCACGAGGAGCAGGCAGCCGGCGAGCGCGATCCGGTACAGCACCCGGTCGGCGGGGACGTGCGGCCCGGGCGCGACGAACCGGTCGACACCGCGCCGCCCCCGGCGCCAGTAGCCGACCCAGAGCAGCGCCATGGTGGCCGCGATCGTGGCGGCCTGCGGCAGCGCCATCCGCGCCGCGTACGGCAGCGGGTCGAGGTCGACCCGGTCGGCGGCCAGCAGGTTGGTCAGGTTCGACACCGGCAGCAGCAGGCTCGCCGTGTTGGCCAGCCACACCGTGGTCAGCGCCAGCGGCAGCGGCGGCATGCCCAGCCGCCGCGCCAGCGCCAGCATCACCGGCGTGAGCAGCACCGCCGTGGTGTCGAGGTTCAGCGCGATCGTGGTGGCGGAGGCGAAGCCGACGCAGAGCACGAACAGCGCCGGATAGCTGCCCCGGGCGGCGCGGGCCAGCCGCCCGGCCAGCACGTCGAACACGCCGGCCACCGCTGTCAGTTCGGCCAGCACCACCACCGTGCCGAGGAACAGCAGCAGCGGCAGGATGCGCCCCAGGGTGGCCACGGTCTCGGCGCGCGGCAGCAGGCCGGTCAGCGCGCAGGCCGCCCCGACCAGGGCCAGCGCCAGCGCGACCCGGTCGAGCGGGTGCAGCCGGCGCAGCCGCTCCAGCGGCCGGCGGGGGGTGCGGCCGGTCGGTGCGGTCGGCTCGCCCCCGGTGCGTGCGGTCGGCTCGCCGTCAGGGTCCACGGCGGCTGATCCTCGCACGCCGGCCGGGCGGCCCCGGCGGTCCGCCACGCCGCTGTGACCGGGCCCTCCCGCTGCCGTCGGGCGGACCGCCCCGCAGTCCGCCCCGCCGGCCGTCGGACCGTGGTGGACAACGGTCGATGGCTGACCTAGCGTTCAGCCATCATGCGTAGGACCTTCCTGGGTGCCGGCCTGGCCCTGCTGCTCGCCGCCACCGCCTGCTCCGCCCCCGAGACCGCCGCCGCCCCGCCGCCGCCGTCGGCCGGCACGCCCACCGCGTCCCGGCAGGACCCGGCGCAGGCCGACCGGACCCTGGCCAGCCTGCGCCGGGTCGACGACCTGCCGATGTGGGAGATGACCTACGTCGGCGACTACGACCCGACCGTCGGCACCGACGCCGCGCCGCCCAGCCCGTTCGGCTGCTCGCTCTTCGCCGCCTCCGGCGACCCGAACCGCCCGCTGTTCGCCCGCAACTTCGACTGGGACGCCAACCCGGCACTGGTGCTGCGCACCGACCCGCCGGACGGGTACGCCACGGTCTCGCTGGTGGACATGTCCTACCTCGACGTCGGTGCCGACCCCACCGGCGACCGCCGGCTGCTCAACGCGCCGCTGCTGCCGTTCGACGGGATGAACGAGCGGGGGCTGGCCGTCGGGCTGGCCGCCGACGACGGGGCCACCGCCCGCGCCGAGGCGGGCAAGCCCACGGTCGGTTCGGTACGCATCCTGCGGCTGGTGCTCGACCAGGCCGCCACGGTCGACGAGGCCGTCGCCGTCTTCGGCCGGCACAACCTCGACTTCGACGGCGGGCCCCCGCTGCACTACCTGCTCGCCGACGCCACCGGCGCGTCGGCCGTGGTCGAGTTCGTCGACGGCGCGATGCGGGTCGAGAAGGGGCAGGGCGGCTGGCAGGCGCTGACCAACGTGCCCGTCGTCGGCGTACCCGAAGAACGCCGGCGCACCGACCACCGCTACGGCGTGCTCGCCGCCGCCCTGACGAAGGCCGGCGGGGTCGTCGACGACCGGGCGGCGCTGGAACTGCTCAACGACGTGCGGCAGGGCCACACCCGCTGGTCGGTGACCTACGGGCTGCGCACCGGCGAGATCCACCTGCGCACGGCCACGGGCACCGAGCGGGAGTACCGCCTCCCGGTGACGCTGCCCTAGCGCGGCGCGGGGAGGTGTCGCAGGTCGTTGAGGAGGTCCCGCACGGCTGGGGAGCGGGGGCCGGCGGGGGTGAGTTCGTCGTGGAGGCGGCGTAGGAGTGCGACGCTGCGTGTGGAGCTGACGGCGGGCAGGCGGCGCAGGGCCAGTCGGGCGGTGTCGACGGCGAGGTCGAGGTCGCCGGTGGCGTGGTGGGCGAGGCTGAGCCAGGCTCCGTGGCGTAGGGCGGAGCGTTGTGGTGGGGCGTCGGGGCTGGTGTGGGCGCGGGCGTGCAGGAGCCGCTCGGCGTGGCGTAGGAGCCTGTGTCGTTGTTGGGGCAGTTGCTCGGCGAGGACGACCAGTCCGCGGCCGGTGATGGCGTCGAGTTCGATCCGGTCGATGTAGGAGGCCCAGCGGGGAAGTGGCGTGTCGGGTGGGGTGTCGAGGAGGGTGAGGGTGTCCTCGCGGGTGCGGTGGAAGCTGGTCAGGTCGCCGGCGACGGCGTGGGCGAGGCTGCTGCGGGCGGCGACCAGGGAGCGTACGGCCGGTGGGGCAGTCGCTGCGGATTCTTGGGCGGCGGCGGCGAGTTGCAGGGCGTCGAGGGCGTTGCCGCGGTCGGCGGCTTGGTTGGACATGAGGGCCAGGATGCTGGCGGCTAGGCCGGGGTCGGCGGCGGTGTGGGCGGTGCGGAGGGCGGTGAGGTACCAGCGTTGCGCGAGGCCGTCTTCGTGGGCGTCGAAGGCCATGAATCCGGCGGTTTGGGCGAGCTGGGCGAGGGCGGCGGCGAGTCGGCGGCCGGCGGCGGCGTTGTAGGAGGCGCGGCGTAGGAGCCGTGCCACGGCGGTGAACTGGTCGTGGACGAAGTCGCGGGCGGCGCCGCCCTGATGGTCGTCGAGTTGCTGCGCGTGGGCGACGAGGTTGTCGATCATGTCCAGCAGGGGTGGGCTGACGGGCCCGCCCTCGGTTGCGGTGGAGAAGAGGTCCGGGGCGGGTTGATGGAGCGCGGCCCATGCGGGGGCGGTCAGCGCGGCGCCGGTGACGGCGATGATGGTGCGACGGGTCGGCACGGGTCCTCCTACGAGGCTGAGCAGTCCGCTGCTGTCCCAGGGTAGATCCATCGCGTGGTTCGCCGGCAGCGCCGGACGCGGACGCGGGGCGGTCACGCCCCAGACGTCTTCGAACGCCAACTCTGTCTTGAGCTGGGTGGACAGGACCTCGACGACGAGTTCGGGGATGTCGCCGTGCGGTAGTGCGCCGTCAGAGATCCACTTGTAGGGCGTCTTGGGGTGGACTCTGCGGCTGCTGCCGCGTGCCATCAGGGCGACGTTGATCCGTCGGGCCAGGGCCTCCGGTCGCCATTGCGCAACGCTGAGCAGGCCGGCCAGCCGCTGGTTGCCGCGGGGAGCTGCGGGGTCGCCTTGCACGGTAAGAGCCCCCTTCCGGCTGGCGAGGGTGCAGCCGCTGACTGACAGTAGCGGCCCGTACTGGTGACGGAGAAGCAAGCGCACCAACCGCACCAGGTTCTGAGCGGGCCGCACCGATGGCACCTCGCTGGGGCCTGCCCCCGCCGTCCGATGCCGGCGAAGGTCGATGTGTGGGCGCGGCCAGACTCCGATGGCTATGCCCGCTGCCTTGCAGGTGATGCCCGCTCGACGGGTTCACGGCCGTAGGGGAGAGCTGTCATGCCAGGTCCGCTTCTCGGTAAGCCGGTCGAGGTCGATCCCGTCCTCGCCGCTGACATCGATCTGCTGGTGCGTCCTGGCCGGATGTTGCTTCATCCCGGTGGCGGGCGCGGCCCATCACGACACGAGCCACTCCCGGGGGAACCGGGCCGCATCAGCAAAGCCATCGTCGGCAGTCCGATGGTGCTGGATGAGGTCACCCGCTGGGCGAGCGAGAACGCTGCTGGCCCGCTTCCGCTGCTGCTGAGCATCAATCAGGAGGGCGGCCGGTTGAACGCGCTGGACTGGCCGGGAGTCGCCCAGCTGCCCGGAAATCTGGCGCTCGGGGCAGCGGGGAACGAGGACTTGGCCGAGATGGCCGGCGCGGCGATCGGCGGGCAACTGCGGGCGGTGGGGCTGACCTGGAACCTGGCACCGGTGTGCGACACCACGGCCTGGCCGGCGCCTGCCGCGGTGGGTACCCGTTCCTTCGGCTCGGATCCCGAGCGGGTTGCGCTGCTGGCGGCGGCGTTCGTGCGCGGCTTGCAGGCCGCGGGTGTCGCGGCGACTGCCAAGCACTTCCCTGGGCTGGGTGGGATCCGCGTGGACCCGCACCACGCCGCGCCGGTGCTCGACCGGCTTGCCCCGGTGCGTTGCTTCCATTCCAGGCCGCGACCGACGCGCAGGTCGCGTGCGTGATGGTCGGCAGTCAGACCGTGCTCGCGCTCGACGACCGGCCGGCGTTGGCATCGCCGCGTGTGCTCGACCTGCTGCGCGACGAGTTGGGCTTCGGCGGCGTGGTGGTCAGCGAGAACCTGTCTATCCCTGCGGTACACGAGCCGCTGGGCGGCGTGGCCCGGGCGGCGATCGCCGCCGTAGCGGCCGGCGTGGACGTCGTGATGCTGGACTCGGAGGTCTCTCGGGGACGAAGCCCGGCGGCGCGGCGGGCGACGGCATGGCAGCGCCGCGCGGAGGTGGTGCGGGCGCTGACGGCCGCGGTCGAGCGCGGCGTGATCGATCGTCAACGCATCGGCGAGGCCGTCGCCCGCGTACGGGCGCTGCACCAGCGCTACGGTCTGACGCCCGGCGCGCACCGACCGCAGTGGCCGCGGGCGAACGCCTCAGCCCGGCAGGTGGCGAGCCGGATCGCGGACCGGTCGGTGGCGGTCGTGCGCGGCGGCCATCTTCTTCCGCTGAACATGCCGCCCGGCACGGTCCTGACCCTGATGCGAGTTCCCGACGTGGGGCAGCGACGCGCCGACAGCGCCAGACATACGCCGGACTATCTGCCCACCCAGCTCGCCGCGCATCACCGTGTGTCGCAGGTGCCGGCCGGCGCTCCTGTGCCGACAGCGGGTCCGGTCATCGTCTACGGCTACGACACCCGCACCACCACGGCGGACTCCAGCCGGGCCGCCGAGGAGGCCACGCGACTCGCCGTGAACGGACGGACCGTGGTTCAGGTCGCGTTCGGCGACGTCGACGACCTGGCCGGCTCGTCCGCGCCGGTGCTGATCGCCGCCTTCAGCCCGCACCGGGCCAGCATCGCGGCGGTGGACCGGATCCTGCTCGCCGACGGGCGCGCCCGAGGCGCCGTACCGGTGGGCGGGGCGCCGTGGTGACCCCAGTTTCCGCCCGGCAGCTCGCCAGCTACCTGCAATGCCTGTACGTGGCGGCGGGAATGACCCGCGTCGGGGCGAGGGTGATGGCCGAGGCCCAGGTTGAGGCTGACCTGCGCGGCATCTGCGGCCACGGCAGCCGTTTGGCCCCCACCTACCTCGACAAGCTGCGCACCGGCCGCCTAAACCCGCGTCCGCTCATCCGGGCCGTCCGCGACGAGGACGCGATCCGGGTCGTGGACGCCGATCTGGCTCCGGGGCCGTTGGCTGCCCAGATGGCGGCCGCCGCGGCGATGCTGCGTGCCCGCCGCTGGGGGATCGCCGCCGTGACCGTTCGTCGGGCCGGTCATGTCGGCGCGCTCGGCATTCCCGCCGCGAAGGTCGCCCAACGTGGGCTGGTGGGTGTGGTCGCTGCTCAGGCATCGGCGCGCAGCGTCGCCCTGCACGGTGGCACCGGCACGCCGGTATTGGGCAGTAGCGCGCTGGCGGTCGCCGTGCCTGGGCCGGACCAGCAGCGCCCCGTACTGGTGGACCTGGCCGCCGCCGCGATGTCCTGGGGCCGCCTGCACCAGTTCGCCCGCACCGGCCAGGCCATTCCCGACAGGACGGCTCTCGATGCGGACGGCCGAGCAACCCACGATCCGACTCACGCCACCGTTCTGTTGCCTGCGGGCGAGCGCGGCCAAGCCCTCGCGATCGTCCTGGAACTGCTGGTCGGCGCGCTGACCGGCAGCACACCCATGCCAACAGGAGATGACGGGCGGGGTCTGCTGGTCATGGCCATCGACCCGCGTCGCCTGGGCGCTGCCGATTCACTAGCCACCGGGGTAACCGCGCTCGCCGATGCGGTGCGTCAGCAGGGTGTCCGAATGCCCGGTGACCGTGCCTGGTCCCACCGCGACCGGACCCTTCCCGACGGCGTCCGCCTCAACGCCTGCGAACTCTCCGCCCTCATCGACGCCGGCCGCCGCCTTAACGTCCCCGCACCCTACGGATGGGCACGACCGGCACCATCTAGCCCCAGACCACCGAAGGAGTAAATGTGAGCCTCCCGACCAGCCAACCGATCCTCAGCAGCCCGCCGGCCCTCTACCGCGGCGCGGCGCGAGCTGCGGTCGCCCGCGACCTGCAGGCCGTCCTCGACCTCACCGACCCCTACCGGGTCGTGGACGCGGCACGCCAGCTCGCCGACGGACCCCTGGAACGTGCCTTGACCGAAGTCCACGCGAATCGGCTGCTGCACGAACCCACCGGCCGCCGTATTCCGCTGCAGGAACTCCCCGCCCGCACCATCGCCGCGCTGACCCGCACCCATCACCTCGACGCCGCTCAGGGCGACGCCCTGGGATTCGCGCTGCGCTGCACCTTCGCCTGGCCGGGCGTCGTCGGCACCCCGGACGCCCCGCACGCGCTCAAGGCGCAACTGCCAGCCGGATTCACGCCGATCGCCACCGTCGAGCAGATTGCCGCGAGCCAGGCCACCGCCGGCCCCGACGGGCTGAACACCAGTTACATGATCTCGCAGATGAAGGGCGGCATGTCCGCCGACTTCGGCATCGGCTGTCCTCTGATGTGCGCCTACTGCTACCGGCGCGAAGGCGACACCGTTGACGGCTACCTCGGCGCCTGGGAACCCACCGGCTTCCTTGAACCCGAGGACGTCGTCGCGCGGCTGCTGTCGCACCCCTGGTTCACCCCGCACCACACACCCATCGGCCTGCACATGTCCACCTCCGAGGCGTTCCTGCCGAAGCTGTGGCCCCGGACCTGGCGTGCGCTGCAACTACTGGACAGCCTCGGCCTGACCAACCGCGTCTCGTGCATCACCAAATACACCCTGTCCGACGAGCAGATCGACTGCCTGGAATCCCTCGTCCACGTCGACCTCGACGTCAACGTCTGCTACGCCGCCATGCCCGAGTCGATCGAACCGCCCCACCGAGAGCGCCGACTACGCTTCCTGCGCCGCATCCTGCAATCGGAAAAGATCAACGTACTGGCGTACTACCGGCCGATCGCCGAAGGGCTCAACACCACCGACGCCCACCTGCGGCACGTCTGGCAGACCTTCCGAGACGCCGGCGCCCGGACCGTCGTCCTCGGCGGGCTGAAGTTCGCCGACGACCACATCCAATCCTTCATGTCCTACGGCCTGCCCCTGCCCACGGGCTCGTTCACGCCGGGCAAGAAGCTGCTCACCGCCGGCACCGAGTCGCGAATCATGGCCGCGTTCGACGAGGTGTACGCCGACGTCCCCACCCACCAGCGGCCCGCGGTCCTGAAACGCTCCTCGTGCGGGCGCACCGTGGAGCGCGGCAGCCACCTCCCCGACTACAACGGCCACTACGACCAGCCCACCACCAACTGCCGCCTGCGTTGCCCCACCGCCCAGCACCAGATGTGCGCGGCAGCGCAGCCACCGGACGAGGAAGCCGTGCGGCACCTGCTGGAACGTATCGGCAAGCACGACGCACGCGTGGACATCACTGCTGCCACGACCGTCGTGCACGCAGCCCTGAGCCCGTTCGAACGCACGTTCCTGCGCCAGAACCTGCTCTTCCCCGTGCACACCGCCCAGCAGACCGCCGAACTCGTCGCCGCAAGGATCACCCGATGACCGCCGCCGCCCGCGTCTTCCTCCCCCTGACCGACTCGCCGCTGCTGAACAACGACCACGACGCCGACGCCGAACTCGCGATACGACTGGCCGCAACCGCCGACCCGGACCCGGCCACCATACGGGCGCTACTGTCGATCACCGCGGCGCCAACTGCCGGCCGGATCACCCGGACGCTCGACGACCGCACGGACCTACCACTGGCCGCGCTCGCGCTGCTGGTCGCCCACCGCCCCGAGGCCAAGCGGGCGACCAGGGCCCTGCGAGACAGGCTCTTCTTCCCCGACGATGCTACAGCCGGGATGTGTCACACCTTCGCCCGCACCATCGCAGCGCTCGCCCACCGTCCCGAAACCATCGACGACGCCTACCTGGCCAGCGAACGATTCCGACAGTCAGCCAGGACAGCGAATCCCGCGGTACTCGGTGAACTGCTGGCCCTGCTGCTACACGCCGACATCCTGGCCGGCCCCGCAGAGACCGCGCTGCACGCCCTGCTCACCGCCCGCGCCGACCATGCCCCGGTCGACCTGGCCGGCGACGCCGCCCTCCAACGCGCCCACCGCCGTCGGGTACGCGCCGAGCTGCACACCCGGCGAGAGCAGACGATTCACGACCTCGCCCACCACACCCGCGGGCTGACCCTGGCCGCCGAGCGGTGGTTCGACGCGCTCACCGCCGCCGCCGACACCCCAGCCCAGGCCGGCCAAGCCCTCGTCCTGGCCGAGACCGCCGCCGCTCATCTCTCCTCAGACGACGACCCGGACTGCGCATCGCCCTCCGTCCGCCGCCACTGGCAGCAGGTCACTGCCACCGCCCACGCCGCCCGCGCTCACCCTCCCGCCTGGGAGCAAGCGTGGCGGGCCGCCGAGGCCACCAACGACGGCGCACGCTGGGACGACACCCAGCGCTCCCTGGTGGCCGGCTATGACCTGCTCCGCGAGCACGTCCGCACCGCCTGGGCAAACGCCGACGCCCCGCCCACCCCCGACCAGTGCTGGGCCGCCGACCCGGCCGGGCGCGCCCTGCTGCACCTGGTCGCCGACCACCTCACCGGCCACCAGACACACAGCCCTCTCCCGCACTACAGCGACCGGCTCCTCATCGCCTTCGTGCACGGCCTCGCCAAGAACCGCCGCGACCACCTCCCGGCAGACCTTCACCTGCACGGCCTGATCGCCGCCATCAAGGCGGCCCGTTCCAAAGCCGCCGTCCTGGCCCGGCACGACCGCATCGACCTCGGCATCGTCGTACCGATGCGCGACGAAACCCACCGCCTCAACCCAGAGGACGGCGACGACGCGCTCACCGTCAAGATCGCCCAACTGACCTGGCTGCTGCAGGCGTGCCCCGACGCCCGCGCCGATCTCCTCCTGGTCGACGAAAGCACCGACCACGCCGCCCGCGCCACCACGGTCGAGCACCCGCAGATCCGCGTGACCATCACGGCCCGACCCGACGACGCCAGCGCCAAGGGCGGCGCAGTGCTGTGGGGACTTGCCCAACTCCTCGGCACCGGCTCCAGCGTCCTCGCCTACACCGACCTCGACCTCACCTATCCCCTGGAACAACTCGGTCTGCACGTCGCCGCCCTCGACGAACCAGGCGTCGGCGCCGTCATCGGCTCCCGCCGCCGCCCCGACTCCCACGGCTACTATCCGTCCACCGGCCCTACTCCCACTGCCCTGCTCTACCAGCGAGCCGTGCGCGATCTCCTCCAGCTCGACGTCGGCGATCCCCAGGCCGGCTTCAAAGCCTTCCCGGCCGCCGCTCTGCGCACCGCACTCCCCCTCGTCACCGACCACAGCCTCGCCTTCGACACCGACCTCCTCACCGCCATCGCGCGCAGCGGACACACACTGGCCGAAGTCGGCGTCGCCGCCCTCCACCACTACGTCGAGGACCACCGCGGCACCCCGCGCGACTACGACGCCATGCTCGCCGCGGTCCATCGGCAGGCCCTGCGCCACGGCCTCGACTCCGGCACACGCCGGACACCGACCTGGGATCGCATCCGACACGCCGCAGCCGCCGCCGAGCCCGCTGTCAAGCCCACCTCACCCACCTCGCGTTGACGCAGGCAGCGGATCGCCGGCACTGAAAAGCCGGGGATCCGCTGCCGTCGTACGCTTTCACCAACTGCTCCGGATCCGGCCGGGACGATGCGTAAACTGCACGGGTCCGCCCGGCTCACTCGAAGCGCTGCACGAGCGACTGGTCGCCTTCGAAGGCGTCGCCGCCACACCTTGACAGCCGGGCAACCAACCGAAAGGTGTACGCGTGAGGGCCGTCATCGCTGTCGCCGGAATGGGCAGCAGGTTCTTCCCCATCGGCAAGACGATCAACAAGTGCATGCTGCCGATCCTCAACCAGCCGGTTGTGGCCTACGCCGTCGCCGACTGCGTCGCCGCCGGAGCACGCGACATCGCCATCGTCACCGCCCCGGGTGAGCCCGGCCGCCAAGTACGCCATTACTTCAGCGAAGACCGCGACCTCAAGGACTACTTCACCGCACGCGGCTGGCAGGACAAGTACGCCGCAGTCGCCGACCTGCACACCCAGGCCACCTTCACGTTCCTCGAACAGCCCCGCGACGACCGGTACGGCACCGCACTGCCCGCCATCGTCGCTGCGGAATTCATCGCTGGCGACGACTTCCTCCTGGTCGCCGGCGACGACCTACTGCTGCGCAGCGACGGCGGATCGGACCTGGCCGACCTCAGCGCCGCCCGGACGGCCGCCGCAGTGCCGGCCGCGCTCGCCGCCGCCACGGTGCCCGGCACCGAGGCCCACCGCTACGGCATCCTGCATCCACGCCCGGTCGCCGGCCACCAACTGCTCGACGAACTGCTCGAAAAGCCGAACAACTACGACGAGCCGACCGCCTACATCAACATCAGCCGCACCCTGCTACCAGCCCACGCGCTGGCCTACTTCCAGAAGCTGACGCCAGCGTCCAACGGCGAATACCAGGCCACCGACGCCGTGATCGCCTTTGCGCGCGACCACGACGTGCTGATCCACCCCGTCACAGGCGAGTACCACGACTGCGGTAACCCCGCTGGCTGGCTCGCAGCCAACAACGCTGCGGCCCAGAGCAGTGCCCTTGCAGGCTGAGTCACCCGGTCAGACTTGTTGAAGGAACCTGGAGTTCGGGTTTCCCGCCGTTGGTACGGCTGACCGCCGCCACGATCGCTCGTGGCGGCGGTCAGCCGCGTCGTACCGGTGTGGCCGGCGGGCCGGAGGGGATCCCGGCCCCCCGGCCCTCCGGTCCGCCGACCCGCCCGGTCAGCCCTTGCGGGGCTCGAAGGTGTAGTCCACCCCGCCGACGTCGAAGCTCTCCCCGAGCTTGCGCGCCGGGCCGACCTGGACGACCTGGAGGGTGTACGCCTTCTGCAGCGTCTCGCTGGTGGCGAAGCTCAGCTTCACGACGGGCCGCTCCTCGGGCTTGATCAGCAGGCCCTTGATCTGCGCCTTGTACGGGTCGACGATCTGGATGGCGCTGCGGCCGACGACCTGGATGCCCTCACCCTGACCGCCGGCGGCCCGCCAGCGCTCGAACAGCTCCGGCCCGAGGTCGGCGACGACCTTGACGCCGGGGGCCGGCTCGCCGAGCGGCCGGAACGCGAGGTCGAACGGGGCCGGCTCGGCCAGGGCGTTCGCCAGCGCGTACGGGCGGTCGGTGACCACGCCGCCGCCCGCCGGGACGGTGTTGGCGTTCTTCCAGGCGATGTTGTTGTTGTACTGCGTGTTGATGGAGGTCGCGGTGCCCTCGAACAGCATCGGGTCGGTCGCCGACTCCCAGCGCAGCAGCAGGCAGAAGTGCCCGATGGAGGGCACGTTCGGCCAGGCGATCGACGTCGTGGTGACCCCGGGGGCGACGGGCAGCGTCTTGGAGCCGATCGGCGTCCAGTGCATCGGCCAGTTCGCGGCGCCACCGGAGGTGGTGTAGTACGCCTTCAGCGTCCCGTTGCCGATTCCGGAACCGTACGGGCCATTGTTCCGCAGGTTCACGAAAATGTAGCTCGTCGATCCGACGATCGGGTTCGTGTGCGACGCGCACTCGACCGCGGTGGGGCAGATCTTGATGTCCGGGCTGTTGAAGAACGACGAGTAGATGGCCCCGTGCGGCTCGAACCCGGTGTCCGACGCGATGTCCCGCATGTAGACGTCGGTGCGGGCGTTCGCGGTGAAGTCGCCCTTGTCGATCGCGGCCGTGGCGGTGCCGCTCACGGAGAACGCGAGCGCGGCGGTCAGCAGGGCGCCGAACAGCAGTCGGGCCGTACGCCGCGGGCGTGGACGTGCCAGCGCGATTCTCATGTGCTGATTCCCCTTCGATGGTGGTGGTGATGGGTCGAGTGGCGGAGAATTGCTCCGGCGACCCGGCGCGACAACTGTATTGCAGTGGCCACCGTAAATGGAATGGTCGAGATTGACGATTGCTCAAAGGGCGTCCGCATTTGCCGGGGAGGTGGCAATTCCCGGATACGGCGGAACGTGAATCTGAGAAGTGCGCCCCGCGAGGTATCAACGGCGGCGCAGGCGACTCCTGTACACCCTGGCCCTCCGTCGGACCCGCGCCCCGTACGCTCGGTGACCGTGAGGCGGATCCTGTTCGGCCGGCCGTTGCGCAGCGTGGCCTTCGACGTGGCGGTCTCCGGCTTCGTCGTGCTGGTGGGCCTCGCCGGGGGCGTCAACCAGCCCGGCGGGTGGCGGGCCACGGGCGTCGCGGCGGCGATGGCCGCCGCCCTGCTGTTCCGGCGCGCCCACCCCTCGGCGGTGGGGGCGGCGGTCGCCGTGCTCGCCGGGGTCCAGGTGGTCGCCGGGTGGGGCCCGCTGGCCTTCGACGTGGCCGTGCTGATCGCCCTGTACAGCGTGGTGAAGTACGCCGAGAGGCTGGCCGCCGGCATCGTCGCCGGCGTCGTCGCCGCCGTCGGCGTGGTGCTCGCCGCGCTCCAGATCGAGGCGGCCGTCGCCTGGTGGGCCTCGGCGATCTGGTTCGCGCTGATGACCGGCGCGGTCTGGCTGATGGGGCTGAACGTGCGTACCCGCAGGCTCTACGTGCTGAGCCTGGAGGAGCGCGCCGCGACCCTGGAGCGGGAGCGGGAGGCCGAGGCCCGCGCGGCGGTGGCCGAGGAACGCACCCGCATCGCCCGCGAGCTGCACGACGTGGTGGCCCACAGCATGGCCGTGATGATCGTGCAGGCGGACGGGGCCCGCTACCTGTTCGACCGGGACCCGCAGACCGCCCGGGAGGCGGTGCGCGTGGTCGCCGACACCGGCCGGCAGGCGCTGGAGGAGATGCGCCGCCTGGTCGGGGTGCTGCGGGAGACGAGCAGCCCCGGGCCGGCGGACGGGCCGGACGGCGCGGCGGCCCCGGCGCTGGCGGCGGAGCCGACGCACCGCCGGCCGGCCCTGGTGGAGCTGCCCGAACTGCTGGACCGGTTCCGGGCCGCCGGGCTGCGGGTCGACGCGACGGTCACCGGCGAGCCGCCGGCCCTGCCGCCCGGCCTGGAGCTGACCGTCTACCGGGTGGTGCAGGAGGCGCTCACCAACGCCCTCAAGCACGCCGGGGTCGGCGCGACCGTCACGCTGGGCCTGACCCACACCCCCGACGCCGTCGTGGTCCGGGTCGTCGACGACGGGCGGGGCCGCCCCGTGGTCCGCCCCGCGCCGTCCGGCGGTCACGGCCTGGTCGGCATGCGCGAGCGGGTGACCGTGTACGACGGCAGCCTCACCGTCGGCCCCACGCTGGCCGGGGGGTGGCAGGTCGAGGCGCGGCTGCCGCTACGGTCGAGCACCGGGACGGAGGTGGCGGCATGACGGTCCGCGTGGTGATCGTGGACGACCAGGCGCTGGTGCGCGCGGGGTTCCGGATGGTGCTGGGCTCCCAGCCCGACCTGACCGTGGTCGGCGAGGCCATCGACGGGGCGGACGCGCTGCGGGTGCTCGACCGCGTCGAGGCCGACGTGGTGGTCATGGACATCCGGATGCCGACGATGGACGGGGTGGAGGCCACCCGGCGGATCTGCGCCGACCGGCCGGGTGACCTGCCCCGGGTGCTGGTGCTCACCACCTTCGACACCGAGGCCGACGCGTTCGCCGCCCTCCAGGCCGGGGCGAGCGGATTCCTGCTGAAGAACGTGCCGCCGGAGGAACTGCTGGCCGCGATCCGGGTGGTCGCCCAGGGCGACTCCGTGGTGGCCCCGTCGATCACCCGCCGGTTGCTCGACCGGTTCGCCGGTCAGCTCGGCCCCGGCCCCGCCGCCGATCCCCGGCTCGCCCAGCTCACCGAGCGGGAACGCGAGATCCTGCTGCTGGTGGCCCAGGGCCTGTCCAACGCGGAGATCGCCGCCCGGGTGCACGTCGCCGAGGCGACCGTGAAGACCCACGTGGGGCGGATCCTGGCCAAGCTGGGGCTGCGCGACCGGGTGCAGGCGGTGGTGCTGGCGTACGAGAGCGGTCTGGTCACCCCCGGCGGCTGACGGCGGGTACGCCTCAGGTCGTACGGGGCCGCGCCGTGGGGACGCCTCCGGGCGCAGGCGGGGCGAGCGTGCGGGCGGACGCGGCGGGCCGGTGCCGCCCATAGCGTCGACAGGTGTCCGCAACCACCACCTCCACGGGGAGCACCGACGTGTCCGTACCACCTCCCGCGTTCGCCACCGCCGGCGTCGCGGTCACCGCCCGTGGCCTGCGCAAGGAGTACGGCGCCGGCCAGGCGCGGGTCGTCGCCCTCGACGGCGTCGACGTCGACTTCGCCGCCGGCCGGTTCACCGCCATCATGGGCCCGTCCGGGTCCGGCAAGTCCACGCTCATGCACTGCCTCGCCGGCCTCGACCGACCCACCGCCGGCACCGTACGCATCGGCGACGCCGACACCGGCGGGCTCGACGACCGGCGGCTCACCCTGCTGCGCCGCGACCGGATCGGCTTCGTCTTCCAGAAGTTCAACCTGCTGCCCGCGCTGACCGCCGAGGAGAACGTCGTGCTGCCGCTGGCCATCGCCGGCCGCCGCCCCGACCCGGCCTGGCTGCGCCAGGTCGTCGCCGCCGTCGGGCTGGCCGACCGGCTGCGGCACCGGCCCGCCGAGCTCTCCGGCGGCCAGCAGCAGCGCGTCGCCGTCGCCCGCGCCCTGATCACCAAACCGTGGGTGATCTTCGCCGACGAGCCCACCGGCAACCTCGACTCCCGCTCCGGCGCGGAGGTGTTGCGGCTGCTGCGCGAGGCCGTCGACACCCTCGGCCAGACCGTCGTGATGGTGACCCACGACCCGACCGCCGCGAGCCACGCCGACCGGGTGGTCTTCCTCGCCGACGGCCGGCTGGTCCGCGAGTTGGTCGCGCCCACCGCGGAGGCCGTCCTCGACGCCCTCGCCCACCTCGACCAGGCCCCGGCCGGCGCGGCGACGGGGGGCCGGTGGTGACCGGGCTGACCCTGCGCACCATGCGCGCCGACGCGCTGCGGCTGTTGCTGTCGGCGCTGGCCGTGGTGCTCGGCGTCGCGTTCGTCGCCGGCACCCTGATCCTCACCGACGGGATGAAGCGCCGCGCCTACGAGAGCGCCGGCGTCTTCGACCGGCACACCGACGTCGCCGTGTACGCCGGGCGGGACCCGATCCCGCCCGCCCTCGTGGAGCGGGTGCGCGCGGTCGACGGGGTGCGGGCCGCCGCCGGGGAGCTGACCGGCTCCGCCGGGGTCGTCGGCTCCGACGGCCGGCCCGTCCTCGGCTACGCCGTCGCGGCGGCGATCCCCACCGAGGCGGCCCTGCAGTCGTACGACGTGGTGGCCGGGCGGCTGCCGCAGCGCCCCGGCGAGGTGGTCCTCGACGCGCCGACCGCAGCCGAGGAGGGGTTCACCCTCGGCGGACCGGTGCGCGTGGGCGGCAGCGGGGGCGCGGCCCGCGCGTACACCCTGGTCGGCACGGTCGACGTGGCCGGCACCGCCCGGGACGTCGGCGGGCCGTTCATCGGCCTGGCCGGGCCCGACGCCCTGGCCGTGACGCGACAGGAGGGCTACGGGCGGATCATGGTGGCCGCCGCGCCGGGCGTGTCGGCGGCGGAGCTGGCCGGGCGGGTGGCGGCCGTGGCCGGCGGCGGCGTGACGGTGAAGGACCGCCAGGCGGTCCTCGACGCCGCCGTCGACGACGCGGTCCGCGACCTGAGGCAGTTCAACCTGCTCCTGCTCACCTTCGCGGCGGTGGCCGTGGTGGTGGCCGGGTTCGTCATCGCCAACACCTTCGCCATCGTGCTCGCCCAGCGCACCCGGCGCACCGCGCTGCTGCGGCTGGTCGGGGCGACCCGGGGGCAGGTGCTGCGGGCGACGCTGCTGGAGGCGGCGGCGACCGGACTGGCCGCCTCGGCGCTCGGGGTGGCGGTCGGCGCGGGCGTGGCAGTCGGCCTGGACGCCCTGCTGTCCGCGTTCGACGTGCCGATGGCCGGCGGCGGGATCACCGTCACGGCGCCGACCGTGCTGGTCTGCCTGCTGCTGGGCACCGTCCTCACCGTGGCCTCGGCCGCCGTGCCGGCCTGGCGGGGCACCCGCGTCGCGCCGGTGGCCGCGCTCACCGACGCGGCGGTGCAGCCCACCCGCCGGGCCGGCCGCGTCCGGCTGGCCGCGGGCGCGCTGGTCCTCGCCGCCGGGGTGGCGGCGCTGGGGTCGGCCGGGGCCGTCGGCCAGCTGCCGCTGGTCGCGGCCGGCGGGATGCTGGCGTTCTTCGGCATCGTGCTGTTCGGGCCGGTGCTGGTGCCGGCGCTGGTGCGCCTGCTGGGCGTCCCCGCGCGCCGGCTGTTCGGGGCGACCGCCGGCCTGGCCGTGGCGAACGCCGTGCGCAACCCGCGCCGGATCGCCGCGACCGCCACCGCCCTGGTCATCGGCATCGGCCTGGTGTCGGCGTTCGTGGTGGGCGCGGGCAGCGCCAAGGCCAGCATCGAGCGGGCCGTGGACCGGCAGATCGGGGTGGACTTCGTGGTGGTCGGCGTCGGCGGGAGCCTGCCCGGGCCGCTGGTCGACGAGTTGGCCGCCCGCCCCGAGCTGGGCGTCGTGCACGAGCTGCGCGGCCGGGTCAGCGACGGGGTCGAGCTGCGGACCGCCCACCCGGCGCTGGTCGGGCGCACCCTGACGGCCGTGGACGCCGGTGACGCGGGCCGGCTCGGCCCGGGCCGGGTGCTGGTGCACCGGGAGCTGGCCCGGGCGCGGGGCTGGTCGGTCGGCGACACCGTCACCCTGGCCGGACAGCCGTTCACCGTGGCGGCCGTCGTCGCCGCCGACGGGTCGGCGCTGGCCGGCGGCCCCGTGCCGGCCGGGCACGTGGTCGACGTGGTCGACGCCGACTTCTCCCGCCTCTTCCCGGCCGAGCGCGGCCACCTCGCCGAAATCGACCCGGCCGCCGGGGTGAGCGCCGAGCGGGCCCGGGCGGCCGTCGAGTCGGTGGTGGCCCGCTACCCGACGGCGAACCTGGTGGACCAGGCGACGTACAAGGAGTCGCTCACCGGCACCATCGACATGGTGCTGGCGTTCGTCGTCGCCCTGCTCGGCCTCGCCGTGGTCATCGCCCTGGTCGGCGTCGCCAACACGCTCAGCCTGTCGGTGGTGGAGCGCACCCGGGAGAACGCGGTGCTGCGCGCCGTCGGGCTGACCCGGGGCCGGATGCGGGCGATGCTCGCCGTGGAGGCGGCGCTGATGGCGCTGGTCGGCGCGGTCCTCGGGGTCGGCCTCGGCATCGGCGTCGGCGCGGGCGCGATGGCGGTGGTCACCCGGCTCAGCGGCGAGTTCACGCTGGTGCTGCCGTGGGGACGGCTCGGGCTGATCATCGCGGTGGCGGTGCTGGCCGCGCTGGCCGCGTCGGTGCTGCCGGCCCGCCGCGCCCTCGCCCGCCCGATCGTCGCCAGCCTCGGCGACTGAGCGTCAGAGGCGTTCGACCGTCGGGCCGTGGCAGCGGTTGCGGGTGTCGAAGACGTACCGGGCGTGCCGCACCACCAGGTCGTAGTCGAGGCAGTCGTGGTCGGTCACCACCACCACGGCGTCGGCCTCGCGGAGCTCGCGCTCGGTCAGGCCGACCACGACCACGCCGCCGGGCAGGTGGTGCGGCTCGGCGTACGGCTCGACCGCCCGGACCTCGGCGCCGAGGTCCTGCAGGCGGCGGGCCACGTCCACGGCGGGGGAGTCCCGCATGTCGCCGGTGTTCGGCTTGTACGCCAACCCGAGCAGCAGCAGGCGGGCCCCGCTGACCGCCCGCCCGGCCCGGTTGAGCCCGTTCATGATCCGTCGGACGACGTGCTCGGGCATCTCGTGGTTGACGTCGTTGGCCAGCTCGATGAACCGGAACTGCCGTCCCAGCCGGCGCTTGACCTGCCAGGACAGGTAGCACGGGTCGATCGGCAGGCAGTGCCCGCCGACGCCCGGGCCGGGGCGGAACGGCATGAACCCGAACGGCTTGGTCTCGGCGGCCTCGATCGCCTGCCACACGTCGATGTCGAGGTGGTGGCTGAGCATCGTCAGCTCGTTGATCAGCGCGATGTTGACCTGGCGGAAGGTGTTCTCGATCAGCTTGGTCAGTTCCGCGACCCGGGTGGAGTCCACCGGCACGGTCCGCTCGACCAGCCGCCGGTAGAACGCGTCGACCCGCTCCCGGGAGGCCGCGTCGACGCCGGAGACCACCTTCGGGGTGTTCTCCAGCTTCCACACCGGGTTGCCGGGGTCGATCCGTTCCGGGCTGTAGCCGAGGTGGAAGTCGCCGGGGGCGGTCAGCCCGCTGGCCGACTCCAGCAGCGGCCGGAGCAGCTCCTCGGTGGTGCCGGGGTACGTGGTCGACTCGAGGATCACCGCGCAGCCCGGCCGCAGGTACGGCCCGATGCCGCCGCCGGCCTGCTCGACGTAGCTCAGGTCGGGCACGCCGTCGCGCAGCGGGGTGGGCACGGTGATCACGCAGATGTCGAAGCCCTCGGCGTCGGCGTACTCGGTGCTCGGGCGGTACCGTCCGCTGCCCAGCGCCCGGCCGAGCCGGTCGGCGGGGATGTCCTCGACGAAGGACTCGCCCGAGGCGAGGCGCTTGACCCGGTCGGCGTTGACGTCGAGGCCGACGACGTCCATGCCCGCCTCGACGGCGCGCATGGCCAGCGGCAGGCCCACGTATCCCTGGCCGATGACGACCAACTTCTCAGCGCTCACCCATGGCTCCCGCGGCAGACGACGGAACGTACCTCATCGTCAGCGTAAGTGAGGTTCTGGGTTTTAAGTCCGATTTGGTGAAGGTGGGGTCGGTGGGGCGGCCACCTCGGCCGGGCCCTCGGACCCGGCCGTGCCCGGTCAGTCCCCCTGGGCCGGCGGTTCGGCCGGGGTGCTGGCCGTGGTGGGCGGCGGGTCGGCGGGGGTGCTGGCCGTGGTGGGCGGCGGGTCGGCAGGGGGGCTGGCCGTGGTGGGCGGCGGGTCGGCGGGCTTGGTGGGCGGCGCGCCCGTCGGTTCCGGCGCGGCCGAGTCGCTCGGCTGCGGGGTCGGCGTCGGGGTGACCGACGCCGAGGGACGACCCCCGCCGGGCCGGAACGTGCGGTCCGGGTCGACCACGGCCTCCTCGCTGGCGGCCGAGTCGTCGGAGCCCGGCGTCGGGTCGGCCGCCGGGGCGGTCGGCCCGTACTTCGTGGCGGGGGCGTCCGCGTTCGTCGCGGCGCCGAGCGCCGCGGCCAGCGCGATCCCCGCGACCGCCACCGCCGCGAGCGCGCCGACCAGGGTGCCGCGCCGGCCCGTGCGGCCGACGAAGGTGCGCGCCGGCGCGGCCGTCGGCCGCACCGGCGGCAGGTCGTCGCGGGTGCTGTCCAACCCGTTCCGGGCGCCGACCGGCGTGCGCGGCGACACCGGCACGGTGCTGGTGGGTGCGGAACTGTCGGCGATGGTGGCCCGCGCGGCCTCCGCCATCGCCGCGCCGCTGGCGTACCGCGCCGCCGGGTCCTTGGCCAGGGCGCGGGACACCAGGTCCCGCACCGGCCCGGGGATGTCGGTCGGCAGCTCCGGCGGCTCGTCGTCCAGATGCCGCACGGCGACCTGCAGGGGGTTGTCGCCGGTGAACGGCGGCCCGCCGGTCAGGCAGCAGTAGGCCACCGCGCCGAGGGCGTAGATGTCGGTGGCCCCGGAGACCGGTCGGCCCGCCGCCTGCTCGGGTGCCATGTAGAGCGCGGTGCCCGGCACCGCGTTGGTGCTGGTGATGCTCGTGACGTTGGTCGACCGGGCGACCCCGAAGTCGACCAGGACGACGGTGCCGTCCTCCTGCACCAGCAGGTTGCTCGGCTTGACGTCGCGGTGGACGATGCCGCCGGCGTGCGCCGCGTGCAGCGCCTGGGCGGCCTGCGCGACGATCGACATGGTCTCGGCCACGCCGAGGTGCCCCGCCGCCTCGATCCGCTTGGACAGCGGCTCGCCCTCGACGAACTCCATCACCAGGTAGTCGGCCCGCCCGCCGGTGGGCAGGTCGTCCTCGCCGCAGTCGTAGACCTGCACGATGCCCGGGTGCCGCAGGGCGGCCATGATGCGGGCCTCGGCGCGGAACCGGGCGATGAAGTCCGGGTCGGAGACCAGCGCCGGCAGCAGGACCTTGACCGCGACCCGCCGGCCGAGGATCTGGTCCGTGGCCCGCCAGACGTCACCCATGCCGCCGGTGGCGACACGGTCGTCCAGGCGGTACCGACCGCTGAGTACGACTCCCGAAGACAACACAGCAATACCGTACCCAGAGCGCGCCCGGCTCACTTCTCGCGCTCCGGCCGGACCGACCGGAGCGACGGGGCGGCCGGGGCGGCCGGGCGGCCGTCGGGCCGGCTCGCCCGTGATCGACTCGCGACCACCTGTCACAGGTTGCCCGAGCCGGTGCCGTGGCCTGGCCGAACGGGGGAGGGCCCGAATGTCGCGCCCGGCCTGCGCAGACAGTGGCGTCCGCGGCCCGCGCCGTGTCACATCGACTCGCCGTGTTCACCGTTTGATAATTCTCACTCTTTCTCCGGGAGGCATTGACTTGTCCGCCCGGCACCCCGCTCCTAGCGTTAGCGCGGCTCCGGCCAGCCGGGCGCCCCGGGTGGGCACCCTGCCGACGGCCGCGCCGGGTGGTGGTCGTACGCGCCGTCCGGGCGCGTACGGTGTCGGGCGTGATCAGGGTCAGCGGGGGGCTGGTGGTGCGGGAGGAGGTCCGGCTGCCGGGCCAGGTCGGTGCCGTGCGCGTCGCTGCCGACGTGCCGCCCACCGACGCCGGGCAGGGGGAACGGCGTACCCATGACGAGTGAACTGAACGAGGCGGTCGTCGCGGCGCAGGCCGGCGACGAGGACGCCTTCCGGTTCCTCTACCGCACTCTCCAGCCCGGCCTGCTGCGCTACCTGACCGCGCTGGTCGGCGCCGACGCCGAGGACGTGGCCTCGGAGACCTGGCTGCAGATCTCCCGGGACCTGCCCACCTTCACGGGCGGGGAGTTCCGGGCCTGGACCGTCACCATCGCCCGGAACCGGGCCATGGACCACCTGCGCCGGCAGCGCCGCCGGCCCTCGCTGCCCGTGCCGGTGCAGGCGCTCGCCGACCTGGCCGGTGACGCCGACACGGCCGAGCGGGCCGGCGAGACCCTCGGCACCGAGGCCGCGCTGGCGCTGATCGCCACCCTCCCGCCCCGGGAGGCCGAGGCGGTGCTGCTGCGCGCGGTGATCGGCCTGGACGCCGAGAGCGCCGGACGGGTGCTCGGCCGGCGGGCCGGCGCGGTGCGCACGGCGGCTCACCGGGGCCTGCGCCGCCTCGCCACGCTCCTGCAGCGCCAGGACCCGACCTCGGAGGCCGCTCCGTCCGCGACGCCGCCCCGCCCCCGCCCCGGCCGGCCGACGCCCGGCGCGCCGTACGTCGAGCAGGCGGACGGCTGACGTGAGGGGAAACCGATGAGCTGCCGGCAGCCCGACCGGCCGGACCTGCCCGCCGACCGGGCGGCGTCCGACCGGCTCCTCGACTCCGCGCGCCACGGCCGCGCGGGCGACGACGGCCGTCCCGCCGACCCCCTGGCCGACCTGCTCGCCGCGGCGGCGGCGCCGGCCCGCCCCGGTGAACTCGCCGGCGAGGAGGCGGCGCTCGCCGCGTTCCGGGCCGCCCGCGCCGCGCCGGCGACGCCCCCGGCGCGCGCGCCCCGGCGGCGCCGCCGCAGGATCGGGGCGGTCGCCTGGATCGGGGCGGTCGCCGCCACCGCGACCGCCGGTGTCGCCGTCGCGGCGGTCGGCCTGGACCGCGCCGACGAGCCCGCGCCCGCGCCCGCCCCGAGCACCGCGTCGGCCGACCCCAGCGCCTCGGGCCCCACCACCGCCGGCCCCACCGCCCCGGGCCCGGCCGGCGCCCCGTCCGCCCCCGGCGGCGGGACCGCGACGCCGGGCAGCGCCGGGCCGAGCACGTCCGCCGGGGCCGCGTCGCCACAGACGCCCGGCGTCACCCCCGGCCCGGGCCGCTCCGGGGCCGCCGCGAACCTGCCCGGATTGTGCCGGGCGTACCTGGCCAAGCCGGCCGCGCAGCGGGCGAAGGCGCTGACCACCCCGGCGTACGCGCCCCTGGTCGCCGCCGCCGGCGACGCCGCCGAGGTGGACGCGTTCTGCCGCCGCCTGGTCCCCGACGCCGACCCCGCGGCCACGCCCGCCGCCCGCCCCACGCACACCGGCCGGCCGGCGTCGAAGGCCACCCCCACCGCGGGCACGGACACCACCGCCGAGGACTGATCCCGAAACATCTGTTACGGCAAGGCGAGCGGAATTCGTCTGCTAGACAGAAGATGGTCGCAGCGCGGACGCCGGGGCCGGTAAGGGTCACGTTGTTCCGCCCCGACCGAGGGAGGGATCGTCTCGTGGTGACGTCACCGGAGCTGGACCGGACCACCCCGCTGCGGGGGGTGGACGACGCGGTCCGGCACATCGCCCGGATCTGCTTCAAGACCGGCCCACCGACCCGCACGGGTGTCGAACTGGAATGGACCGTGCACGACGCCGCCGACCCGGCCCGCCCGGTGGACCGGGAGCGGCTCCGGGCGGCCCTCGGGCCGCACAGCCCCACCACCATCCACGACTCCAGCCCCGCCGCACCGCTCCGGCACGGCAGCACCGTGACCGTCGAGCCCGGTGGCCAGCTCGAGATCTCGACCGCGCCGCGCTCCTCGGTCGCCGCGCTGGTCGACGCCACGAACGCCGACATCGCCCAGGTCACCGACCTGCTCCGCGCCGCCGGCCTGACGCTCGGGCGCACCGGCATCGACCCGTGGCGGCCGCCCCGGCCGGTCGTCGACACCCCGCGCTACCACGCCATGCGCTGCGTCTTCGACCGCCGTGGCCCCGCCGGCCGGACCATGATGTACAGCACCGCCGGGCTCCAGGTCTGCCTGGACGCCGGCGAACCGGACCAGGTCGCCGCCCGCTGGGCGGCGGCCCACGCGGTCGGCCCGCCGCTGCTCGCGGCGTTCGCCACCGCCGACCGGCACGCCGGGCGGCGCACCGGGTGGGCGTCCGCCCGGATGGCCGCGTGGCTGGCCATCGACCCGGCCCGCACCCGCCCCGTCTGGTCGCCGCAGCAGCCCGACGCCGACCCGGTCGCGGCGTGGACGGCGTACGCGTTGGCGGCCCCGCTGCTGTGCCTGCGCGACGACGAGGCCGACTGGACGCCGCCGCCCGGGGTGACCTTCGGCGACTGGATCACCGGCGTGCTGCCCCGGCCGCCCACCACCGACGACCTGGACTACCACCTGAGCACGCTGTTCCCGGTGGTACGCCCCCGCGGCTACCTGGAGATCCGCTACCTGGACGCCCAGCCGGGGCCGGACTGGCGGCTGCCGCTGGCGGTGCTCGCCGCCCTGCTCGCCGACCCGGACACGGTGCGCCAGGCGGTGGCCACGGCCACGCCGGTCGCCGACCGGTGGCACGAGGCGGCCCGCCACGGCCTCGGCGACCCGCCGCTGGCGCGGGCCGCCGCCGACCTGCTCGACCTGGCGCTGGCCGCCCTGCCCCGGCTGGACCTGCCGGCCGACCTGCACGACGAGACGACCCGAGGATTACGGCGGCGGCTGGCCGCCACGGAGAGGGGATCGCGGTGACGACCATCCACGAGCTCGGCGCGGAACAGCTACGCACCCGCATCGCCGCCGAGCTGGAGCGCACCCGCGCGAGGACCGCCGGGCTCACCGAGGCGGTCGACGACGCCGACCTGATGCGTCAGCACTCGCCGATCATGTCGCCGCTGGTCTGGGACCTCGCCCACGTCGGCAACCAGGAGGAGCTCTGGCTGGTCCGGGACGTCGGCGGGCGCGAGCCCGTCCGCCGGGACATCGACGACCTGTACGACGCGTTCAAGCAGCCCCGCCGCGACCGCCCGGCGCTGCCGCTGCTGCCGCCCGCCGAGGCCCGCGCCTACCTGGCCACCGTGCGGGACAAGGTGCACGACCTGCTCGACCGGGTGCCGTTCACCGACCGGCCGCTCGTCGCCGACGGGTTCGCCTTCGGCATGATCGTCCAGCACGAGCAGCAGCACGACGAGACCATGCTCGCCACCCACCAGCTGCGCGTCGGCCCGCCGGCGCTGTACGCCCCGGACCCGCCGCAGCCGCGCGCCCGGGTGGCTGACGAGGTCCTGGTCCCGGCCGGGGAGTTCACCATGGGCACCTCCACCGACCCGTGGGCGTTGGACAACGAGCGCCCCGCGCACCCGGTGGACCTGCCCGCGTACGTCATCGACGCCGCCCCGGTCACCAACGGCCGCTACCGCGAGTTCATCGCCGACGGCGGGTACGACGACCCGCGCTGGTGGAGCGAGGCCGGCTGGGCGCACCGCACCGAGGCTGGGCTGACCGCCCCGATGCACTGGCGGCGCGACGGCGACGGCTGGGCGTACCAGCGGTTCGGCCGGTGGTCGCCCGTGCGCGACGACGAGCCGGTGGTGCACGTGTGCTGGTACGAGGCGCAGGCGTACGCGGCGTGGGCCGGCAAGCGGCTGCCCACCGAGGCGGAGTGGGAGAAGGCAGCCCGCTGGGACCCGGCCACCGGCCGGTCCCGCCGCTACCCGTGGGGCGACGGGGAGCCGACCGCCGAGCAGGCGAACCTCGGGCAGCGGCACCTGTGGCCCGCGCCGGTGGGCGCCTATCCGGCCGGGGCGTCGCCGCTGGGCGTGCACCAGCTGATCGGCGACGTGTGGGAGTGGACGTCCAGCCCGTTCCGCGGCTATCCGGGGTTCGCCGCGTTCCCGTACCGCGAGTACTCGGAGGTGTTCTTCGGCGACGACCACCGGGTGCTGCGCGGTGGCTCCTTCGGCACCGACCGGGCCGCCTGCCGGGGGACGTTCCGCAACTGGGACTACCCGATCCGGCGGCAGATCTTCAGCGGCTTCCGCTGCGCCCGCGACGCCCGCCCGGACGAGTCGGGCCGGTGAGGGCCGGCCACGTCGCCGCCGGGGCCGCCTGATGTGCCGGCACCTGGCGTACGTCGGGCCGCCGGTGAGCCTGCGCGCCCTGCTGTACGACCCGCCGCACTCCCTGGTGCGGCAGTCCTGGGCGCCCCGGGACATGCGCGGCGGCGGGACCGTCAACGCCGACGGCTTCGGCGTCGGCTGGTACCCGCCCGGCGGCGGCGAGCCGGTGCGCTACCGGCGGGGCACGCCGATCTGGGGCGACGTGACCCTGCCGGGGCTGGCGGCGGCGACCACCAGCGGCGCGGTGCTGGCGGCCGTCCGCTCCGCCACGGTCGGCATGCCGGTGCTCGACACCGCCGCCGCCCCGTTCGCCGAGGGGCCGTGGCTGTTCAGCCACAACGGGGTGGTGCGCGGCTGGCCCGACGCGGTGGCCGCGCTCGCCGGCCGGCTGCCCGTACGCGACCTGCTCACCCTCGACGCGCCGACCGACTCGGCGCTGCTGTGGGCCCTCGTGCGGCACCGGCTGCGGGCGGGCGAGGACCCGGCGCGGGCGGTCGCCGCCACGGTGGCCGAGGTCGCGGCGGCGGCCCCCGGGTCCCGGCTCAACCTGCTGCTCACCGACGGGCGCACCGTCGTGGCCAGCGCCGCGGGCCATGCGCTGTCGGTCCGGCAGACCCCGGGCGCGGTGCTGCTGGCCTCGGAACCGCACGACGACGACCCCGGCTGGCAGGCGGTGCCGGACGGACGGCTGGTGGTGGCCACGGCGGCCGGGGCGCGCGTGGCCGCCCTGCCCGCCGGCTGAGCGGCGACCGGCCCGCACAGGTGGGAAACGACACGACCGACGGAGGGGACACCCGATGAGCGCGGAACCGCTGGAGATCTACCTGGAGGAGCAGGACCTGGGTCGCAGCCTGCGCGACGACGTCCGCACGGGGCTGACCGCGTGGCCGAAGTGGCTGCCGCCGAAGTGGTTCTACGACGCGCGGGGCAGCGAGCTGTTCGAGGAGATCACCCGCCTGCCGGAGTACTACCCGACCCGGGCCGAGCGGTCCGTGCTGGCCGAACGGGCCGGCGAGATCGCCGAGCTGACCGGGGCGAAGACCCTGATCGAGCTGGGCTCCGGCTCGTCGGAGAAGACCCGGCTGCTGCTGGACGCGTTCACCCGGCGCGGCGGGCTGGGCACCTTCGTGCCGCTGGACGTCTCGGTCAGCGCCCTGAAGCAGTCCACCGAGCAGATCGCCACCGACTATCCCGGCCTGCGGGTGCGCGGCATCGTCGGTGACTTCACCCGCCACCTCGACCGGCTGCCCACCGGCGGCCGACGGTTGGTGATCTTCCTCGGCGGCACGATCGGCAACCTGCTGCCCGCCGAGCGGGCCGGCTTCCTCGCCGCCATGCGCGCGTCCCTGGAGCCCGGCGACTGGCTGCTGATCGGCACCGACCTGGTCAAGGACCCGTCGATCGTCGTACCCGCATACGACGACGCCGCCGGGGTGACCGCCGAGTTCAACCGCAACGTGCTGCGGGTGGTCAACCGGGAGCTGGGCGCCGACTTCGACCCGGAGGCGTTCGCGCACGTCGCCCTCTGGGATCCGGAGCGGGAGTGGATCGAGATGCGGCTGCGCGCCGAGCGTCCGGTCCGGGCCCGGGTGCTCGACCTCGACGTGGAGTTCGCCGTCGGGGAGGAACTGCGCACCGAGGTGTCGGCGAAGTTCCGCCCCGAGGGCATCGCCGCGGAACTCGCCGCGGCCGGCTTCACCGCCCGGGAGTTCTGGACCGACGCCGACGGGCTGTTCGGCGTGACCCTGGCCCGCGCCGACTGAGCAGCGGTCCGCGCCGCCCCGGTGCTCAGGCGGCGCCCCCTGGTGGGGTAGGGTGGTGGCGCGAAGGGGAGTAGCCCCCAATGTCGTGGTCGACACACTGGTGCGTTCCGCATCCGGCCACGCGGCCCCACCCTCGGGTGGGGCGGGCGAGACCTTCGACCCAGGCTGTCTACAACAGCCGGGTCGAGGGCGCCCCACACCCCCGGCCCGGTGTTCTCGGGAAGGGTGTCATGGAAGGTTTCCTCGTCGCGCTGGCGGTCAGCTTCGGCGTCATCTTCGTCGCCGAACTCGGCGACAAGTCCCAGCTGATGGCGCTGACGTTCGCCACGCGGTTCAAGCCGATCCCGGTGCTCATCGGCATCACGGTCGCCACCGCCGTCGTCCACCTGGCCTCGGTCGCCATCGGCTACGGGCTGGGCGCCGCCCTGCCCACCGGCTGGATCTCGCTGATCGCCGGCCTCGCGTTCCTCGGGTTCGGCGCCTGGACGCTGCGCGGGGACAAACTCACCGAGGAGGAGAAGCGCAAGGCCGAGCGCGGTGGCAAGTCCGCCGTCGTCGCGGTCGGCGTGGCCTTCTTCCTCGCCGAGCTGGGCGACAAGACGATGCTCGCCACCATCACCCTCGCCACCAGGTACGGCTGGTTCGGCACCTGGCTCGGCTCGACCCTCGGCATGGTGGCCGCCGACGCGCTGGCGATCCTGGTCGGGCGGCTGCTCGGCCGGCACCTGCCCGAGCGCACCATCCGCTACGGCGCGGCGATCCTCTTCGCCATCTGCGGTCTGTGGCTGATCTTCGAGGCCGTCGCCGAGCTCTGACCTTCGAGGCCGTCAGCCGAGCCCGGCTGACGGCGACTACCCACCGGCGGGCCGGGTAACGGCCCCGGGTGAGCTGGGACGACATCCTGCGTACCGGCGACCACCTGGCGGTCGCCGTCGTGGAGGTCGCCGGCGCGGCGGTCATCTTCGTCGGCGCGGTCTGGGCGGCGCTGCGGTTCGTGGCCGAGGGGCTGCGGCACCGCAGCGCCGCCGTCTTCACTCCCATCCGGTTGACCCTCGGCCGGTTCCTCACCCTCGGGCTGGAGTTCCAGCTCGCCGCGGACATCCTGCGTACCGCCGTGTCGCCGACCTTCGACCAGATCGGCAAGCTCGCGGCCATCGCCACCATCCGGACCGCGCTGAACTTCTTCCTGCGCCGCGAGATCGCCCAGGAGCAGCGCCAGATCGATCCCGAGCGGCCGTCGTCGTCGCCGGCACCCGGCCCGTCCGGCACGGCGCAGCCGGCGACTCCCGACCCGTCCGCCCCCGAGCCCGGGGACCGGTCGTGACCGCCCCGCTGCCGTCGGTCGTGACCGCCGCGGCGCTGCTCACCGGCCTGGTGACCCTGGCGACGACCCGGTCGTGGCGGCGCGCGCTGCGCGTGCTGCTGGACCTGTTGACGGCGGCCGGGCTGCTTCGGCTCGCCGGCGACCAGGGTTGGACGCAGCTGGCGGGGGCCGCCGCGGTCGTGGCGCTGCGCACCGCACTGTGGCGGGTGGTCGTGCTCACCGCGCCGGCGGCCGGGGCGCGGCGGCCCGCCGCCGGACAACACCGAGCGCGCTGCGGAGCGGACGATCACGCCTTACGGTGAGCGACAAGAGGCGATTCTGGCGATATATGGAGGTAAAAGGCATGAGTCGGCACGACGAGCCCAACGAGTACGGTTTCGCCGGCGGCGCCACCGCCCCCGAGCCGCCGGCCGGCGGCCGACCCGACGAGCAGGCCCTGGCCGAGGAGGTCGCGGTGCCCGGCGACGACCTCACCGAGCCGTTCAGCGACGCGGTGACCGAGGAGACGGACCAGGCCGAGGAGGACGAGCCGGCCGAGCGTCGCCGCTAAGACATCAGCCGGGGGCCGCCGGGCGCACCGGTGGCCCCCGGCCGTCCGTCCGGAGGCCAGTCCGTGCGCCCTCGTCCGCCGGGCCGTCCCCCGCGTCACCCCGGCCGTCCGAATCGAGTTGGTCCAGCGTACGGAGAAGTCCGCGATAACTGGGCGAGTGCCGATTTCATCCTTATTGCCGTCTTTGGGAGTTTGGATCCTCTACAGTCGGTTCGACCGGATGCGCTGGTGGGGTCGACCGACTGCAACAGGATCGCCCCGTGATTGCTGAGGGAGCTTTGGTGCTTGACATGTCGACCGCACGGACCGGACGGGGGCTTCGCGGCTGATGGACGTTCGTGATTTCCTCCGGACCGTCCGGCGCAGCTGGTGGGTGGTCCTGCTCTCCGTCATGGTGGGCCTCGCGGTGGCCGCGCTGGTCACGGTCCGGACCCCGCCCCGCTACGCGGCCTCGGTGAGCTTCTTCGTCACCACCCCCAACCAGGGCGTCACCGACGCCTACCAGGGCAACGTCTTCATGCAGCAGCGCGTCAAGTCGTACGCCGACCTGCTGCAGAGCGACCGGCTGGCGCAGAAGGTCGTGGGCAAGACCGCGCTCGGGCTGACCGCCGAGGAAGTGCAGGCGCGGGTCAGCGCCGCTGCCATCCCCGACACCGTCCTGCTGCGTGGCACCGTCACCGACACCGACGCCACCCGCGCGCTGCGGCTGACGGAGGCGATCACCGCCCAGTTCATCGAGCTGGTCAAGGAGGTGGAGTCCGCCGGTGAGGGGCGGACCCCGCCGGTCAAGGTCGAGGTGATCAGCGGCCCCCGGGTCGGCTCCAGCCCGGTGTCGCCCAACCCGGCCCGCAACCTGGCCCTCGGCGCGCTCGGCGGCCTGCTCGCCGGCATCGGCCTGGCCCTGTTGCGGACCCGGTTGGACACCCGGCTGCGGGACTCGGTCACCCTCCAGCGCGCCACCGGCAGCCCGCTGCTCGGTGAGATCCCGTTCGACGCCGCCGCCCGCACCGCCCCGCTGATCGTCGGGGACGCGGCCACCACCCCCCGGGCCGAGGCGGTACGCAAGCTGCGCACGAACCTGCGCTTCGTCGACGTGCACGAGCCCGCCCGGGTGATCGCGGTGACCAGCGCGTTGCAGGGGGAGGGGAAGACCACCCTCTCCTGCAACCTCGCCATCGCCCTCGCCGAGGCCGGCTGGCGGGTCGCCCTGGTCGACGCGGACCTGCGCCGGCCGAAGGTGGCCGAGTACCTGGGCATGGAGGCCGGCGTCGGGCTGACCGACGTCCTGCTCGGCGACGTCAACGTGGGCGACGTGGTGCAGCGGTGGGGCGACAAGTCCCTGCTCGTGCTGCCCGCCGGCTCGGTGCCGCCCAACCCCAGCGAGCTGCTCGGCTCCAAGGCGATGGCGGACCTGCTGCTGGTGCTGCGGGAGTCGGCGGACATCGTGGTCATCGACACCGCTCCGCTGCGTACCGTCACCGACGGCGTGGTCGTCGCCGTCCAGGCCGACGGGGCCCTGATGGTCAGCCGTTACGGCCGCACCGACCGTGGTCAGGTCGGCGCCGCCGCGCAGGCGCTCCAGGCGGTCTCCGTGCGGCTGCTGGGCTGCGTGCTGAACATGGCCAAGCTCGGCCGCGCCGAGACCTACCAGTACGAGAACTACCGGGTGGAGGTGCCGGCCGGGCCGGCCGCCGCCCCGCCGAGCCACATGGACACCGCGCCGGCCGCCCGCGGCGGCGGGTTCCCCGGCCCCGAGCAGACGATCCCCGACCCGACGCAGGAACTCACCCGGCTGCCTCGATGAGTGCCGCAACCGGTGCCAGCGATCGCTCGATCTCCTGCGCGCAGCGCCGGAAGTCGGCTGGCCTGCCGCCGATCGGGTCGAGCAGGTCGTCCTCGGCCGGGGCCGCCGGTTGCAGCAGCCCCCGGGCCAGGGCCGCGGCCCGCACCGCCGCCCGCAGCGCACCGACGTCCGCGCCGTCCGGCGTCCCGGCTGCCCCGGCGAGCCGGCCGAACTGGCGCAGGGTGAAGGTGCGGTGCAGGGCGGCGGGGAGCAGGGAGACGCAGGCCGAGCGTTGGCGTCGGGTGGAGGTCAGCACCAGCGCGGCGTCGGACAGGTGGGCGGTGGTCAGCGCCCGACTGCGGAACTCGGCCGGGTCACGCCCCGTCTCGGCGGCCACCTCGGCCGCGTACGGGTGCATGGGCCGCCCGTCCACGGCGTCGGTGCCGGCGCTGGCCACCTCGACCGGCAGCTTCGCCATGAGCTGCCCGGCCAGGTATTCGGCCATGGGCGAGCGGCACAGGTTGGCGTGGCAGACGAACAGGATGCGGTCGGCCATCGGTGGTTCTCCCGGCGTTCTGGTCGCGGTGGGACCCGTGGAATCGTATGCGCCCGCCGGCACGTTCCGTGTCCACGCCGCGCCGGTGGGTCATCGTCGGGCCGGGAGGACCCGGTGAGGATCGGCATCCTGTCCTACCACTTTCCGCCGGAGCCGGCGTTCGTCCCCGGCAGCCTGGCCGAGCAGTTGGCCGCGCGCGGCCACGAGGTCCGCGTGCTGACCGGCTTCCCGGACTATCCCGGCGGTCAGGTCTATCCGGGCTGGCGGCAGCGGTGGCGGTACGAGACCCGCAGCGAGCGGCTCACGGTGCGGCGGGTGCCGCGCTGGTCGGCCGGGGACGCCTCCGTGCGTGCCCGCGTGGCGGGATGGCTCTCCTTCGCCGCGAGCGCCGGCACGATCGGGCGGGGTCACCTGGCCGGCGTCGACGTGCTCTACGTCCACCAGCTCCCCGCCGCGACCTTCGCGGCGGCCGGCCTGCTGCGGCTGCTGGGCGCGGTGCCGACGGTGCTGCACGTGCAGGACGTACACCCGGAGTTGGAGGCACAGGGCGCGACGCCGACGCCGTGGGCCGCCCGGGTGGCCGCCGCCACCCGGTGGCTCTACCGCTCGGCGGACCTGGTCGCGGTCGCCGCGCCCGGCATGCGCGACCTGGTGGTCGCCGGCGGCGCCGATCCGGGGCGGGTGCGGCTGGTGCTCAACTGGACCGACGAGCGGCTGTTCCATCCGGCCGAGCCGACCCGGGAGGCCCGCCGCCTCGTCCGGGGCGACGGGCGTTGCGTGGTGATGCACGCCGGCACCATCGGCGCCCGGCACGGGCTGGAGACGGCCGTGCGCGCCGCCGCGCCGCTGCGCGGCACGATGGACCTGGTCCTGGTCGGCTCGGGCCCGGGCGAGGAGCGGGTCCGGCGGCTCGCCGCGGAGCTGGGCACCGACAACGTCCGGTTCGTCGCGCGGCGCTCGCCGCTGGAGATGGCCGACCTGTACGCCGCCGCCGACTACCAGCTGGTGATGCTGCGCGACCTGCCGGAGCTGCGCGGGACGATTCCCGGCAAGCTGCAGGCCGCGTTCGGCTGCGCGGCGCCGGTGGTGGCGTCGGCGGGCGGCGACACTGTCGAGATCGTGGAGCGCGCCCGGGCCGGGCTGTCCTGCCCGCCGGAGGACTGGGCCACGCTAGCCGACCGCTTCTGGCTGGCCGCCACCATCCCGTCGGCGGCCCGGCTGGAGATGGGCCGCCGCGGCCGGGAGGCGTACCTGCGGGACATGTCGCTGCACGGCGGGGTGGACGCCGTCGAGCGGCTGCTCCACGACGCGGTCGACGCGCGGCGCAGCCGCGGGGCCGCCGCGCGGACGCGCCGGCCGGAACCCCCGGCCTAAATCCACCATAACGGCGCGAAGTGGGCGAAGCGCGTGCTAGAAAATGATGAATCGTCATTTCTGTCCGTTTTCTGAGTGGAGTGGGCGTGAGTGAAACCGAGCAGCCTCGCCGCCGAGGGCGACGGTCCCGGCGGCGAGCCAGGGCCCGCGCCCGTCGTGCCCTGCTCGCCGGCCTGGTCGTCGGTTCGCTGGCGCTGCTGAGCGCCGGCTGGGTGGGCTTCCGGGGCTGGCAGGCCCGCACCCACCTGCTCAACGCCGCCACCCTGGCCCAGCAGCTCAGCTCCGAGGTGGTGGGCGCCGACACCGAGCGGGCCCAACGCACCCTGTCGGCCCTGCAGGTGCAGGCCGGCGCGGCGCGTGACGCCACCGACGACCTGGGCTGGCGGGCGGGGCAGCACACCCCGTTCGCCGGGGACGACCTGACGGCGGTGCGTCAGATCGCGGTGGCCATCGACGACCTCGCCCGGGAGGCCTTCCCCACCCTGCTGCGCACCGACCTGTCGACCCTGCTGCCCGGCAAGGGGCGGCTGGACGTGCCCCGGCTCAAGGCGGTCGCGGCGGAACTCACCGCCACCGACCAGGTGGTCCAGCGCACCCACGCCCGCCTCGCCGCCGTACCCACCGACGCCCTGGTCGCGCCGGTGCGCGACGCCGTGGCCGAGCTGCGTAAACAGCTCGACCAGTTGGCCACCCTCACCCGGGCGGCCGACGGCGCCGCCCGGCTGCTGCCGCCCCTGCTCGGCGCGGCCGGCCCCCGCAGCTACCTGATGGTGTCCCAGAACCCGGCGGAGCTGCGCGCCACCGGCGGGATGTTCGGCGCGTACGCCGTGATCGAGGCCAAGGACGGCCAGCTCCGGATGGGCATCCAGGGCACCAGCGCCCAGCTGGGCCTGTTCGACCCGCCCCTGAAGCTGAAGCCGGAGATCCGCAACCTCTACACCGACCTGCCGGGCATGTACCCGGCGGACGTCAACCTGACCCCGCACTTCCCGACCGCCGCCGCCCTGTTCCGCCAGATGTACCGCGAACGCACCGGCGACACCGTCGACGGCGTCCTCGCGGTCGACCCGGTGGTGCTGTCCTACCTGCTCAAGGTCACCGGCCCCGTCCCGGTGCCGGGCCACACCACCCTGGTCGGCGACAAGGCGGTGCGGACGCTGCTCTCCGACGCCTACCAACGGATGGACGCGGTGGAGCAGGACGAGTTCTTCGCCGCCTCGGCGACGGCCGCCTTCGACACCTTCTTCACCCGCGAGGTGGACCCCCGGGCGTACCTGTCCGTGCTGGACCGGGCCATCACCGAACGGCGCGTGCTGTTCTGGAGCGCCCACCCCGAGGAACAGCGGGTCATCGAGGGCAACCGGCTCGCCGGCTCGCTGCCGGAGAAGGAGGACGTGCCCACCGTCGGCGTCTTCCTCAACGACGGCAGCGGCGCGAAGCTCGGCTACTACCTGCGCCCGGCCGCGACGCTGACCGTCGGGGGGTGCCGCCCCGACGGCCGCCGCGAACTGCGGCTGCGATTCACGCTGCACTCGACCGCGCCGAAGCGCGGGCTGTCGACGTCCGTGCTCGGCCTCGGCCTCGCCGGCGACCCGTACACCGCCCGCACCCTGGTCTCCGTCCACAGCCCGGCCGGCGGCGCGGTGCTGCGCACCCGGCTCGACGGCACGGAAGTGCCCGTCGGCAGCGGCACCGAGCGCCGCCGGCAGGTCGTCGTCGCCAACGTCGAGGTGCGCCCCGGCGCCACCCGGACCCTCGAGGTCGACGTGCTGACCGGCAGGACCGGCAGCGCCACCGGCGACGCCGACCTCTGGCTCACACCGACCGCCACCCCATGGACCACCCACATAGATCCCGCACCACACTGCGATTAGTAGGAGGGAACCCATCATGCGGCTATCCCGCATCATCATGGCGCTCACGATCGGCCTTGCCGTCGTGGCCGCGCCGACCGCGGCGGGGGCGGCGCAGCCGCAGCCGACACCGTCGCCGACCGGCTCACCACAGCCGACACCGTATCCGCCGCAGCCCCCGGTGCTGACGGTGAACCCGTCGACGGTCTACGTCGGCGACACGGTCACCCTCAGCGGTTTCGGGTTCGGGCCGAACGAGGTCGTCGACATCACCGTCACGATCACGCCGCTGGCCGCCGGCCTGCCCGGCCAGTCCACGGTGCGTCGCAGCGACGGCAGCACCGTCGCGATGGCGCCGGTGGCCTACCGGGCGGCGGCACCGACCCACTTCACGGTCGTGACCGACGGGGCGGGGAACTTCACCACCACCTACACGCCGGACACGCCCGGGCAGTACCTGTTCACCGCGGTCGGCCAGACCACGGGCCGGACGGCGAGCGCCACGCTGACCGTGCTTGCGCGGCCCCAGCCGTCGCCGTCGCCGACGTACCACCCGACGCACAAGCCCTGGCCGCCGCACGGCGGAAAGCTGCCCGTGACGGGTGACAACCTGGGCACCCCGCTCGCGGTCGGCGGCGGCCTCGTCGGGGTCGGTGTGGTGCTGATGCTCGCCGGCCTGGCCTGGCGTCGCCGGGCACGCTTCGGCGGGTCGACGCGCTGACCCACGCTGAGCCGGGCAGTGCCCGAGCAGTGAGGACGGCGGTGCCCGTCCGGGAGATCCCGGGCGGGCACCGCCGCTGCCGTCACCCCGTGCGCCCGCCCTCGCCCCGGGCGTGCCAGCGGTCGAACAGGGCGGCGAACAGGCCGAGCGAGATGATCCCCATGGCCAGCAGCAGCGCGTGCCGCACCGCCGGCGACCAGTCCCCGCCGCTGCCGGCCAGCGCCGAGAACAGCACCGAGCCGACGGCGGCGATGCCGGCCGCCGAGCCGATCCGCTGGCCCGTCTGGAGCATGCCGGCGGCGCTGCCCGCCTGCGGCACCGGCACCTGGGCCAGGGTGAGGGTCTGGTTGGGCGTGATGACCAGGCCGCTGCCCAGCCCCGCGACCAGCAGCGGCACGGCCATCAGCAGCGGCACCGACCCGCGCGGGTCACCGCGCAGCACGAACACCACCGCGCCCAGGCCGAGCAGCACGACCAGCAGGCCGGTGGCGACGAGCGGGCGGCCGTACCGGTTGACGATCCGACCGCCGAGGGCCGACGCGGCGGCCGAGCCGAGAGCGAACGGCGTGATCGCCAGGCCCGCGACGAGGGGGCGGTAGCCGAGGCCGTTCTGCAGGTAGAGCGTGAGCACGAAGAAGATCGCGGTGAACCCGCCGAAGTAGAGCAGCGCGATCAGCGAGCCCAGGGCGTACGAGCGGAAGCCGAACAGCCGCAGGTCGAACAGCGGAGCGCCGCGTCGGGCGTACCGGCGTTCCCAGAGCCCGAAGGCGGCCAGCACCGCGAGCCCGGCGGGGACCAGGAGCCACTTCCACGGGCTGTGCCACTGCTCGCGCTGCACCAGCGGCAGCAGCACGAGCACGACACCGACGCCGAGCAGCAGCACCCCGACCGGGTCGAGTCGCCGCCCCTGGGCGGCCCCCGCCGGCTGCGCCGGCAGCAGCCGCCAGCCGAGCACGATCGCGACGATCCCCACCGGTACGTTGACGAAGAAGACCCACCGCCAGCCGTCCTGCTCGCCGCCGGCCTGGATCAGCAGCCCACCGAGCAGCGGTCCGATCGCGGTGGAGATGCCGATGGTCGCGCCGAGCAGCCCGAACGGCCGGCCGCGCTCGGGGCCCCGGAACAGCTGCTGGATCAGGCCGGTGACCTGCGGGTTGACGATCCCGGCGGCCACCCCCTGCAGCAGCCGGGCGGCGACCAGCCAGCCGGGGGACTGGGCCAGCCCGGCCAGGGCGCTGGTCAGCGTGAACAGGGCGATCCCGACGACGAACGCGGTGCGTCGGCCCCGGGCGTCGCCGAACCGCCCGGCCGGCACCAGCACCAGCCCGAACGTGAGGGCGTAGCCGGACAGCACCCACTGCAGGTCGCTCGGCGTCGCGCCGAGCGCCCGGTCGATCGACGGGACCGCCACGTTGACGATGCTCACGTCGAGCAGCGTCATGAAGGCGGCGACCAGGCCGACCCCCAGCGCCTGCCACCGACGTCGCTCGTCGGCCCGGCCCCCCGGCGGGCTCACGCCATCTGACGGGCGCACCAGCGCGGGCCGAAGTCCAGCCCGGCCATCGGGGAGTCCTCCCGGTGCAGCAGGTTCTTCTCCGTCAGCAGCCGCAGGGGAGCGTGCACCTCCTCCTCGGTCAGCCCGGACTCCTGCGCGATCAGGTCCGGGTAGGGCACCTGCCCGCGGATCTCCAGCGCCGCCACCGCCTCGTACACCCGTTCCTCGACGTCCGACAGACGCACCTGCTGCATGGCTTCCTCCTCGGTCACCGCCCGCGCGGCGGGCGGGGCTGCGCTGCGCGGTTACCCGCCGGCCCGCCGTTGATGCCCGCCCGCACACCGGATTCGGCGCGCGGCGTACCGGATGCGCCACCCGGCCTTCCGACCGGCCGTGCCCTAGGCTGCAACGGTGATCAACTGGGACCTTGTCGTCGTCGGCGGCGGCCCCGCCGGGCTCTCCGCCGCCCACGTCGCGGCCACCGCCGGGCTGCGCACCCTGGTCGTCGAGCGCGCCGCGCACCCTCGGTACAAGACCTGCGGCGGCGGGCTGATCGGCACCTCCCTCGCGGCCGTCGCCGGCCGGATCGACGTGCCCGCGCACGACCGGGTGGACCGGGTGACGTTCACCCGCGACGGGCGGCGCGAGTTCACCCGCCGGCACGCCGCCGGGCCGCTGATCGCGATGGTGCGCCGCGACGAGTTCGACGACCGGCTGCGGGCCGCCGCCGTCTCCGCCGGGGCGCAGCTGCGCGAGCGGGTCGCGGTCCGCGCCGTGGAGCAGGACCCCGACGGGGTACGCCTGCGGCTCGCCGACGGCGACGTCGTGCACGCCCGCACGGTGATCGGCGCCGACGGCTCCTCCGGGGTGACCGCCCGGCACGTCGGCGTGCGGTACCGGCAGGTCGACCTCGGCCTCGAACTGGAACTGCCGGTGCCCGAGCCGGAACGGCGTCGCTGGCGCGGCCGGCTGCTGCTGGACTGGGGGGCGATCCCCGGCTCCTACGCGTGGGTGTTCCCCAAGGGCGACACGTTGACCGTCGGGGTCATCGCCGCCCGGGGCGCGGGGGAGCGGACCCGGGCCTACCTGCGCGACTTCGTCGACCGCCTCGGCCTGTCCGGGGTGCACCCGCAGCACGACTCCGGGCACCTGACCCGGTGCCGGGCCGACGACTCGCCGCTGCGCCACGGCCGGGTGCTGGTGGCCGGCGACGCGGCCGGCCTGCTGGAGCCGTGGAGCCGGGAGGGCATCAGCTACGCGCTGCGCTCCGGCGCGCTCGCCGGGGCCGCCGTCGTCGACGGCGACCTGGACGGCTACCAGCGGGCCGTGGACCGGGACCTGACGCCGTCGATGCGCGCCGGGCACCGGCTGCTGGAGGTGTTCTCCCGTCGGCCGGACGTCTTCCACGCCCTGCTGGCCACCCCCGCCGGGTGGCGGATGTTCGTCCGGTTCTGCCTGGGCCGGGCGAGCTTCGACGAGACGCTGACCCGCGCCCCGGTGCGGGCGGCGCTGGCGCTGCTGGACCGGCTCCCGCAGGTTCGCCCGGTGGGGCCGCGATGAGGCATCCTGGGTCGGAGGAGGGCCGAGCCATGAGCGAGTCCGAACCCCCGTTCACCGACGAGGAGTTGGCGTTCCTGCGGCACGTCCGCTTCGGCGAGCTGCCGCCCGCGGTACGCCCCGAGGAGCGCACCGCGGCGACCGAGACCGACCCCCGCCGGGACCGGCCCGACCCGGCGACCAACGCCGACCAGTGGGTCCTGCGCCTCGGCCCCGGCGGCTGAGCGGGCGGCCCCGTCCCCTCAGGACGGGGCCCCCGACCCGGGCCGGGCTCAGGCGTTCGGGAACTCCACCGGGACGCCCGCCCGCACCAGCCGCCAGTTCGGCACGAAGAAGTCGGCCGGGTCGATGGTGCCCCGCTCCTGCGCCCAGTCGATGAGCAACTGCCGGATCTCCTGCTGCGCGTTGTAGACCTGCGGCTTCACGATGCCCGGGAAGTTGCCGCCGCCGCTGCGCCGGTAGTTGTTCACCGCGACCACGAACCGGGCGTCGTCGGCGACCGGGGCGCCGGTGCCGGGCAGGACCAGGCGGGTGATCCGCTGGCCGACCGGCCGGCTGACGTCGATGTCGTAGTCGAGGCCGGAGAAGACGTCGTAGTTGTAGTCCGGCACGGCCGGGTCGCTGATCGTCGCCGGGTCCACCGGCGCACCCACCGCGAGGGTCGTGAAGTACTTCGCCGAGTACTCCAGGTAGGCGCGGACCTCCGCGCCGGTGAGGACCACGGCCTCCAGGGTGTTGTCGTAGACGTACAGCCCGGCCACGTCGCGGATGCGCACGTCACCGGCCGGGAAGACCGCCGTGCGGCTGAACGGCGCCGCGATCGACAGCACCGGCAGGGCCGCGTGCTCCGTGCCGGCCAGCGCCGCCGTGACCACCTCGGTCTGCACGTGGTTGATGAAGTCCAGGATCGGGGTGTCCCTGTACCGCGACTCGGCGGCCGACAGCTCCACCGTCGACCGGGCGACCACCGTGTTGACGTACGAGACGGTTTTGGTGTGCTGGCCGCGCACGGCCGCGAGCACCGCCGGATCCTCGACCACCGTGTTGGTGTTCAGCATGGTCGCGTGCTTCGACACGACCTTCCAGCAGCCCCGCTCGCGGGTGAGCGTGAAGTCCATCCGGGTCAGCCGCTGCCCCCACTTGGACGGCTCGGAGAGCAGCACCTGCGCGCCCGTGCGCGCGTTCGTCACGAACTTCTCGACGACCTCGTTGTGCGCGTGGCCGAAGAGGATCGCGTCGATGCCCGGGACCTGCTCGGCGATCATCGTGCACGGGTTCTCGTTCGGCAGCTCCGGGCCGTAGCTGGAGGTGCCGCTGTCGCCGCCGTGCGCGGAGACGATGACGAGGTCCGCGCCGCGCGCCCGCATCACCGGCACCCACTTTGCGGCGGTCTCCACCATGTCGGCGAAGACCAGCCTGCCCTCGACGTTGCCCTTGTCCCAGATCGCCACGCCCGGGTTGGTGAGGCCGAGGATCCCGACCTTCAGCTTCGGCGCGCCGTGCCCGCCGAGCCGGACCTCCTTGATCACGTACGGCAGGTACGCCGGCTTGCCCGTCGCCTCGTTGACCGCGTTCGCGGCGAGCGCCGGGAAGCCGAGCTGGCCGATCCACTTCGCCAGCAGCGGCAGGCCGTAGTTGAACTCGTGGTTGCCCAGCGTCACCGCGTCGTACTTCAGGATGTTCATCGCGTTCGCCATCGGGTGCGTCTCACCGGTGGTGGTGATCGGCTCCTGCTTGGCGTAGTACGTCGCCAGGGGGGTGCCCTGGATCGTGTCGCCCGCGTCGAGGACCAGGGTCGCCCTGCCCGTGCGCTCGGCGCGGATCTGGTTGACCAGGGTGGCCAGCTTCGCGACGCCGACGTCGTTGTGCTTGCTGTCGTCGTACTCCGCGTCCCGGTAGTAGTCCCAGTTGTAGACGTTTCCGTGGGTGTCCGAGGTGCCCAGGACGGTCAGGTCCCAGGTCTTCGGTCCCCTCGACGGCTTCGGGTCCGTCGACCCGGCCGCCCTGGCCGGGGCGGCGGCGATCAGGGGCGCGGTCGCGGCGGCCGCCGCGACGGCCAGCACCTGGCGGCGCGAAGCGCCGGTGGAGAAGGTCATGAGGTGCCTTTCCAGGGGAAGGGACGCGCCTCGTGGGCGCCGTTGCGCACCATAACGAGCCCCCGTCACTTCTGCCACAGCGGCCCGACGCGCCGCCGGTGCGCTGGGCTCCCGGTCTGCCGCGCCGCCGGTCTGCCGCGCCGCCGGTCTGCCGCGCCGCCGGTCCGCCGCGCCGCCGGGCTCCGCGCGGCGGGCGTCAGCGGGGCCAGTCCGCCAGCCGGGCCCGCAGCCGGGCGACCTGTGCCCCGTCCAGCCCGTAGCGGGCGAAGCGACGATCCGGCAGGCGGTCCAGGTAGTGGCCGGCGGCCCGCACGTCCTCCGGCTCCAGCGCGGGGTCGAGCTGCCGGGCCAGGTCGAGCACCTCCGCGACCGAATAGTGTTCGAGCACCGCCGCCACGTCGATGAAGTCCCGGACCTCCCGCCGGTTGACCAGCGCCGCCGTCTTGTTGGCGACCAGGTCCCGGACGTCCATCACCGGCCCGAGGTCCATCACCACCGGGCTGCGGTTGCGGTCGAGCCGACCCAGACTCAACCGGATCCGACGCGGCCCCCGGCTCACCACGAAGTCCTTCATGTCCCGGTCGAACCCGGCGAACAACTCCGCGAGGTCGCTGTCCGGGTCGGCGTCGCCCACCTCGAACCCGGCGCGCTCCAACGCCGTACGCACCCCGGCCGCCGCGGCGGCGGCGGCCCCCTCGACGTCGGCGAAGAGGTCCACGTCCTCCGTCGGGCGGGAGAACAACCCGTGCGCGGCCCAGGCGACGCCGCCACCGAGCACGAACCGGTGCCGCCCGGCGACCGACAGGGCCACCCGGGCGACCTCACGATAGAAGTCGTCCGGCGGCGCGGCCCCGGTCACGCCGCCGGCAGGGCCCGGTCGCCGGCCCGGACCGCCGGCCCGCCGCCTCCGTGGCGCAGGACCAGGTGGCGTCGCTCCCACGCCTCGCGTACGCCACGGGGCAGGTTGAGCAGGCACCAGACCTGGCGCAGCAGGTGACCGTTGACCAACTGGCGCAGGTCGGCCGCGCGGGTGGTCTCGCGCAGGACGTTCTCGTACATCCAGAGCAGGTCGTCCGGGTCGGCGAGATCGAAGGTGCGGTCCGCGCTCCACATCAGGCGTACGGGCAGCTCGACGACGCCCCGGGTCGGACCCGTCAACTCGGTCAGGGTGGCGGTGACGACAGCAGGGCGGCCCGGACGGGCCAGGAAGGTCCCGCCGGTCATGGTGGGGGAGACGACGCCCTGCATGGTGTCAGGGTAGCGCCTGGCCGGGCCGACACGGCACGACAGGCGCTGCGCGGTCTGCCCGGCCGCCTCGGCGCCGCCTGCGCCTGCGCGGCTGGTTGGCCTGGTGATCGACTCCGTGTCGGCGACATGGCGGCATCAACGCGCCGGGATACCCCCACCTGCCCGGCATCCCGTCACGCCACCAACCGTGTGGGCGGTTTGTCCGACTCGGGCGCGGTGATCGACTTCATGTCGGGCAGGTGGGGGTATCCCGCGTCGTTGATACCCCCACCTGCCCGACATCCCGTCACCTGTTCACCGGATTGGGCGAATTGTCCGACCCGACGGGGTGGTGTGGGGCGGGCCGGGGGTGGGCCGGGTCAGGCCGGGGTCGGGGTGGTGACGGGCGGCACCCTGCGGCCGGAATCCCGGCCGGGGTGGGGGCGTTACACCTGACGGACGACCGCAGCAGCACCCCGGATCCCCCGGATCTGGCAGGGCCCGCCCCCGCCACCCGAGTCATCCCCCGGGAATGGGGGCCGGTCGCCGGTCGTTACACCTGGACCCGGCGCCGCAAGGCAGCCGAACCCCCCCTCCTCCTTCTTCCCCCCGTTGTTCGTTGTTCGGGCGCCTCGACGTGGTGCTCGCACACCCCCGCCATCCCCCTCCGGCGGATGTGGGACGTGTGCCGACCCCCCGGATAGGAGACACCCCCATGAACACGACCATCCTGCGTAAGAGCGTCCTCGGCATCGCCGGACTCGCGTTCGCCGGCGGCCTCGCCGCCGGCCCCCTCAACCACGCCACCACCACCGACACCGGCACTGTCGACGCGCGGCCCGTCGCGGCCGTGCAGGCCGACACGACCACCGACGCCGGGAAGTTGATCCCGCACGGTGTGCAGGGCGCGCAGTCGCGTATCGACCTCGACGCCGAGCAGACCGCCAACGCCAAGGCCATCATCGCCGCCACGAAGAAGACCGGCCTCGACGAGCGCGCCGCGGTCATCTCGATCGGCACCGCCCTGCAGGAGTCGAAGCTGCAGAACCTGGGTCACCTGGGTGACCGCAACGACCACGACTCCCTCGGCCTGTTCCAGCAACGCCCGTCCAGCGGGTGGGGTTCGCCGGAGCAGATCACCGACCCGCAGTATGCGACGACGGCGTTCCTCAAGGGCCTCCGACAGGTCGACGGCTGGCAGGACATGCCGCTGACCGACGCCGCCCAGACGGTGCAGGTCTCCGCCTACCCCGACGCGTACGCGCAGTGGGAGCAGCAGGCCGCCGACCTCGTCGCGCAGCACTGGAACAACAGCTGACACCACACACCCACGCACGCCACCCACCGGCCGGGCCCCTGACACGGGGCCCGGCCGGCGGCGTCTCCACCTCACCCAGCCGAGTGTTAGGAAGGGGCCCCTCCTATACAGAAAGCGTTAACAAGGGGCCCTTCCTTCGGCCGGGGGGAGTTGCGTTCGTCGGTCTGCTGCGTTCTGTCTGATGACGGGTCGCAGCCTGGTCGACCCCACGTCGGCGGGAGCGGGCTGATGTCATGTGCCGCGGTGCTGGTCGTAGGTCTCGTCGCGTGCGGCCAGTTCGCCGCCGGTCCGGCGCGACCGGCTGAGCCGGTCCGGTCGGATGCGGGCAGCACGGTGTCCCGCCCGGCCGTCGGCGACGACTTCTCCCTGGCCGTGGTGCCCGGATCGGCCTCGGCGGTGGCCGGGAGCCTGGTCCAGGCCACGGTGCGGACGGCGGTCACGACCGGGGCGGCGCAGCCGGTCTCCCTCACGGTGGGCGGCCTGCCCGAGGGGACGGCCGCGACCGTGGAGCCGGCGGTGCTCCGCGCCGGCGGGTCGGCCGTGCTGACCGTGCGGACCTCGGTGTCCACCCGCGCCGGCACGTACGACGTGGTGGTCGCCGGTGCCGGCGGGGCGGCCCGGCACACCGTCGTCTTCCGCCTGGTGGTGCGGGCGCCGACGGTGATCAGGGCGGCTTTCTACTATCCGTGGTTCCCGGAGGCCTGGCGGCAGCAGGGCCTGGACCCGTTCACCAACTACGTGCCGTCGCGGGGCCGGTACACCGTCGAGGAGTCGGTGGTGCGGGCTCAGGTCGCGGACATGCGGTACGGCGGGATCGCGATGGGTATCGCGTCGTGGTTCGGCCGGGGCACGGTGACGGACCGGCACTGGCCGGCGATGGTCCGGGCCGCGCAGGGCACCGGGTTCGGCTGGGCGCCCTACTACGAGCCGGAGGGCACGTCCGACCCGACGCCCGAGCGGATCGCCGACGACCTGCACTACCTTCGGGCCACCTACGGCGGGCAGGGCTCGGCGCTGGCGGTGCTGCCCGACCGGGGCATGCCCGTCTTCGTGTACAACGCCGGTGACCTGACGACCGCGCAGGGCTGCGCCACGGTGGACCGCTGGGCCCAGGCCCAGTCGTCGCTCCAGCGGCGGTTCGGGGAGACGGTCCTCGTCAACCTGAAGGTCTTTCCGGGCTACGCGGGCTGTCCTGCGACGGCGCGGGTGGCGGGGTGGCACCAGTACGGTCCGGCCCGGGCGGAACACGACTTCAGCGGTGCCCCCGGTGAGGGCTCGTACACGGTTTCGCCCGGGTTCTGGAAGGCCGGATCGCCGTACGGGCAGGCGCCGTTCCTGTCCCGGGACCGGGCGCGCTGGCGGGCGGGGCTGGCCCGGATGAACGCCTCGGGGGCGCCCTGGCAGTTGGTGACGAGTTACAACGAGTGGGGCGAGGGGACCGCGATCGAGAGTTCCCGGGGCTGCCGAAGCCCCGCACCGGCGGGTACGTGGTGCGACTGGAGCGGCGCCGGCCGGTCCGACTTCATCAGCGACCTGCACGATCAACTGCCGTCGAGTGCGGGGATCGGTGTCGGCGGGCCGGGCGCGGGGGTGGCGGCCCCCCGCTGACCGTCTCCGTGCCCGGGCCGCCCCGCGATTCGGTCACCGCATCCCGCCGTGAGCCGCGACGCCGAAAGGGAATTCTTTTCCCATTCGGCGTCGCGGCATTCTTGTGGAAGTTGCAGCAGGTCGGGTGGGCGCACGAATAGGGGACCTCATTGTTTGGCCTTTATCGTTCGCTCGGCTTTCGTGTACCGGATATCTCCCTGCACATAATGGCTATGTCAATTTGCCGACTGTTCAGGCGTTGGACCTTTCCCGGCCATTTCCCATAGCCTCTGCCGTACCCGAGCGAACTTATGAGTCGACGAATTCTGTCGGCGTCGCACCGCGTACGTGAATCGCATTCCTGCGCTCTTCTGCCGTTTCTCCCAATGACTGTGAATGGCTCCGGGCTGCTCGGGAACCGGAGGCTGGAGAGGTTACCCATGATCGGACACGGGCCGGACGCCCGCGCACGGCAGGCCGTCGGAGAAGAGTCGGTGCCGCGGCCACGCGAGCTGCGCGCCCCGGACGACGCGCCACCGCCCCGGCTGACCGTCATCGTGCCGACCCGCAACGAGGCGGAGAACATCCCCGTGCTGATGGGGCGCCTCGCCCCGTTGCTGGCGCCCCTGCGGGCGGAGCTGTTGTTCGTCGACGACAGCGACGACGGCACCGACGGGGTGATCGCCGTGGCGTCCGCCGAGGCCCCGGTGCCCGTACGGCTGCTGCACAGGCCGCCGGAGGCGCGGACCGGCGGCCTCGGCGGGGCCGTCCTGCTGGGTGCCCGGCACGCCCTCGGCGAGTGGGTCCTGGTCATGGACGCGGACCTGCAGCACCCGCCGGAGTCGGCCGCGACGCTCGCGGCGGTCGCCATGCGGCACGACGTCGACGTCGTGATCGGCACCCGGTATGCCGGCCGGGGCTCCAGCGCCGGCCTGGACGGCCCGCTGCGGGAGGCCACCTCGTCGGCGGCCACCCGGCTGGTGAAGGCCATGTTCCCGCGCCGGCTGGCGACGGTGAGCGACCCGATGAGCGGCCTCTTCGCGTTCCGGCGCGCGGCGGTGCGGCTGGACCGGATGAACCCGCTCGGCTTCAAGGTGCTGCTGGAGCTGCTGGTGCGGCATCCCGGCGCCCGGGTGGCCGAGGTCGCGTACGAGATGGCGCCCCGGCACGAGGGCCGGTCCAAGGCGTCCCTGCGGGAGGGGGTGACGTTCCTGCGGCACCTGTCGCGGCTGCGCGGCCGGCGGCTGGTCGGGCAGATCCGGCGTCGCCCGCGTACCCCGGCCGACCGGGTGCGCCAGCTCGTCCGGATGGTCTGCTTCGGGCTGGTCGGGCTCTCCGGGATGGTGGTGAACACGGCGGCGCTCTGGTTCTTCTACGAACCCGCCAGGCTGCACCACCTGCTGGGCGCGGCGCTGGCCACCCAGCTGTCGACCTCGTGGAACTTCCTGCTGGTGGACAACCTCATCTACCGGCGCACCCGGGTCGGTTCCCTGCCCGCCCGGGCGGTGCGGTTCTTCCTGCTCAACAACGTCCTGCTGCTGCTGCGGCTGCCCGTGCTGCAGGCCCTGGTGTTCGCGGGCGTCGGGGTGCTGGTGGCGAACGCGGCGACCCTGGCGGCGCTGTTCCTGGTCCGCTTCCTCGTCAACGACCAGGTCATCTACGCGGCGCTGGACCGTGGTCGGCGCGACCCGGTCCGGCTGCTGATCGCCTCCGGCGCCGCCGAGGCGGTCACCCCGCCCTCGCGCCATCGCTACCAGTACCTCAAGTACCGCTACGACGTGGCCGGGGTGGTGACCATCGGGTCCCAGATCATGCTGCCGGAGCTGGAGTTCTTCCGCGCCCAGTGGGTCGCCGACGCCGACGTGGACATCGCGGTGCGGGTCAGCGACGTCGGCGGGCGCGGCCCGCAGCGCCGCGCCGCGATGACCCAGTACGCCGACCGGTCGGTGCTGCGCTACGAGGAGCAGCTCGGGCGCCTGGGCGCGAACTTCCGCATCCAGCTCGGCTCGCCCATCGAGATCCAGGTGGGCCCGCTGCTGGCCCGGTCCCCGCACGTGGTCTACACGAACATCGTCGAGGCGTTGCTGCGGTTCGTGATGGTCGCCCGGGGCCACATGCTGCTGCACTCGGCCTGCGTGACCCTCGACGGGGTCGGGGTGATGCTCTCCGCGCTCACCGACACCGGCAAGACCGCCACGGTGCTGCGGCTGCTGCGCGACCACGGCGGGCTGTTCCTCTCCGACGACATGACGATCGTGCGGCCCGACGGCACCGCGACCTGCTTCCCGAAGCCGCTGACCATCAGCGCGCACACGCTGCGGGCCGTGCAGGCGCAGGACCTGACGCCCCGGGAGTGGCGGCGGTTGCAGTGGCAGAGCCGGCTGCACTCCAAGGGCGGCCGGTCGCTGGCGCTGACCCTGGCCCGGTTCAACCTGCCGATCATGGGCATCAACGCCGTCACCCAGCTGCTGGTGCCGCCGCCGAAGTACAGCGTCGACCGGCTGGTGCCGTGCCGCATCGGCACCACGACCCGGGTCGAGGAGCTCTTCGTCATCGAGCGCGGGCGGCCCGCGATGAGCGAACTCGACCACGACGAGACGGTCACCCGGATGATCCGCAACACCGACGACGCGTACGGCTTCCCGCCCTTCCGGTATCTCGCGCCGTCGCTGGCCATCGACGGCCTGCACTACCCGGAGCTGCGCCTGCGGGAGCGGGAGATCCTGGCCGTTTTCCTGTCCCACGTCCGCAGCCGGGTGCTCGTCTCCGACCGGTTCGGCTGGGCCGACGACATCCCCCGGCTGCTGCGCGGCGAGCGCGGGCCGGCGTCGACCCGCGTCGTGCCCGCCCAGGCGTGGCCGCGCTGGAGCGGGGATCTGACGGCCGCCGGGGAGCCCGCGTGAGCCAGCCGGACGCGGTCACGGCCGTCGTGCCGGGCCAGCGCCGGGACCACCCGGACGGCCCGGCCCGCCGCCGGATCCCGCCGCCGGCGGCGTGGCTGCCGGCGCTGACCCGCCGCCGGTGGGCGGTGGCCGCCGCGCTGACCGCGATCGGCGGGCTGGCCCTGCTCGTCCGGTCCTGGCGGATCGACCTCTTCGGCTTCAACAGCGACGAGGTGGTGTACGCGGGGCAGGCCGCCTCCCTGGCCGGCAACCCCGGCTACGCCGACCTGTTCCCGGTGTTCCGGGCGCACCCGATGCTGTTCCAGGCGCTGCTGTCCCCGCTGCTGCGCGTCGGCGAGGTGGGCATGGGCGGCCGGTGGGTCGTCGCGGCGATCGGGGTGCTCACCGTCCTGGCGGTGTACCCGCTCGGGGCGCGCCTCTACGGCCGCCGGGTCGGGCTGCTCGCCGCGCTGCTGCTCGCGGTCATGCCGTACCACGTGATCGTGACCCGGCAGATCCTGCTGGACGGGCCGATGGTGCTGCTCAGCACGCTGACGCTCTACTGCATGGTCCGCTACGTCCAGCGGCAGGAGCTGGCCTGGTATCTGGCCACCGCCGGGATGCTCGGGCTCACCATGCTGGCGAAGGAGACCAGCGTCGTGCTGGCCGGCAGCGTCTACGCGTTCCTGGCGCTGACCCCGCGCGTGCGGCGGCCGGTGCGGGCCACCCTGCTGGCCCTGCCGGTGCTCGCCGTCGTCTTCGCGGCGCACCCCGTATCCCAGGCCCTCGCCGGTGGGTCGAACAGCGGCCGCAACTACCTGGTGTGGCAGCTGTTCCGCCGGCCCAACCATCCCATGTCGTTCTACCTGGAGAACGTGCCGACGGCGATGGGCGTGCTGCTGCTCGTCGCCGCGGCGGGCGGCCTCTGGTGGGCCCGCAGGCGCAACGGCTGGCGGGAGACGCTGCTGCTGTCGTGGATCGCCGTGCCGGTGGTGTTCTTCCAGCTCTGGCCGGTCAAGGGCTTCCAGTACCTGTTGCCGGTGGCGGTGCCGGTGGTGCTGCTCGGCGCGCGGGCCCTGGTCCTGCTGCCGGTGCCGACGCGGCTGCGCTGGCCCGGCCGGGGCGGTCCCGCCCGCCCGGTGCCGGCCCGGGCCGGCTGGCTGGTCCGGCTGGCCGCCGTCGGCCTGGTCGCCTCGACCCTGGCGGCGTCGTCCTGGGACGCGGTGAGCCACCAGGGCAGCTCGACGTTCCTCGCCGGCTCCGGCGGCGTGCCGGGCGGCCGGGAGGCGGGGCACTGGATCACCGAGCACACCCCGGAGGGCTCGGTGATCCTCACCCTCGGCCCCTCGATGTCGAACATCGTGCGGTTCTACAGCCAGCGGCAGAGCTACGGCCTGTCGGTTAGCCCGAACCCGCTGCACCGCAACCCGTCCTACGTGCCGCTGAACAACCCGGACGGGTGGCTGCGCAACAACAATCTGCACTACGTCGTGTGGGACTCGTTCTCCGCGCGGCGGTCCCCCTTCTTCGCCGACCGGCTGATGACGCTCGTCCGCCGGTACCACGGCCGGGTCGTGCACACCGAGTACGTCGGGACCACCGGCGCCTCGGGTCGCGTGACGCCGGTGCCCGTGGTGGTCGTCTACGAGGTGCGTCCATGATCCGTCCGACCCCCGTCCCGCCGTCCGCCGCCGTGCCGCGGTGGGCCCGCCGGACGTCGCTCGTGGTGGCGCTGGCGGGCCTGGCCCTGTCGGCCTGCCCGGCGGCGGCGCTGGCCCGACCCGCGCCGACCCCGAGCGCGTCAGCCCCGGCCCCCGGCGCGCCGGCCCCGTCCCCCCGCACGACCACGCCCGTCGAGCACTTCGTCTTCCTCATGCAGGAGAACCACACCTTCGACAACTACTTCGGCACCCGACCCGGCGTCGACGGATACCCGAAGGACGTCTGCATGCCGGTCAAGCGGGGCGTGCCGGAGCCCTGCGTCACGCCGTTCCACATCGGCAAGCTCGGCGCGATCGACCTGGACCACTCCGCCGAGGCGTTCCGCGTCCAGTACAACGGCGGCCGGATGGACGGCTTCGTCGAGGGGGTGAGCAAGCAGGGCAAGGACGGCCGGATGGCGATGGCCTACTACGACGAGCGGGACCTGCCCTACTACTGGAACATCGCCGACGAGTACGTGCTGTTCGACCGCTTCTTCAGCTCCTCCAACTCCGGCAGCATCCGCAACCACATGTACCGGGTGACCGGCGGGCCGGGCGCCGCCGGCAAGGCCGAGACCATCCCGGCGCAGGGCTGGGGGGGACATCCCCACCATCTTCGACCGGCTGGAGGCGGCCGGGATCAGCTGGAAGTTCTACGTGCAGAACTACGACCCGACGATCACCTTCCGGTCCCGGGTGGAGGAGGAGAACATCGACCGGGGCGCGCAGGTGATCTGGGTGCCCCTGCTCGCGTACGCCCGCTACGTCGACGACCCCCGGCTGTCCAGCAAGATCGTCGACCTGGACGAGTACTACACCGACGCCGCCCGGGGCGACCTGCCCGCCGTGTCCTTCATCGCCCCGGCCGGCAACAGCGAACACCCGCCCGGCAACATCGGATCCGGCCAGAACCTCGTCCGGGCGCTGCTCACCCAGCTCATGCGCTCCCCGGACTGGTCGTCCTCGGCGTTCCTGTGGTCCTACGACGACTGGGGCGGCTGGTACGACCACGTCACCCCGCCGCAGGTCGACCGCTACGGCTACGGCTTCCGCGTGCCGGCGCTGCTGGTCAGCCCGTACGCCCGCCGGGGGTACGTCGACTCGACCACCCTCGACTTCACCTCCGCCCTGAAGTTCATCGAGGTCAACTGGGGGGTGAAGCCGCTGGCCAGCCGGGACGCGAAGGCGCAGACGTTCCTGGGCGCGTTCGACTTCGCCGCGCCGCCGCGCCCCGGCGTGCTGCTCAGCGCCGAGCGGGTGCCGGTGGCGGTGCACCGTCCCGACCCCCGGCCGGTCTACGCGTCGTACGCCGTCGCGGTCGGCCTGGTCGCGGCGCTGGTCGCGGCGGCGGCGCTGCGCGGCCGGCGGAGGCACCGGTGACCGCCCGGCGGCTGCTGCCGCTGCTGCTCGGCGTGCTGGCGGTGCTGCTCCTGCCGGCCCCCGCCGTGGCCGCGCCCGCGTCCGCGCTGCCCGGCACGTTGAAGATCCAGATGGTGCCGCCGATCAAGGGGGTGGTCGTCACCGTCGACGGCAACACGGCCCGCTCCGACCCCAAGGGGCGGCTGCGCGTGCGGGTGCGCAACTTCACCGGCCTGGACCAGCGGTTCACGGTGGTGCCCACCGAGGTGAGCCCCGACCGCCGGGTGCTGCTCGACCGGTTCCGGGGCAGCCTCGACCACGGGGTGCACAGCCGCACCGTGGAGGTGGGGCTGCGCACGCAGCGTCGCGTCACGTGGCGCTACGCCGACCGCGACGGCGCGCCGGTCCCGGTCGACCGGGTGACCGAGATGCGGCTGCGCAGCAACACCGGCGAGGTGATCGAGCTGACCGGGGCGGACCTGGCCCGGCCGCTCTGGGTCGCGGAGAGCCGCACCCAGCAGGGCCCCCGGGGCCTGGCCTCCAAGCAGCTCTACTACGTGGTCGACACCGTCATGGTCGACGGCACCTCGGTGGTGAACCGGGCCGGCCACAAGTTCGTCCCGTGGGAACGCCAGGACTGGCTGATCGAGCTGCTCTTCTTCAAGGTGTCCTTCACCGCCGACGACATGTTCTTCGCCCGACGGGCCGGCGACGGCATCCGGCTCACCCGCGCCGACGGGCGCGTGCAGCGGCTGCCGTTCGCCGCCGACGGCACCGTCCTGGTGCCCGACCTGCCCCGGGGCACCTACACGGTGACCGTGCTGGGCGGCGGGGTCTCCTTCGGGCGGCCGGTGAGCATCAGCCGCGACCAGCAGGTGACGCTCAGCGTGATCAGCGCCGTCGACCTGGCCCTGGTGGTGTGCGGCGTGCTCGGGGTGGCCGTCGGCCTGGTCCTGGTGGGCCGGCCGGCGCTGCGGCGGCGACTGCGGATCCCGCTGCCCCGCCGGGCGCGCCCGGCGCACCAGCGGACCGGCCGGTGGCGGCGGCCACTGCGGCTCGGGCTCGGGTCCGTCCTGGCGGTGCTGCTGGTGGCCGCCGTCGTCGGCGTGGTCGCGTCGCGGCCCGCCCGGGCGGCGGGCGGCCCCGCGCCGGCCCCGTCCGCCGCCGCCCCGGTGCCCGTGCTCGCCCACTACTACATCTGGTTCAACCCGACCTCCTGGAACCGGGCGAAGATCGACTATCCGCAGCTCGGGCGGTACTCCAGCGACGACACCGAGATCATGCGGCGGCATGTGCGGATGGCCAAGGCGGCCGGGGTGACCGGCTTCCTGGTCTCCTGGAAGCACACCCCGCAGCTCGACGACCGGCTGGCCAGGCTGGTCGAGGTGGCCCGGGCGGAGGACTTCCGGCTCGGCATCGTCTACCAGGGGCTCGACTTCAGCCGCAAGCCCCTGCCCCTGGCCACCGTCCGCGCCGACCTCGGCCTCTTCGCCGACCGGTACGCCGCCGACCCGGTCTTCGACGTCTTCGACAAGCCGGTGGTCGTCTGGAACGGCAGCGACCGGTTCACCGCCACCGAGGTCGCCGACACCGTCCGCGCCGCACGGCAGCGGCTGCTGGTCCTCGGCGCCGCCAAGTCGACCGAGGAGGTGGCGACGTACGGCACGGCGCTCGACGGTCACGCGTACTACTGGTCGTCGGCGGACCCGGTCGGCGGCCGCACCCGGGACCGGCTGGCGGCGATGTCCCGGGCGGTGCACCTGCACGGCGGGCTGTGGATCGCCCCGGTCGCCCCCGGGTACGACGGCCGTCAACTCGGCGGGCAGCGGGAGGTGGACCGCCGCGACGGCGAGACGTTGCGGGCGTCCTTCGCCGCGGCACGGCTGTCCCAACCCGACGCGCTCGGCGTGATCAGTTGGAACGAGTTCAGCGAGAACACCCATGTCGAACCGAGCGAGCGGTTCGGCGCGAGATACCTGGAGGTGCTGGCGGAGCTGCTGGGCGTCGACATCGACCACGACGTGGCGATGGACAGCCAGCAGGAGCACGACGACCACTGGGGCCTGCCCGCCTGGGGTGCCGTGGTGGCCAGCGGCGGCGTACTCGCGCTGCTGCCGCTGTGGGTGTTCCTCCGTCGCCGGCGCTCGCCGGACGGCGCGGTGCCACCGGCGCAGCGCGGCGCCGACCACGACGTGGAGGCGCCCGTGGACAGCTGACGGGGCGGCGTCCCGACCGGGCGTCGCCCCGACCTCGTGCATATGGGGCTGGAGGAGACATGACAAGTGAACACCGGAGGACTGCGGGCCGCGTGGTGGCGGTCCTGCTGCTGGCCGGCGCGGCCCTGGCGGGGCCCGCCGCGCCGGCCGCGGCGGCGACCCTGACCCCCGTGGCCGACGCCACCGTGGATGCCGCCCGTCCGACCCGCAACGACGGCACGGCCGTCTCGCTGCGGGTCGACGGATCGCCGCGCCAGGTCGCGTACCTGCGCTTCGACGTGACCGGCGCGGGCGACGAGCCGTCGGCGGTGCTGCGGCTGTACGCCGAGACCGCGAGCAGCACCGGGCTGAGCGTGCACGGCGTCTCCGCCGACGACTGGCGGGAGGACACGCTGACCTACCAGAACGCCCCGCCGATCGGCCCCGTCGTCGCCAGCAGCGGCCCGACCGCCGCCGACACCTGGCTCTCCGTCGACGTGTCGTCGCTGGTCACCGGGGACGGGCCGGTGACCCTGGCGCTCAGCACGAGCAACGACACCGGCTTCCGGCTCACCAGCCGCGAGGGCGTCGGGTCCCGCCGGCCGCAACTGATCGTCCCCGCGCCGCCGAACCCGTCGCCATACACGATCAGCCGCGTCGGGGCCACCACCTACAGCGCCGTGTCCGAGGTGACGGGGCAGACCTGGACGGGCAGCCTCAAGAGCGTGGTGGAGAGCGCGGCGGCCGACGTGAACCGGCTCGGCGGCGGCACGATCGCGTTCACCGCCGGCACGTTCGACCTGGGCACGGAGTACTTCAAGCTGGAGGGCCTGCGCAACGTCACCTTCGCCGGGGCGGGGATGGACCTGACGCTGATCCGCAACTCCAGCTCCGCTGCGGCGGACACGGAGCCGTTCAACACCAAGGGGATGGATCGCGGGGTGGTCCGCGACCTCACCGTGTCGGCCGGTGGCCCGCCGCGCACCACCAGCGATGCCCTCGACTTCGACGACGGCAACAACATGCTGGTCGAGCGGGTGCGGGTGACCGCGTCGCGGGGGCGGGGCATCGTCTTCGACGGCAAGAACCAGACCTGGACCTCGATGGGCAACACGGTGCGCGACTGCCAGGTCAGCGGCACCGCCAGCGACGGCATCGAGCTGCTGGCCACCAGCGGGGACACCGTCACCGGCTGCGTGATCACCGACGTGGGCGGGCACGGGGTGCAGATCAACCGCTCCTCGCCGACCGCCGACCAGCCCAACAAGACCGCCGACCACAACGTCGTCAGCGGCAACCGGATCGACCAGGCCGGCCAGGACGGCATCAACGTCGACGGCGGCAACGACAACCACCTCGTCGACAACCAGGTCACCAACAGCGCCGACGACACCGCCGGCCGCGACGGCATCCGGATCACCACGGCGACGGCGGTGCCCTGCGCCGGCAACGTGGTCACCGGCAACGTGGCCACCGACTCCCAGGCCGTCAGGACCCAGCGGTACGGCCTGAACATCGCCTCCCCGGGCTGCGTGGCGACGGTCGTGGGGCCGGGCAACAACCTCACCGGCAACCTGTCCGGGGCCATCCGCGACGCCGGGACGGGGACCGTCTACCGGTAGCCCCCGCGCGCCCGCCCAGGGGCGGGTCGGGTCCACCGGGGCCGACGGCGGCGGTGGACCCGACCCGGCCTCACCGGCCGACGTACTCGCGCAGGTGGGTGGCGGTGAGCGTGTCCCCGTGGGCGACCAGGTCGGCCGGGGTGCCGGTGAACACGATCCGGCCGCCGTCGTGCCCGGCACCCGGGCCGAGGTCGACGATCCAGTCCGCGTGCGCCATCACCGCCTGGTGGTGCTCGATGACGACCACGGTGTTGCCGGCGTCGACCAGCCGGTCCAGCAGGGCCAGCAGCTTGTCGACGTCGGCCAGGTGCAGGCCGGTGGTGGGCTCGTCCAGCACGTAGGTGTGCGCCTTCTCGCCCATGTGGATGGCCAGCTTGAGCCGCTGCCGCTCGCCCCGGAGATGGTGGTCAGCGGCTGGCCGAGGCCGACGTAGCCCAGGCCGACGTCGGCCAGGCGGTCCAGCACCGACCGGGCCGGCCCGGTCGGGAAGAAGTCGCGCGCCTCGGTCACCGACATGCCGAGCACCTCGCTGATGTTCTTGCCGCGCAGCGTGTACGCGAGCACCTGCGGGGTGAACCGGCGACCCTCGCACTCCTCGCACACCGAGGCGACCCCGGCCATCATCGCGAGGTCGGTGTAGACGACGCCGATGCCCCGGCACTTCGGGCAGGCGCCCTCGGAGTTGGCGCTGAACAGGGCCGGCCTGACCTTGTTGGCCCTGGCGAAGGCGGCCCGGACCGGGTCGAGCAGGCCGGTGTAGGTGGCCGGGTTGCTGCGCCGGGAGCCGCGGATGGGGGACTGGTCGACGACGACCACCCCCTCCCGGCGGGGCAGCGAGCCGTGGATCAGCGAACTCTTGCCGGAGCCGGCCACGCCGGTGACGACGGTCAGCACGCCGAGCGGCAGGTCGACGTCGACGTCGCGCAGGTTGTGCAGGTCGGCGCCGCGGATCGGCAGGTGCCCGGTGGGCGTGCGGACGTGCTCCCGCAGGCGCGCCCGGTGGTCGAGGTGCCGGCCGGTCAGGCAGTCGGCGCGACGTAGGCCGGCGACGTCCCCGGCGTAGCAGATCCGGCCGCCGTCCGGGCCGGCCCCCGGGCCGAGGTCGACCACGTGGTCGGCGATCGCGATCGTCTCCGGCTTGTGCTCGACCACCAGGACCGTGTTGCCCTTGTCGCGCAGGCGCAGCAGCAGGCCGTTCATCCGGGCGATGTCGTGCGGGTGCAGCCCGACCGTAGGCTCGTCGAAGACGTACGTGACGTCGGTGAGGCTGGACCCGAGGTGCCGGACCATCTTGACCCGCTGGGCCTCACCGCCGGAGAGGCTGCCCGACTCGCGGTCGAGGCTGAGGTAGCCCAGGCCGATCTCGACCAGCGAGTCGAGCAGCTCCCGCAGGTTGCCCACCAGCGGCGCCACCGACGGGTCGTCGATGCCGCGCACGAACGCGGCGAGGTCGCTGATCTGCATCGCGCTGCACTCGGCGATGTTGCGGCCGGCGATCCGCGCGGACAGGGCGGCCCGGTTGAGCCGGGTGCCGGCGCAGTCGCCGCAGGTCGCGAACGTCACCGCCCGCTCGACGAACGCCTTGATGTGCGGCTGCGTCGGCTCCTTGTCCTTGCTCAGGTAGAGCCGGCGGACCTTCACCGCCAAGCCCTCGTAGGTGATGGTGTGGTTGCCGACCTTCATCTTGGTGGCCGGCTTGTGCAGGAAGTCCTGCCACTGCTGCGCGGTGAAGTCCTGGAGCTTGACGTCGGGGTCGAACAGGCCGGAGCCGACGATCGTCTGCCAGTACCAGGAGTCGACCGCGAAGTTCGGCACGGTGATCGCCCCGTCGTTGAGCGAGCGCTCCACGTCGACGAGCTGGTCGACGGCGAGGTCGGAGACCCGGCCGAGCCCCTCGCAGGTGGGGCACATCCCCTCGGCGAGGTTGAAGCTGAACGCGCCGGCCGGGCCGACGTGCGGCTGCCCCAGCCGGCTGAAGACGATGCGCAGCATCGCGTACGCGTCGGTCGCGGTGCCGACGGTCGACCGCGAGTTCGCCCCCATCCGCTCCTGGTCGACGACGATCGCGGCGCTGAGGTTGCGCAGCGAGTCGACGTCGGGCCGGGACAGGCTGGGCATGAACGACTGGAGGAAGGCGCTGTACGTCTCGTTGATCATCCGCTGCGACTCGGCGGCGATGGTGCCGAAGACGAGCGAGGACTTCCCCGAGCCGGAGACGCCCGTGAAGACGGTCAGGCGGCGCTTGGGGATGTCCACCGAGACGGCGGCGAGGTTGTTCTCCCGGGCGCCGCGTACCTCGATCATGTCGTGGCTGTCGGCGATGGACCGTGCTGGCTGCGTCATGCGAACCCTTCACGCGAGCGACGGGCGGGGCGACTCCGACCGGCGGTCGCCCCGGGGCCTTGTCGCTTCAATTGTCTCATTCGACCGTCCGTGAAGACTTTTCTCGACGCTGTTCCCGCTCGGCAGCTTTTGAGGGTGGAAAAGTCTCAAAGCGCAGACATCCCGCCGGGAGGCCCGGCACCCGGCGGACGCGGCGGGCCCCGCCCGGTGGGGGTCCACCGGGCGGGGCCCGCGGAAGTGCGCCTGCCCGTCGGTCAGTTCAGGCCGCAGGTGGCCAGGTCCAGACGCGGGTCGGGGCGCTGGCCGGTGACCCGGCCGATGTCGGTGGCGATCCGGTTGAGCACCGCCACCCGCTTGTCCTTCAGCGGGCCGAGGATGGCGTTGTTGACGAAGTTCGGACCGCCCTCCGGGCGGACCGCGAGCTGGGCGAGGCGGGCGTTGGCCTCGGCGATCTGCTGGTCGAGCTGGTTCAGCTCGCTCTGCACCTGGCCGGCGGCGGCAGCGGGCACGGCGCCGACCTGGTTGCGCACGTTCGGGCAGTTCACCGTCTGCGCCACGCCGACGTTGCCGCCGTTGTTGCCGTTGCCGGCGTTACCGCCGTTGTTGCCCGCGTTGTTGCCGGCCCCCGCGTTACCGCCGTTGTTGCCCGCGTTGCCGTTGCCCGCGTTGTTGCCGCCGGCCGCGTTGTTGCCGCCGGCCGCGTTGCCCGCCCCGGCGGCGTTGAGGCCGCAGGTGGCGAGGCTGGACAGGTCGGGGCGCTGCCCGCCGGCCCGCGCGATGTTGAGCGCGATCCGGTCGAGCACGGCGATCCGCTTGCTCTTCAGCGGGCCGAGGATGGCGTTGTTGACGAAGTTCGGGCCCCCCTCGGGCTTCACGGCGAGCTGGGCGAGTCGGGCGTTCGCGGCGGCGATCTCCCGGTCCAGGTTCGCCAGCTCCTGCTGGACCCCCGCCGTCGCGCCGGCCGGCACGGCGGGCAGTTGGCCGCGCACGTCCGGGCAGTTCACGGTCTGCGCGCCACCGGCCGCGACCGCGCCGTTGTTGCCGGAGTTGCCGGCGTTGCCGTTGTTGGCGCCCGCGTTGGCCGGGGCCGCGCCGTTGCGCAGCGTGCAGGTGGCGAGCTGGTCGAGGCCGGCGGGGGCGGTGCCGCCGACCCGGGTGATGTTCAGCCGGATCCGGTCGAGCACGGCCCGGCGCTTGCCGGCGATGTCGTTGAGCTGGCCGGACGCGGCCCCCGGCTCGCGGGCCAGCCGGGCGTTGACGTTGGCGATCTGGGTCTCCAGGTTGCGCAGCTCCTGGTCCACCCCCGCCTTCGCGGCCGCCGGCACCGCGCCCAGCTTGTCGGCCACGGTCGGACAGGTGACCGACACCGCCGTCGCCGTGTTCTCGCCGGCGGACGCCAGCGACAGCCCGGCACCGAGCACCAGTGCCGCGAAGGCACCGACCCCGCCGAGCTTCAGGACGGCATTCTTTCGCGTGCGCCTGACCATGCACCTCTCCTTGTCCTGACCGCCGCAGCGTCCGGCGTCAATTCCCGAACGCGTCGCCGGCGGTGTGCCGTGACGATTGAAAGAAACCGGAGACCGGCCGGTGGGAACGGCGTCACGCCCGTTCCCGGAATGGTTCCGGACGGTTCCACGGACAAGCGGACACGTCGTGACCGCCCCGGCATGGCGATCGTGGACGACCCGTTTTCCTTCGCCGGTGAGTACGGATCTTCGGCGGCGATCGTTCAACCCTTTCCCCGGCGAATTTTCGGCACCCGCCGGCCCGCCCGCGTCGAACGCGAGAACACCCCGCCTCCGGCGCGCGTCCGCCGGACAGCGACCGGCCGCACCGTTAGGGTGCAGGGCATGAGAGCACCGGTGCTGGCCCTCGCCGCCGCCGTCGTCCTCGGCACGTCCGGGGCGCCCGCGCCGGTCCACGCCGACCCGAGCGGCCGGGCCGCCGCGCCCGCGGCCCCGGTGCCCTGCCCCAGGGCGCAGGCACCGCGGGTGGAGCGCTCCCCACGGCCCACGCCCCCGCCGTCGGTGCCGCTGCACCAGACGGTGGGCGGCCCGGCACTGGCGACCCCGGCCCTCGTCGTGCCGGTCGACGCGCCCGCGCCACCGGCGGTCACCGCCACCTCCTGGCTGGTCGCCGACCTGGACACCGGGGCGGTGCTCGGCGGCTGCGGCCCACACGAGTACGCCACGCCGGCCAGCGTGCAGAAGCTCCTGCTGACCGCCACCGCGCTGCCGAAGCTCGACCCGAAGCGGGTCGTCACGGTGACCCACGAGGACCTGGACATCGCCCCCGGCAGCTCGGCGGTGGGCCTGCTGGAGGGCGGCCGCTACACCGTCGAGACCGTCTTCCTGGGGCTGCTGCTGCAGTCGGGCAACGAGGCAGCGAACGTGCTGGCCCGGTTGATCGCCGGCCCCGACGGCGCGGCCGGCGGGGTGCGGGCGATGAATGCGGAGGCCCGCCGCCTCGGCGCCCTGCAGACCCACGCGGTGACCCCGTCCGGCCTGGACGGGCCCGGCCAGTTCACCAGCGCCTACGACCTGGCGCTGATCGCCCGGGTCTGCTTCGCCGATCCCACCTTCCGCCGGTACGCGCTGACCGAGCAGGCCCGGATTCCCGACCAGCCCGCGCTGCGTCAGAAGGGCTTCCAGATCCAGAACGAGAACCAGCTCATCTACCGCTACCCGGGCGCGCTCGGCGGCAAGACCGGCTTCACCGACTACGCCCGGCACACCTACGTGGGCGCGGCGCAGCGCGGCGGCCGGCGGCTCGTGGTCACCCTGCTCGGCGCCGAGCCCCAGCCGATGCGCGGCTGGGAGCAGGGTGCCACGCTGCTGGACTGGGGTTTCTCGCTGCCCCGCGACGCCTCGGTGGGCCGCCTCGTCGCGCCGGGGGAGACGGCCGCAAACGGTGCCCCCGTGGCGTCCCCGACGGTCGGCGCGGCGATCACCCCCGAGCCCCGCGCGGTGGCCGCCCACCGGGTCGCCCCGCGGGGCTGGGCGGCGTCCTGGCCGTTCGTCGCCGCGGCCGCCGCGCTGGTCGGCCTGCTCGCCGCCGTTCTCCTGCACCGCCGCCGACGCCGGGCCTGACGCTCCCGCGCCGACCCGGGACGCCGGACGGGAGTCAAGCCCCGCCGAACGGGTAAGCGCGCGCGGTGAACGCGCAGCACCGGGGAACGATCGTCGTCGTGTCGGCGGACGTGGGGGCCGGGCACGACTCGGCCGCCGCCGAGCTGACCCGTCGGCTCGCCGACCGGGGCTTCGCGGTGCACCGGGTGAACTTCCTCGACCTCCTGCCCCGCCCGGCGCGGTGGATGTTCCGCGAGGCGTACCGGGGCGTGCTGCGCTGGGCGCCGTGGGGATACGACGCGCTGTTCACCATCACCGGCCGGTCCCGGCTCGTGGTGGCCGTCCTGCGGGGCGCGCTCGCGCCGCTGCGCGGGCGCGCCCGGCGGGCCGTACCGTCCGGCACCCGCGCGGTCGTCACCACGTATCCGTTCGCGAACCAGCTCCTGGGCCCGCTGCGCCGCAGCGGGCTGCTCCCCGTCCCACTGGTCACCTACGTCACCGACTTCGTCGTGCACCCCACCTGGGTCGCGCCCGGCGTCGACATCTACTGCACCCTGCGGCACGCCCGGCACGACGCGTCGGGAGCCGCCGGGTCGCTCGACGTGCGCACGGTCGCCCCACTGGTCTCGGTCGACTTCCCGGCGGCGACGGGGACGAGTCGCCGCGCGGCGCGGCGGCGCTTCGGGCTGCCGGAGCGGGAACGGCTCGTGCTGATCGTGGCCGGTGCGTGGGGGACGGGCGACATCGAGGCGACCGTCGCCGACGTGGCCGCGGCCGACGGAGTGCGCACCGTGGTCGTCTGCGGCCGCAACGCCACCCTGCGCCAGCGGCTGCGGGGGCTCACCCCGCACGTCCTCGGCTGGGTCGACGACATGCCCACGCTGATGCGGGCCGTGGACGTGGTGGTGGAGAACGCGGGCGGGCTGACCTGCCAGGAGGCGCTGAGCTGCGGGGTGCCGGTGATCACCTACCGCCCCCTGCCGGGACACGGCCGGGCCAACGCCACGGTCCTCGCCGCCGCCGGGCTGACCCGCTGGGCCCCGTCCGCCGAGCAGCTGCGGCGGGCGGTGGCCGCGCTGGCCGCGTCGCAGCCGCCGGACCCCGACGGGTGGACGGGCGGCTGGGCGGACCCCGCCGGCCTGGTCGCCGACGAGGTGGGGCGGCAGGCCGGCGCCGGCTGCGCCGCGTACCGCAGGAGGAGGGCCGTGCTCGACGCGGTGGACGAGGCGGTCGGCGTGCTGGCCACGGTGCTGCCCTCGATCCGGTGGACGGGCGGGCGGTGACCGCGCCGCGCGGGCCGCGCCGGCCCGCCCTCGCGCTGGCCGGTGCCGCGGCGGTCGCGCTCGCCGCCCACCTCGGCCCCACGACCACCGCCGTGGGGCCGGTGCGCCGCCGGCTCTTCCCCCGACTCGGCGGCGCGGGCCGGCCCGGACGGATCGCCCTGACCTTCGACGACGGGCCCGACCCCGAGTCCACCCCCCGGTTCCTCGACGCGCTCGCCGAGCATCGGACGCGGGCCACGTTCTTCGTGCTGGGCACGATGCTCGTGCGGTCGCCCTGGCTGGCGGCGGACCTCGTCGCCGCCGGGCACGAGGTCGCCGTGCACGGCTGGGACCACCGCAACCTGCTGGGCCGGTGCCCGCTGGCCACCTACCGGGACCTGGCCCGGGCCCGGGCACTGGTCGAGGCCACCACCGGCCGGGCCCCACGCTTCTTCCGCCCACCGTACGGGGTGCTGACCGGCCCGGCGCTGCTGGCGAGCGTGCGGCTCGGGCTGACGCCCGTGCTGTGGGCCCGCTGGGGCCGCGACTGGACGGCGTCGGCGACCCCCGACTCGGTCTTCGACACCGTCACCGCCCGGCTGGCCGGCGGCGACACCGTCCTGCTGCACGACGCGGACTGCGCCGCGGCCCCCGGCGCGTGGCGGGCCACCCTCGCCGCCCTGCCCCGGCTGCTGGCGGAGTGCCGCCGCCGGGGCTGGACCGTGGGCCCGCTCGGCGAGCACCGGGTGCCGGGGCCATGACCCTGGCGGTGGCGTGCGCCCTGGGCGCCGCGTTCTGCTTCGCGGTGTCCACGACCATGCACCAGCGGGCCGCGAAGCGCCAGCGGCGGCACCACCCGCTCGACCCCCGGCTGCTGCTGCGGCTGCTGCGCACGCGCCTGTGGCGGCTCGGCTGGGCACCCGACGTCGCCGGCGTCGGCCTGCAGGCGGTGGCGCTGCGGTTCGGGCCGCTGGCGCTCGTCCAGCCGCTGATGGCCAGCGGCCTGTTCATGGCGATCCTGATCGAGGCCGGCTGGAACCGGCGCCGGGCGGGGGCGCGGGACCTGCTCGGCGCGACGGTGGGCCTGGTCGGCCTGGCGGCATTCCTGACGGCCGCCGAGCCGCAGGCGGGCATCCCGGCGCCGACGGCGGGCGCCTGGTGGCGGGTGGCGCTGGGCGTGGGCGGGGTCGTCGCGGTCGCGCTGGCGCTGTCGGCGCTGGTCACCGGGGCGGCCCGGGGCGCGCTGCTCGGCTTCGCCGCCGGCACCCTGTACGGCGTCGCCGCGGCCCTGGTCAAGGCGCTGACCGGCGGCTTCCACGGCGATCTGCGCGCCCTCGTGGTCGACCCGCTGCTGCCCGCCTCGGCCGTGGTCGCCCTGACCGGGCTGGTGATCAACCAGAGCGCCTTCCAGAGCGGCCGGATCGCCGCTCCGCTCACCGCGCTCACCCTCGCCGACCCGGTGGTGAGCGTGGTGCTCGGGGTGACCGCGTTCCGGGAGACGATCACCCTGGGCGGGCCCCGGGTCGCCGTGCTGGCCCTGGCGGTGGTGGCCATCGTGGTCGGGGTCTGGCTCGCCGGCACCGCCTCGCCGCCGTCGCCGGAGTCCCGGCGCGTGTCGCCGTCGACAGGAGGGCGACCCGATCCATAGACTGCGATCTTTCTGGAGTCACGAGCCCAGGAGGACGCCACGTGTCGAGGTCATCCCGCCGGCAGCCGGTCCCGCCGCCCCCGGCCCGTCCCCGCCGGCCACGGGCGTTGCCCCGGCTCGCCGGGGTCGCGCTGCTCGCCACGGGCCTGGTCGGCGGCAGCGCCGCCGTCGCCGTCGCCGCGCCGCGGTCGGCCACCGGGGGAGCCGTCGCCGAGGCACCGCCGCAGACGACCCCCGGGCCGTGCGCGTACACCGAGACCCCCGACGAGCCGCCGGCCCGGCCCGTCCCGCTGCCGCCCGACCCCCGCCGGACGCCCGACCACGGCACCGTGCGGGTCACGCTGCGCACCAACCACGGCCCGATCGGGCTGACCCTCGACCGCGAGCAGGCCCCCTGCACCGTGCAGAGCTTCCTGCACCTGGCCCGGCACCGGTTCTACGACCGCACGCCGTGCCACCGGCTCACCGCGTACCCGACGCTGAGCGTGCTGCAGTGCGGCGACCCGTCGGGCACCGGCGAGGGCGGGCCGGGCTACCGGTACGCCGACGAGCTGCCCACCGACCTGCCGCCCGCGCCGACGGACCCGACGGGTGAGCGCCGCGTCTACGCCCGGGGCCTGCTCGCCATGGCCAACGCCGGCCCCGACACCAACGGCAGCCAGTTCTTCCTGGTGTACGCGGACTCGGCGCTGCGCCCGAACTACACCGTCTTCGGCGAGGTGGACGCCGCCGGCCTGGCCACCCTGGACCGGATCGCCGCCGGCGGGATCGCCCCCACGCCCGAGGACCCGGCCCCGGTCGACGGCGCGCCCGCGCTGCCGGTGGAGATCCGTCGGGCGGTGCGCGGGCGCTGACCCCCGCGCCGGGCGCGGATCCGGCAGGTTGCCGCGAACCGGGCGTAGCTGCTGCTAGAACGGTGGGTATGGGGCGGCGGCGCGGGGCGGATCGGTCCATCCGGTCCCGCCGCGCCGCCGTGCCGGCCGTGGTCGTCGTGGCGGTCGCCGCGCTGCTGCCCGGCTGCCCCGCGCCGCAGCGCCCGGAGCCGACCCCGTCCGCCCCGGTCACCCCGACGGCCACCGAGCCACGCGCCCCGGCCGGGTTCGTCGACCTGTCCGACGTGGACCCGACCGTCGTCACCGACATCCGGTACGCGACCGCCCACAACTTCGTCGGCCGGCCGATCGCCGGCTACCGGGAGCCGCTGTGCCTGCTCACCCGGCCCGCCGCCGAGGCGCTGCGCCGGGTGCAGCAGGCCGCCCGCGCCACCGGCCGCCGGCTGAAGGTGTACGACTGCTACCGGCCCCAACGCGCCGTCGACGACTTCGTCGCCTGGGCGGGGCGGCCCGGCGAGCAGCAGACGAAGGCCGAGTTCTACCCCGACGTGGCCAAGTCGCGGCTGTTCGCCGACGGCTACCTCGGCGCGCCCACCGCACACAGCCGGGGCAGCACGGTCGACGTGACGCTCGTGCCCGACCCGCCGCCCGAGCAGCCCTCGTACGCGCCCGACGCGCCGCTGGTCGCGTGCACCGCCCCGGCGGGGGAGCGCTTCGCGGACAACAGCGTCGACATGGGCACCGGCTTCGACTGCTTCGACCCGCGCGCCCACACCGCCGACCGCCGGATCACCGGCGTCGCCCGGGACAACCGGGAGCTGCTGGTGCGGCTGATGGCCGATGCCGGCTTCACCAACTATCCGCGCGAGTGGTGGCACTACCGGTACGCCGACGAGCCGTACCCCGACACGTACTTCGACTTCCCGGTGGCCCGCTCGTCACTGTGACCGGGTGACGGGGGCGCGCAGCGGCAGCCAGGCCAGCACGTCGGAGATCTTCGTGTCCCAGTACGCCCAGTCATGGTCGCCGGGGGAGAAGTCCACGGTCAGCGGCACGCCCCGCCGCCGGGCCGTCTCGACGAACCGGGTGTTGTCGTCGAACAGGAAGTCCTCGGTGCCGCAGGCGACGTAGAGGGCCGGCAGGTCGTCGCCGGCGCGTTCCAGCAGCGCCACCGTGTCGTCGTCGCTGCCGGGCACCGTGCGGTCGCCGAAGACGGTGCGCCACACCGCCGGGTCCATCGGGTGGGTGGAGTGGTCCTGCCGGTGGGCGACGTTCAGCGCCCCCGACAGGCTCGCCGCCGCCGCGAACCGCCCCGGCTCGCGCAGCGCCCACTTGACCGCGCCGTATCCGCCCATCGACAGGCCGGCGACGAAGGTGTCCTCCCGCCGGTCGGACAGCCGGAAGAACGAGCGGCAGACCTCGGGCAGCTCCTCGCTGAGGAACGTCCAGTACCGGTTGCCGTTCTCCTCGTCGGTGTAGAAGCTCCGTCCCACCTGCGGCATCACCACGGCCAGGCCGAGCGGCGCGACGTACCGCTCGATGGAGGTGCGCCGGGTCCAGATCGTGTCGTCGTCGCTGAGGCCGTGCAGCAGATACAGCACGGGCGGGTCGCCGGCCGGCGCGCCGCCGGCCAGCCCGATCCCGGCACCGGCCGGGTCCGGCAGGAGCACCGTCATCGAGGAGCCCATGCCCAGCGCCTCGGAGTGGAAGTTGCACCGGATCAATGCCATGGGCGTGGATGCTACGCGCCGGAAGGCCGCGGCGACGCGGGCGGAGCCCGCCGGCCGGGGCGGGACCTTGGTCCGGTCGGCGCAGGAATTTCGTCCCGAGTCGTCCGCGAGGGTAGCTGCCGGGTTTACCAGGCTGTAACGTCCGCGCTGCTGGATCCGTCACAGAGAAGTGGGAGTCAGTGGTGACCGACGTGTCGACGGCGCTGGGTGTGCGCCTCTACCCCGACCTGGTCGAGCTGGGCGGGCTCGCGTCCGCGCTGGCCCTGGCCGCGACCCGGTGCCAGGCCGACGTGGGCCGCATCAGCGCCCCCGAGCAGGGGCGGGGCCGGTTCACGTGCGCCGAGCTGCGCTCCGAACGGGGCGCCATCTGCGTGGGCCTGGGCTCGCAGGCCCGCTACTTCATGGTCGACATCTCGGGCGCGGACGGCAGCCGGGCCGACGGCGACACCACCGACCTGGACCAGGTCGTGCGGATCGCCGACGCCTGGCGCGGCGGGGCGAGCCTCGGCGAGCTGCGGGCCCGCTTCCCGTTCCTCGACCACGTCTCCGAGCCGGTCGCCGAGCACCCGACCCACGCCTGACGCCGGGGCGTCGGTCGCCGATTATCCGTTGCCGGTCGTCCCGCCCCCGGCCTACCTTTCCTCATCCGACGGGGAGAGACTCCTCGTCCGACGAGGAGAGACACGATGGCCTTCACCCCGCTGCACGGCACCCGCGCGCCCGTCCGGGTCTGGACCGACCCGTACGCGATCGAGCCGCAGGCCGCCCGGCAGTTGCGCAACATCGGCGCGCTGCCGTGGGTCGAGGGCGTCGCCGTCATGCCCGACGTCCACTTCGGCAAGGGCGCGACCGTCGGCTCGGTGATCGCGATGCGGCAGGCGGTCTCCCCGGCCGCCGTCGGCGTGGACATCGGCTGCGGCATGTCGGCCGTGCGCACCTCGCTGACCGCCGCCGACCTGCCCGACGACCTCGCCGGGCTGCGCTCGGCGATCGAGGCCGCGATCCCGGTGGGCTTCGCCAGGCACGACGACCCGGTCGACCCGCGCCGGGTGCGGGGGCTGGAGCAGCGCGGCTGGGCCGACTTCTGGGCGCGCTTCGCCACCCTGGACGAGCGGGTGGCCCCGCTGGAGGGCCGCGCCCGGCAGCAGCTGGGCACCCTCGGCGGCGGCAACCACTTCATCGAGGTCTGCCTCGAGTCCGGCGGGCCCGACGCCGGCCGGGTCTGGCTGATGCTGCACTCCGGCTCCCGCAACATCGGCAAGGAGCTGGCGGAGCGGCACATGGGCGTCGCGCGGCGGCTGCCGCACAACGCCGGGCTGCCCGACCGGGACCTCGCGGTGTTCCTCGCCGGCACCCCCGAGATGGCGGCGTACCGGCGGGACCTGTGGTGGGCACAGGAGTACGCCCGGCGCAACCGCGCGCTGATGCTGGCCCTGCTCTGCGGCGTGGTCCGCGACGCGGTCGGTCACGTCGGCTTCGACGAGCCGATCAGCTGCCACCACAACTATGTCGCCGAGGAGACCTACGACGGGGTGGACGTGCTGGTCACCCGCAAGGGCGCGATCCGGGCCGGCGCGGGTGACCTGGGCATCATCCCCGGGTCGATGGGCACCGGGTCGTACATCGTGCGCGGCAGGGGCAACCCCGACGCGTACTGTTCCGCCTCGCACGGGGCGGGACGGCGGATGTCGCGCGGGCAGGCGAAGCGGACGTACAGCACCGCCGACCTGGCGGCGCAGACCGCCGGGGTGGAGTGCCGCAAGGACGCCGGGGTGGTCGACGAGATCCCGGCCGCGTACAAGGACATCACGCAGGTGATGGCGCAGCAGGAGGACCTGGTCGAGGTCGTCGCCCACCTCAGGCAGGTGGTCTGCGTGAAGGGCTGACCGGGCTCGCCGCCGGGGGCCGTCGTGCCTACCGGCGGCGAGCTTGGGCGCCCTTGAGGCGGCGGCCCAGCTCCCGGGCGATCTCGCGCTTGGCGTCGCGCTCCGCGAGCGCCTGCCGCTTGTCGTACGACCGCCGGCCCCGGGCCAGCCCCAGCTCCACCTTCGCCCAGCCGTTGGAGAAGTACAGCGACAGCGGCACGAGCGTCAGCCCGCCCTCGCGTACCCGGTCGAGGATCCGGTCGATCTCGATGCGGCGCAGCAGCAGCTTGCGGGTGCGCCGGGGCTGGTGGTTGGTCCAGCTGCCGAAGCCGTACTCGGCGATGTGCAGGCCGTGCAGCATCAGCTCGCCGTCGTGCTCCTGGGCGAAGGCGTCGACCAGGGACACGTACCCGGCGCGCAGCGACTTCACCTCGGTGCCGGCGAGCACCAGCCCCGCCTCGTACGTCTTGAGGATGTCGTAGTCGTGGCGGGCCTTCTTGTTCGACGCGACGAGGGTGCGTCCGGTCTCCCTGGGCACGGTCGGCCTCCCGCTGCTGGTTGCGCCCCGACGGCGAGAGGCTAGCAGCCGCCCGCCCGGTAATCGGGTGGAGCCGCGCGACGGCGGCGACCACAATGCCGCCATGGACCACCGCACCATGGTCAAGTTGAGCAAGCGGATGTCGAAGGCGCTGCGGCACGAGCCGTACCGCCTCGGCCTCGCACCGGACGGGGCCGGCTGGGTGCCGGTCGACGACCTCCTCGCCGCCCTGCGGGTGGGGCGGCCCGACCTCGACGCGGTCGTGGCCGGCAACGACAAGCAGCGCTTCGCGGTCGAACGCGGCCCCGACGGGGTCGAGCGGATCCGCGCCAACCAGGGCCACTCGATCCCCGTCGAGCTGGGACTGCCGGCGGTCGAGCCGCCCCCGCTGCTCTACCACGGCACCGCCGCCGCCGTCCTCGACTCGATCCGGGCCACCGGGCTGCACCGGGGCGGCCGGCACCACGTACACCTGTCGGCCGACGTCGAGACGGCCCGCCGGGTCGGCGCCCGACGCGGCGGGCCGGTCGTGGTGCTCACCGTGGACGCGGCGGCGATGGTCCGCGACGGGTACGCGTTCCACCGCAGCGCCAACGGCGTGTGGCTGACCGACGCGGTCCCGGCCCGGTACCTGAGCCCGGGCGGGTAGGGGCACCCCGCAGACCCCGGCGCGCCATCGAAACTCGCCCGTCCGCCGGGCAAGATCGTCGCGCGGTGGGTGACCTGCGGCTCGACGGACCTGTACGACGAGTCGACCGTCGCCGAGCGGTGCCGCCGGTGGGTCGACATCCTCGTCCGGGCGGCCGGGCAGCCCTTGACCGGCCACCGTGGACGGTTCTTGTCATACCCCGGTCGCAGTATGGAGTCATGGCTGCTCCCGCACTGGCTCACGAGCCCACCCCGCCGCGTGTCCTGTCGCTGCGCGAGACCCGCACCCGGCTGACCCAACTCGTCGCGATGGCCGAGCTGACCGACACGGTCACCCTGGTCACCCGCGACGGCGACCCCCGCCCGATCGCCGCGATCGTGCCCGCCTCCGCCGCCCGCAGCGCGGCCCAGGCGCGGGCCGACGCCGACCGGCTCGCCACGGTGACGGCGGGCTGGGCCCGCCGCCTGGAGGAGTCGCACCGGCAGAGCAGCCGTCGGCACGCCGCCGAGCTGCGGGCCGTCACCGAGGCGCTCGCCGAGGTCTGGGCCGAGCTCGACCGCCGGGTCGCCCCTGGCAGCGACCCGGCGCTGGCCCGGCTCCGCGCCGCCCACGCCGACCTGCTGCGCGACTGACCCGCTGGTCCGGCCGCTCCGGGTGGGCCGGGTGCGGCCGCGCGCCCGGGTATGGTCTGCTGGACCGGTCCGCTCCGCGCCCCCGGGAGGTTCGGTGTTCGCTCGCCCCCTGACCGCCGACGCCGAGCTGCGTCCGCTGGAGCCGTGGCGCGCCGAGGAGTTCCTCGGCCACCTCGACCGGGCCCGGGAACACATCGCGCCCTGGGTGGGACGGTCGTTCGTGGCCACCGACCTCGCGTCCGCGCGGGCCGTCCTGCAACGGTACGCCGACGCGGGGGCCCGCGACGCCGGCGGGATCTGGGGCATCTGGCTCACGGGGCCGGTCCCGCAGCAACCGACGCTGGTCGGCGGGGTCATGTTCGTCTCGTTCGACACCGCCCTCGGTGTGTGCGAGGCGGGCTGCTGGCTGGAGCCGGCCGCGCAGGGGCGGGGCCTGATCACCCGCGCCGCCGGTCTGATCGTCGACTGGGCGGTGCGGGAGCGGGGCATCCACCGGGTCGAGTGGCGGACGAACCCGCGCAACGCCCGCAGCATCGCCGTCGCCCGCCGCCTGGGCATGCGCCGCGACGGCACGCTGCGCCAGGCGGTCCCCGGGCCGGGCGGGCGCGTCGACATCGACATCTGGTCGGTCCTCGCCGACGAGTGGCGGCGGCCGGCCTGACGGCCTGACGGGGTTGCCCGGCGGCCCGGCCGCGCCCGTCGACGGCCCGGAGCCCGCCCGTCGACGGCCCGGAGCCCGCCCGTCGACGGCCCGGAGCGCACGTCAACGGCCTGGTCACGCCCGTCGACGGCCTTCAAGCGCCCATCGGCGGGATCGGCCGCGCCCGTTGACGGGCCGGGGCGCGGCCGGGCTGCTTCGGGGGCGTGGCGGCTTCCCGACAGCCACGGGCCGGCGGGGCCGGCGGCTGGCGGTCGCGCCCGGGGCATCGGCCCTGTTCAGTGCCACGCCGCCCGACGCGCGGGTCACATAACGGGCAGGAGTGGCCGGTCCGAGTTTCGCCACTGGTGTCCCGCATCTTGGGAGGGCCCTTGGCATTCCCATCGGCGCTCGTGGAATCTCTCAGCGGAGAGCAAGCGATCGATCGCTGTAAGTAGCAGAGCGTGAGGGGCCCGGCGCGCTGACCTGCCGAAGGGTCATCCAGGGCGCACGTACCGTTACGATCTTGGGGGCCGTTCGGTGTCTGGCTGCACGCGCACGACGAATCGCGGGCGGAAGTGACCATCTCCGCCCGGCCCGCCGGACCGGTGCGCCGGGCCAGCGCACCCCGCGTCCCCGACGTCCCGCTCACCGGCGCCTGCCTGCACCGCCTGGTCGAAGCCCAGGTGGAGCGGACGCCCGACGCCGAGGCGGTGCGCGCCGGCGACCGGGCGCTGACGTACCGGCAACTCGACCAGGCGGCCAACCGGCTCGCCCGGGTCCTGCTGGCGCACGGCGTCACCGGCCAGGACCGGGTCGGCGTCTGCCTGCCCCGCGACGTCGACCTGGTGGTCGCCCTGCTGGCGGTGCTCAAGGCCGGCGCGGCGTACGTGCCCCTCGACCCGGCGTACCCACCGGCGCGGGTGGCGTTCATGACCGAGGACTCCGGCGCCCGGCTGGTGCTCACCCGCACCGGCCTGGCCGACCGCTTCGGCCGTGCCGCGTTGCCCCTGGACACCCTCGACGTGGCCGCGGCACCCGCCGACCGGCCCGACGCCGACGCCGATCCCGCCGGCCTCGCCTACGTCATCTACACCTCCGGTTCCACCGGCCGGCCGAAGGGCGTGGCGATCGAGCACCGCTCCGCCTCGGTGCTGATGGGCTGGACCCGGTCCGCCTTCTGCGCCCAGGAGCTGGGCGGCGTGCTGGCCGCCACCAGCGTCTGCTTCGACCTGTCGGTGTTCGAGATCTTCGGCCCGCTGTGCTGGGGCGGGCGGGTGCTGCTGGTCGACAACGTCCTCGCCCTCGCCGGTCCCGACGCCGCCGCGCTGCCGGTCACGCTGGTCAACACCGTCCCCTCGGCGATGAGTGAGCTGCTCGCCGCCGACGCCCTGCCGGCCGGCGTACGCACCGTGTGCCTGGCCGGCGAACCGCTGACCGCGGCCCTCGCCGCCCGCGTTCTGGCCCGCCCCGGGGTGCGCCGGCTGCTCAACCTCTACGGCCCGTCCGAGGACACCACCTACTCGACCTGGGCGGAGATCACCGCCGACGGGGGCGTACCGCCGATCGGCCGGCCGCTGCCGCACACCCGGGCGTACGTGCTGGCCGCCGACGGCATGCCGGTGCCGCCCGGCACCCCGGGGGAGCTGTACCTGGCGGGCGCGGGCCTGGCCCGGGGCTACCTCGACCGGCCGGAGGAGACCGCCGCCCGGTTCCTGCGCGACCCGTTCCGCCCCGGCGAACGGATGTACCGCACCGGGGACCGGGTCCGGCTGCGCCCCGACGGTCAACTGGAGTTCCTGGGCCGCCTCGACGACCAGGTGAAGCTGCGCGGCCACCGCATCGAGCTGGGCGAGGTCGCGGCGGCCCTGGCCGACCTGCCCGGCGTGCGGGAGGCCGCCGCCGCCGTGCGTACCGGGCCCAGCGGCGACCCGCTCCTGGTCGGCTACCTGGTCGGCGCGCGCCGCGACGACGTGCCGGCCCGGCTGCGCGAGCGGCTGCCCGCCCCGCTGGTGCCGGCGACGGTGGTGTGGCTGGACCGGATGCCGACCACCCCGAGCGGCAAGGTGGACCGGGCGGCCCTGCCGGACCCCGAGTGGGAGGCGGCCGACGGGCGGCACCCGACCGCCGAGGCCCCTCCCGCTGCCGGTGCCGCACCCGCCGCCGACGCGTTCGACCCCGCCGACGCCGGGCTCGCCCGGGAGGTCGCCGCCGTCTGGCGGGACGTGCTGGGCGTGCCGGTAGCCGGGCCGCAGGCCGACTTCTTCGACCTCGGCGGCGACTCTTTGCTCGCCCTGCGCTGCGCGGCCCGGCTCGCGGCGGCCACCGGCGTGCCCGTGCCGCCGGCCGCGCTGTTCGACCATCCCACCGTGGCCACCCTCGCCGCCCACCTGCGGGCCGCCGCGGTCGCCGCCCCACCGGCCCCGCCCGCCGCCGGCCCCTCCCGCGCCGACGCCGCCCCGCCCGCCGTCGCCGACGGGGCCGCGCCGCTGTCGGCGGCGCAGCGCCGGCTGTGGTTCCTGCACCAGCTCGACCCGACCGACACCTCCTACCTGGTGTCCTACGTGGTCGAGCTGGACGGTGCCGTGGACCGGGCGGCGCTGGCCCGGGCGCTGCGCCGGGTCGTCGCCCGGCACCCCGCGCTGCGCACCGTGTTCCCCAGCTCCGACGCCGGCCCGGTCCAGCGGGTGCACGACGACCCGCAGGTCGAGCTGGTCCTGGAGCGGCCCGTGCCGGGGATGCCGCTGGCGGAGCGGGTCGCCCGGGTGGCCGCCGCGAGTGCCCGTACCCCGATGGACCTGGCCGCCGGGCCGCTGCTGCGCGCGCACCTCGTCGCCGACGACCGCCGGCGCTACGCGCTGCTGCTGGTGGCCCACCACATCGTCTGCGACGACTGGTCGTTCAGCGTGCTCGTGCGCGACCTCGGCCGCTGCTACGACAGCGAACGGGAGGCCGCCGTGCGGGTCACCCGGCCCCGCCCGCCGTGGCCGGCGCGGCCCGTGCCGGGGCCGGCGGCGTTCGCGCTGGCCCAGCGGGAGTGGCTGGCCGGCCCCGCCGGCCGCCGCGCCCTGGACGAGGTGGTCGCCGGGCTGCGTGACGCGCCCACCCTGCTCGATCTGGCCGCGCCCGCCCCCGCATCGCCTCCGCCCGGCCCCGCCGGCTCGCCCGCGCGTGCCCCGCGCGCCGCCGACCGCCCGCAGGGGGCCAGCCTGCGGGCGACCGTGGAGGCCGCCGACGCCGAGGCCGTGCGGCGGCTCGCCCGCGCCCACCGGGCCAGCCTCTACATGGTCGGGCTGGCCGCGTTCGCCGCCCTGCTCGGCGCCCGTACGGGGCGCACCGACCTGCTCGTCGGCACCGCGTTCGCCGGGCGCACCAGCGTCGCGGCCGAGGAGAGCGTCGGCTGCTTCGTCAACACGATGCCGCTGCGGCTGCGCCCCGCGCCGCGGCGCGGCTTCGCCGACCTGCTCGCCGAGGCCCGCGCCGCCGCGCTGTTCGCCGGCGAACGGCAGGGCGTGCCGTTCGACGCGGTGGTGGAGCGGCTGCGTCCGGCCCGCCACCCGCACCGCAACCCGCTGGTGCAGGTCGCCTTCGGCGTGCAGAACGCCCCGGCGGCCACCTGGCGGGGAGCCCAGGGGCTGGACCTCGCGGGGGTGGAACTCGCGCCGGACGCCGCCCGACTCGACCTCACCTGCTGGCTCGACGAGCGCCGGGGTGGCCTGGAGGCGCTCTGGACCTACCGCACCGACCTGTTCGACGGTCCACGCGCGCAGGCGTGGCACCACGACTTCGTCGGGGTCCTCCGCCGGGCGGCGGCCGACCCCGCGCGCAGCCTCGCCGAGTGTGTCGACGATTCCTGGGGGACGAGAGATGACTGAGCAGAGCCGGGTGGCGCCGGCCATCGGACGCCGCCGACGGGACCGCTCCCTGGTCGACGTACGCCCCGACTGGCCGGGCGGTCCGCTGCCCGCCCTGGTCGAGGCCACCGTGCCCGACCTGGACCTGGCGGCCTGGCTGGCCGGCAACCGGGACACCGTCGACGAGTTGGCCCGCCGGCACGCCGCCGTGCTGCTGCGGGGCTTCGCCGTGGCCGGTCCCGCCGACTTCCGGGCCGCGATGGCCGCCCTCTCCGACGACGTGCTCAGCTACGGCGAGCGGTCCTCGCCGCGCAGCGAGGTCACCGAGGGCGTCTACACCTCCACCGAACACCCCGCCGACCAGCCGATCGTGCTGCACAACGAGCAGTCGTACACGCTGAACTGGCCGCTGCGGATCGTGTTCTTCTGCGAGACCGAGCCCGCCGCGGGCGGGCGGACGCCGCTGGCCGACAGCCGGCGGGTGCTGGCCCGGCTGCGCCCCGAGACCGTCGCCGGGTTCGAACGCCGCGGCGGCGTGTGCTACCAGCGCAACTACCTGCCCGGGATCAGCCTGTCCTGGCAGACGGCGTTCCAGACCGACAGCCGCGCCGAGGTCGAGGCATACTGCGCCCGCGCCCGCATCGAGGCGCAGTGGGTGGGCGAGGAGCAGCTGCGCACCCGGCAGGTCCGGCCCGCCGTGCGCGAGCACCCGGTGACGGGGGAGCGCACCTGGTTCAACCACGCGCTGTTCTTCCACGTCACCTCCCTGCCCGACGAGGTCAGCGCGGGGCTGCGCCGGGCACTGGCCGAGGAGGACCTGCCCTACCAGACCGCGTACGGCGACGGCACGCCCATCGGCGCGGACGTGCTCGCCGAGCTGCGGGCCGCGTACGCGGCGGAGACCCGGTCGTTCCCGTGGCGGCGCGGCGACGTGCTGCTGGTGGAGAACATGCTGGCCGCGCACGCCCGGGAGCCGTTCACCCCGCCCCGGCGCATCCTCACCGCCATGTCCGACCCGGTCAGCGCGCCCGAGCTGGCGGCGACCGCCGGGGGCCGGTCGTGAGCGGGCCGGGGCCGCGTCGGCGCGGGGCCGCGCCGGCCGCCGCGCCGGTCACCCGCCGGGTGCTGGTCGACGACTCCTTCGTGCTGCTGGTCGAGGCCGCGGTGGCCGACCTCGACCTCGCCGGCTGGCTCGCCGGCCGCCGCGACGAGCTGCTGCGCGACCTGGACGCCCACGGCGCGGTGCTGTTCCGCGGCTTCGAGGTGGCCACCGCCGACGACTTCAGCCGGGCGGCCCGCGCGGTCACCCCGGACCTGCTCGGCTACCTGGAGCGGGCCGCGCCGCGCACCGAGGTCGCCGACCGGGTGTTCACCTCCACCGAGTTCAACGCCGAGCAGTGGATCCCGCTGCACCACGAGATGTCGTACTCGCACAACTGGCCGACCCACCTCTACTTCTGGTGCGCCCAGCCGGCCACCGGCAGCGGCGGGGCCACCCCGCTGGCCAGCGAGCGGGTGGTGACGCCCCGGATCCCGGCGCAGGTGCGCGAGCGGTTCACCCGCGACGGGGTGTGCTACGTGCGCAACTACGGCCCGCACCTGGACCTGCCGTGGCAGGAGGCGTTCCAGACGACCGACCGGGCGGAGGTGGAGGCCTACTGCGCGGCGTCGGCGACCGAGTTCACCTGGCTCGGCGGAGACGGGCTGCGCACCCGGGCCCGGCGGCAGGCCGTGGCCACCCACCCGCGCACCGGCGAGACGTTCTGGTTCAACCACGCCCACCTGTTCCACAGCTCCAACATGCCGGCCGAGGTGTCCGCCGCGCTGCTGCGCGAGTACGGCCCCGAGGGGCTGCCGCGCAACGCGTACCACGGCGACGGCAGCCCGATCGACGACGAGGTGGTCGCCGGCATCCGGGACCTCTACCGGGAGCACGCCGTGTCGGTGCCGTGGCAGCGCGGCGACGTGCTGGTGGTGGACAACTTCCTCGCCACCCACGGGCGGGAGCCCTTCTCCGGCGACCGGCAGATCCTCGTCGCCATGTCCGACCTCTACGTCAACCGGAGCGTGGTGTGAACGGCTACCGACTCTCCCCGGCCCAGCGGCTCGCCTACACCGGGGCGCGGGAACTCGTGCGGGCCCGGGTCCGGCTCGACCGCCCGCTGGACGCCGCCCGCCTCCAGGCCGCCGTCGACGCGGTGGTCGCCCGGCACGAGGCGCTGCGGCTGACCCTGGTGCACCACCCCGGCCTGCGGGTGCCGCTGCAGGACGTCGACGACGCCCGCTCGGTGACCGTCGGCGCGGCCGGCGAGCTGTCCGTGACCCTCACCGACGACGCCCTGGAGCTGGCCGCCGCCCCGCTGATCGCCGACCCGGCGAGCCTGCGGCTGGTGCTGGCCGACCTGGCGACCGCGTACGCCGGCGGGTCCCTCGCCGACGACCCGGACGCCCTGCAGTTCCTCGACGTCTCGGAGTGGCAGTTCGACGAGCGGCAGCAGGCGGGCCTGCCGGCGGCCCCCGACGTCCCGGCCGCCCGGCTGGTCACCCCGCACGGCGACGATGCGGCCGAGGAGTCGGTGGCCGAGGTGCCGCTGGGCCCGCTGACCGCCGCCGCCGACGCGGCCGGGGTGACGGTGCCCAGCCTGCTGCTGGCCGCCTGGGCGCTGACCCTGTCCCGCCGGGCCGAGCCGCCCGCCGGTGCCGACGACGCCGAGCTGGTGCTGGCCCGCTGGAGCGACGGCCGGCATGCCGACGGCACCGCCGCCGTGGTCGGGCCGCTGGGCGGCTACGCGCCGCTGCGGCTGCGCCTGCCGCTGCCGGCCGCGCCGAAACAGCTCCTCGACGAGGTACGCGGCGCGGAGCGCCCCACCGAGGAGACGTTCCACCTGCTGGAGCCGGTGGGCGTCGACTCCGCGGCGGTGGCCGGCTTCGCCGCCGTGCCGGCCGTCGCCCCGGCGACCCTGGCCGCCCTCGGGGCCACCGACGTGCGGGTGAGCGCCCCGCCGCCGGTGGGCGGGCCGCACCTGAGCGCCGTGCTCGACGCGGGCACGGCGACCCTGCGGGTCACCGGCGGGCGGCAGCTGCGCGAGGGGCTGCTCGCCGTGCTCGGCACCCTGCCCGCCGCGCTGACCGACGGGGCCCCGCTGGCCCTGCTCGGCGCGGCGGAGACGCGCTGGCTGGTCGAGGCCGCCGGGCCGGCGTCCGACGCGCCGACGCGTACCCTCGCCGAACTGCTCCACGGCGGGCTGGCCGCCGCCGACCCGGGCGCCGAGGCGGTCGTCGCGGCCGACGGGACGTACACCTTCGGCGAGCTGTGCCGGCTCGCCGACGGGGTGGCCGCCGGCCTGGTCGAGCGCGGCCTGCACGGCGGCCGGCGGGTCGGGGTGCTGGCCGCCCGCTCCCGGGACACGGTGGTGGCGTTCCTCGGCGTGCTGCGCGCCGGCGCGGTGTTCGTGCCGCTGGACCCGGCCGCGCCCCCGCGTCGCCTCGCCGAGCTGGCCCGCGCGGTCGACGCCGGCCTGGTCCTCGGGGACCGGCCCGTGGCGGGCGTGCCGCACGCGGGCGTCGCCGAGCTGGCCGCCACCGCCGCCACCGCCGCGCTGCCCGAGACGCGGCCGACCGACCCGGCGTACGTGATCTTCACCTCGGGGTCCACCGGCACGCCGCGCCCGGTGCTGGTCTCGCACGGCAGCGCCGCGCACCTGGCGCACGCCCTGGAGCGCGTCGTCTATTCGAACGCCCCGGCCGGGGCGCGGGTGGCGGTCAACGCCCCGCTGACCTTCGACGCCTCCGTCAAGCAGCTCGTCCAGCTCGGGCACGGCCGCAGCCTCTACCTGGTGCCGGAGGAGGCCCGCCGCGACGGCGTCGAGCTGGCGGGCCTGCTCGCCGCGCACCGCGTCGACGTGCTGGACCTGACCCCGTCGCAGCTGCGCATCCTGCTCGCCGCCGACGGGGTGGCCGCCGGCGGGGCCCGGCTGCCGGGGGTGCTGCTGCTCGGCGGCGAGCCGGTGCCGGCGGACCTGTGGGACGCCGTGGCGGCCCTGCCCGGGGTGCGCGCGGTCAACCTGTACGGCCCGACCGAGGCCACCGTGGACGCCACCAGCGCCGAGATCACCGCCGGTGACCCGCCGACGATCGGCCGGCCGCTGCCGGGGACGGGGGCGTGGGTGCTCGACGGCCAGCTCCGCCCGGTGCCGCCCGGGGTGGCCGGGGAGCTGTGCCTGACCGGCCCCCAGCTCGCCGACGGCTACCTCGGCGACCCGGAGGCCACCGCCCGCCGGTTCGTGCCCGCGGCGCTGCCGTCGGGCCGCGTCGAGCGGGTGTACCGCACCGGCGACCGGGTGCGCTTCGACGCGCGGGGGCGGCTGACCTACCTGGGCCGGCTCGACGACCAGGTCAAGGTCAACGGCTTCCGGATCGAGCCGGGGGAGGTCGCCGCGGTCCTGCGCGAGCACCCCGGGGTGGCCGACGCGGCGGTGGTGGCCCGCGACGACGACGGGCACGGCGCGCGGCTCGTCGCGTACGTGACGCCCGCCGGGGGCCCGCCGGCGGTCGACGTGGACCGGATCGTGGGCATCAACCCCCACGAGACCCGCTACCTGTACGACGAGATCTTCCGCCAGCAGGTCTACCTGCGCGACGGGGTGGTGCTGCGGGCCGGGGCGACGGTGTTCGACGTCGGCGCGAACATCGGCATGTTCTCGCTGTTCGTGCACGCCGTGTGCCCGGACGCCACGATCCACGCGTTCGAGCCGGTGCCGTCGGTGGTCGAGGCGTTGCGCCGCAACGTGGCCACCTTCGGGGTGCCCGCCACCGTGCACCCGCACGGGCTCGCGGCGGCACCCGGCGAGGTGGATTTCACCTACTATCCCGGCTACGCCATGATGTCCGGCCACGCCGAGTACGCCGACCCGGCCGCCGAACAGGCCGTCATCCGCCGCTTCCTGACCAACGAGCGGGACCGGGGCGAGGCCGACCGGGACGCCCTGCTCGACCGGGTCGACGAGCTGCTGACGGAGCGCTTCGCGCCGGACCGGCTCAGCGTGGCCGTCCGGCCGCTGTCCGACGTCATCGACGAGGTGGCCCCCGAGCGCATCGACCTGCTCAAGATCGACGTGCAGCGGGCCGAGGCCGACGTCCTCGCCGGCATCCGGGAGGGCCACTGGCCGCTGGTCGCGCAGGTGGCGATGGAGGTGCACGACGGCGTCGGCACCGCCACCGAGGGCCGCCTCGACGAGCTGATCGCGTTCTTCGAGGACCGCGGCTTCACCGTCCTCACCCGCCAGGACGACCTGCTCGAGGGCACCGACCGGTACACCCTGCACGCCGTGCGCCCCGAGTACGCCGACGACCCCCGCCCCGCGGTGACCGCCGCCCCGGCCGACGGCGAGCCGCTGGACGCCCGCCTCGCCGCCTGGCTGCCCGAGCGGCTGCCGGCGCACCTGGTCCCCGGGGCCGTGGTGGTGCTCGACGCGCTGCCGCTGACCGGCAACGGCAAACTGGACCGCGCCGCCCTTCCCGCCCCCGAGCGGGGCCGCCGCGCCGCCGGCCCGGGCGTCGCCCCCGCCAACCGGGCCGAGGAGATCCTCGCCGAGGCGTGGCGTGAGGTGCTCGGCCTGGAGACCGTCGGCGTGACCGACAGCTTCTTCGCCCTCGGCGGCGACTCGATCCGCAGCATCCAGATGCAGGTCGCCGCCGCCCGGCGGGGCCTGTCGTTCCGGCTGCGCGACATCTTCGCCCACCAGTCGATCCGGGAGCTGGTCAGCCACGGCGAGATCACCCTCGCCGATCCGGACGCCGACGAGCCGACCGCCGGGGCGGTGCCGACCGCCGGGGCGCGGCCGGTCGACGGCGACCGGTCCACCGGGCCCGCCGCCGCTCGGCCCGAGCGGGGCGCGGACACGCTCCTGGCCGCCGCCGACCGGGACCGGCTGCCCGCGTCGGCGGTCGACGCGTACCCGATGACCGCCCTGCAACAGGGCATGGTCTACCACTGCGAGCTGACCGGCGACCCGGCGATGTACCACAACGTCACCGCGCACCGCGTCGACGCGCCGCTGGACCCGGCCGCGCTGCGCGCCGCGTTCGCCGCGCTGGTGGCCGCGCACCCGGTGCTGCGCACCGGCTTCGCTCTCGACGGGTACGCCGAGCCGCTGCAGCTGGTGCACGCCGACGCGCCCGCCGACGTGCCGGTCGACGCGCTGGCCGACGCCGACCCGGCCGCCCGCGCGGCCCACGTCGACGCGCTGATCGCCGCCGAACGGGCCCGCCCGTTCGACTGGGAACGCCCGCCGCTGGTCCGGCTGCACGCCGTCGACGAGGGCGCGGACGGGTTCACCCTCGTCGTCGCCGAGCACCACGCCGTCCTCGACGGCTGGAGCCTGGACCTGTTCCTGCGCGCCCTGCTGGCCGACCACGAGCGGCGGCGAACGGGCCGGCCGGCCCCGCCCGCCCCGGCGGCCCTGCCGCCGTACCACCACGTCGCCGCCGAGCGGGCCGCCCTCGCCGACCCGGCCACCCGCCGGTTCTGGCTCGACGGGCCCGGTGCCGCGTCGCCGCTGCTGCTCGGCGGGCCCGGCCCCCGGATCACCGTCACCCGGCCGGTGCCGCTCGACGACGACGTCACCGACCGGGTCGCCGAGGCGGCCCGCGCGGCCGGGGTGCCGGTGAAGTCGTACCTGCTGGCGGTGCACCTGCGGGCGCTCGGCGAGACCGCCGGCCGCGACGACGTGGTCTCCGGCCTGGTCGTCGGCGGTCGGCCCGAGGGCGCGGGCAGCGACGCCACCCTCGGACTGTTCCTCAACACCCTGCCGGTCACGGCGACCCTGCGCGGTCGGCCGCTGGCCGAGCTGGCCGGGGACGCCTGGCACGCCGAGCGGTCCCTGATGGGCCACCACCGGTTCCCGCTGGCCGAGATCGTCCGGGCCGGCGGGGCGGGGCCCCGCTTCGACAGCTTCTTCAACTACACCCACTTCCACGCCGACGACCGCGCCGGCCCCCGCGTCGTGGTCAGCCGGGTGACCACGGTCGACGTCGGGTTCAGCCTCGCCGTCGACGTGGCGGTGGTCCCCGACACCGGCCGGCTCGTCCTCGCCCTGCAGTACGACGGCCGCCGCTTCGACGCGGACTGGGCCGACCGGCTCGCCGCGACCTTCACCCGGCTGCTGGCCACCGAGCCGACCGCGGCGCTGCCGCCGGCCGGGCCGCCGGCGGACCCGCCCACCGACGCCCGCTCCCGCTGGTCGGCGCGGGTCGCCGGGGCGTGGCGGGACGTCCTCGGGGTGACGCCGCGTTCGGCCGCCACCACGTTCGCCGCCGCCGGCGGGGACTCGCTGCGGGCGCTGCGCCTGGTCCGCACGCTGCGCCAGCGGTACGGCACCGGGCTGACCCTGGCCGAGTTCGCCGAACTGGCCGACTTCGGGGCGCTGGTGGAGCGGGTGGCCCGCGATGGCTGACCGCGACCCGTGGCTGGTGGTCCGCGCGCCGGTGCCCCGCCCCGCGCTGCGGCTGTTCTGCCTGCCCTACGCCGGCGGCAACGCGGGCGCGTTCGAGAGCTGGCGCACCGGGCTGCCCCGGTCGGTCGAGGTCAACGCCGTGCAGTACCCGGGCCGGCGGGAACGCGCCGCCGAGGCCGCCCCGCGCCGGATGACCCCGCTGGTGCAGGCCCTGGAGGCGGCGCTCGCGCCCCACCTCGACCGCCCGTACGCCGTCTACGGCGACTGCCTCGGCGCGTACGTGGCGTTCGAGCTGGTCCGGCGGTTGGCCCGGCGCGGCCACCGGCCCGCCGACGCGCTGGTGGTCTCCTCGGCGGTGCCGCCGCACCGCAGCGGCGTCGAACCGGACTACTCCACCCTGGACGACGCGGCGTTCCTCGCCGAGCTGGTCGCGCTGGGCACCCTGCCCCCGGCGGTGGCCGGGCACCCGGACCTGGCCGCGGCGGCTTTGCCGGCGGCCCGCGCCGACTTCGAGCTGGGCCGCAGCTACCGGCTGCGCGACGCCGACCCGGTGGCCACCCCGGTCACCGTCGTCGTCGGCGACGCCGACCCGCACGTGTCGGCGGTGGACGCGGCGGCCTGGGCCGACCTGACCACCGCCGGCTGCACCACGTTGACCGTTCCCGGCGGGCACGACCTGCTCGCCCGGGCCGACGCCGGGCTGCTGCGCGCCGTCCGGACCGCCCTGACCGGCAAGGAGCCGTCTTGACCCGCACGACACTGCTCTGCTTCCCGTACGCCGGCGCGGGCCCGTCGGTGTACCAACCGTGGCGGCGCGTCGCCCCGCCCGAGCTGGACGTCGTCCCGGTGTCGCTGCCGGGGCGGGAGAAGCGGTTCGTCGAGGAGCCGTACCGCCGCCTGGAGCAGGCCGTCGACGGGCTGCTCGACGAGGTCCTCGAACTGGTCGCGGGCCGCGACCGGGTGGCCCTGTTCGGGCACAGCATGGGCGCGGTGCTCGCCTACGAGATGACCCGCCGGCTCACCGGGGCCGCCGGGGTGGCCGTGTCCCACCTGTTCGTCAGCGGCTCCCCGGACCCGTGGTCCGGGCGCGAGCGCACCGCCGCCGGGCTGCCCGACGACGAGTTCGTCGCCCGGGTGGAGGAGTTCGCCGGGTACACCCACCCGGCGCTGGCCGACCCCGACATGCGGGAGCTGCTGCTGCCGGTGCTGCGCGCCGACGTGGAGCTGCACGAGGCGTACCGGCCGGCGGGGGAGAAGCGCGTCGACGTGCCGGTCACCGCCCTGCGCGGGGCGGACGACACGCTCGTCGCCGACGAGGCGCTCGCCGGCTGGGGGCGGGTCACCTCGGCCACCTTCGCCGTGCGGCGGCTGCCCGGCGGCCACATGTACCTGACCGACTCCCCGGCGGCCGTGCTCGACCTGGTCGGCGCGGAGCTGGCGCGATGACCGACGCGCCGCCCCGCCCCGCCCCGGTGGTCACCGGCGACCGGCTGGCCGGCAAGACCGCCATCGTCACCGGTGCCGCCCGGGGGCTGGGCCGGTCCTGCGCGGTGACGTTCGCCGCCCAGGGGGCCGACGTGGTCCTCGTCGACCTGGCCGGGGACCTGCCCGGCGTGCCGTACCCGCTGGGCTCGGCGAGCCAGCTCGCGCACACCGCCGACCTGTGCGCCGGGTACGGGGTGGCCGCGTACCCGGTCGAGGCCGACGTGCGGGACCTGGCCGCCGTCCGGGCCGCCGTCGCGCTGGCGGTGGCGCGCTTCGGCCGGGTCGACGTGCTGGTCAACAACGCCGGCATCGCCGCGCCGTCGGGCAAGCCGACGCACGAGATCACCGAGGCCGAGTGGCAGCTCATGCTGGACGTCGACCTGTCCGGGCCGTGGCGGATGATCAGCGCGGTCGGCGAGGTGATGTGCCGCCAGCGCGCCGGCAGCATCGTCAACGTCGCGTCCACCGCCGGGCTGGTCGGCTACCGGCACTTCGCCGGCTACGTGGCGGCCAAGCACGGCCTGGTCGGGCTGACCCGGGCCGCCGCGCTCGACTACGCCCCGCTGCGGGTGCGGGTCAACGCGCTGTGCCCCGGCTCGGTGCGCGACGACCCGCACGTCGAGGGCCGGATGCTCGCCGAGATCGCCCGGTCGCTGGAGGTGCCGGTCGCCGAGCACGAGGAGACGTTCGTGCAGGCCCAGCCGATGAACGCGCTGATCGAGCCCGGCGCGGTGGCCCAGGCGGCGCTCTGGCTCGCCTCGGACGAGTCCGCGCAGGTCACCGGCTCGGTCATCACCGTCGACGGAGGGTTCACCACCCGATGAGCGCCCCGCACACCCCCCACTCGACCGACGCGGCCCGGTTCTGTCACGCCGCGAGCGCCCGGGTCGCCCCCGACGCCGACGCCGACGGCCTCGCCGAGGCGTACGCCGTGCTCACCCGGCGGCACGGCCTGGCCGGCGGGCGGCTGTGGGTGGAGCGGGCGCCGGCCGGGCTGGCCGTGCGCCGCCGCGACGCCGAACTGGCCCGGCCGCTGCCGGTCGGCGGCCCGGACCTGCGGGCGGTGCTGCTGCGCCACGACGACGGGGCGGACCTGGTGCTGGTCGCCCGCCGGCACGCCGTGGGCCGGCACCGCCTCGGCACCCTGCTGGCCGAGCTGACCGACCCGGCCGCCCCGGCGGTCCCGGTCGTCGTCCCGGGTCGGCTCGTCGCGCCGGGTCGGCCCGTGCCCTCCACCACCGCCGCCCACCCGGCCGCCGCCGGGAGCGCCGGGTCGGACGCCGACGCCGCACCGAACGCTGCCGCCGCAGACGCCGCCGCCGGCTCCGACGACGTTGCCGACGCCTCCGCCTCCGGCTCCGGCGACGTTGCCGACGTGGACGCCGGGGACACCGGCTGGCTGCGCGGCGACCCCGGGCCGGACCGCGCCGCCGCGCACACCGTCGCCGTGCCGGCCGGGACCGACCTGGCCGCCCTCGTCGCGGCGGTCGGCGCGGTGCTGGCCCGGTACCGGGGCGTGCGCCGGGCCCGGGTCGGCGCGGTCGTCGACGAGCGGCTGGCCGTCGTCGGGGTGCCGGTCGACGGCGGCGCCCGTGACCTGCTCGCCACCGCCGCCGCGACCGGGTCGCCCTGGCCGGCCCCTGGCGGCGCGCTGCCCGCCGGGCTCCTCGACGTCGAGGTCGGCGTGCTCGACGCGACCAGCCCCGCCGACGCGTACCGGCCCTGCCTGGCCCCGCTGTGGCCGCTGACCCTGGCGCTGGCCGGCACCACGCTGACCTGCCACCACCGCACCGCCGGGTGGTCCGGCGACCTGGTCGCGGCGTTCGCCCGCCAGGTCGTGCGGGTGCTCGGGCAGGTCCTCGCCGACCCGGACCGCCCGCTGGCCGGTCACGACCTGTTCGACGACACCGAGCGGGCCGCGATCGTCGCCCTCGGCCGGGGCCCCGGCGGGCCGCCCCCGGCGGTCGACACCATCGCCGGCCGCGTCGCCCGGCACGCCAGGCGGCGACCCGACGCGCCGGCCGTGTCCTGCGCCGGCCAACGGCTGACGTACGCGCAACTGGACGCCGCCGCCACCCGGGTGGCCCGCGCCCTCGCCGCGCACGGGGTGGCCCCCGGCGACCGGGTGGGCGTCTGCCTGGACCGGTCGGTCGACCTGATCGCGGTGCTGCTCGGCGTGCTGCGGGCGGGGGCCGCGTACGTGCCGGTCGACCCGGCGTACCCGGCCGAGCGGATCCGCTACACCGTCGAGGACTCCGGCGTCGCCCTGCTCGTCGGCGGTGGCGGGATCGACCCGGCCGGGTTGACCGCCGGGCCGGACGACGCGGCGGGGGAGGAGCCGGTGGCGGGCGGGCCCGACGACACCGCGTACGTCATCTACACCTCCGGCTCCACGGGCCGGCCCAAGGGGGTGTGCGTCCCGCACCGCAACGTGCTCGCCCTCGTGGACGCCACCGCCGGGGACTTCGGGCTCGGCCCGGCCGACGTGTGGACGATGTTCCACTCCAGCGCCTTCGACTTCTCGGTGTGGGAGATCTGGGGCTGCCTGCTCACCGGCGGGCACCTGGTGGTCGTCCCGCACCTGGTCACCCGGTCCCCGCAGGAGTTCCACGCCCTGCTGGCCGCCGAGCGGGTGACCGTGCTCAACCAGACCCCGTCGGCGTTCGCGCAGCTCCTCGACGTCGACCGGCGCGCCGCCGACCGGCTCGCCGTGCGGCTGGTCGTGTTCGGCGGCGAGCCGCTGGACGCCCGGATGCTCACCGGCTGGTTCGACCGGCACCCGGAGCGGGAGTGCCGGGTGGTGAACATGTTCGGCATCACCGAGACCACGGTGCACGTCACCGCACAGACCCTCGACCGGGGGCTGGCGCTGGCCGGCAGCCGGTCGGTGGGGCGTGCCCTGCCCGGCTGGCGGGTGTACGTGCTCGACCCGGACGGCCGGCTGCTGCCGCCCGGCGCGGCGGGGGAGATCCACGTCGGCGGCGCGGGGGTGGCCGACGGCTACCTGCACCGCCCCGAGCTGACCGCGCAGCGGTTCCGGCCCGACCCGTGGGCGGGCGGACGGATGTACCGCAGCGGCGACCGGGGCCGGCTGCTGCCCGACGGGCGGCTGGAGCACCTGGGCCGCCTCGACGACCAGGTGAAGGTGCGCGGCTACCGCATCGAGCTGGACGAGATCCGCCAGGTGCTGCTGGACGACCCGGGGGTGCTGGCCGTGGCCGTGGTGGTGCAGACCGGCGCGGAGTCGGCCGACACCCGGCTGCACGCCTACGTCGTGCTCGCCGACCCCGCCGCCGACGCCGAAACGGCCGACGCCGAAACCGCCGCCGGGACCGCGACCGCCGTCGGGGCCCGTGCCGCCACCGGCGCGCTCGCCGAGGTGCGCCGCCGCGCGGCCCGGATGCTGCCCGACTACATGGTCCCGGCGACGGTCACCGCGCTGCCCGCCCTGCCGCTGACCGGCAACGGCAAGCTCGACACCGCCCGGCTGCCCGCCCCGGCCGAGCCGCCCGCGTCGGCCCCCGCGCCCGCCGCCGACGCGGCGTTGGACGAGCGGATCCGGGCGGTGTGGCAGCGGGTCCTAGGCGCCGAGGTCGGGCCGGAGGACAACTTCTTCGACCTGGGCGGCAACTCGCTGCTGGCCCTGCGGCTGCTCAACGAGCTGCGCGACCAGGGCCTCGCCGACCTCACCCCCCGCCACCTGTACGTGCACCAGACCGTGCGCGGGCTGGCCGAGGCGATCGGAGCCGCCCGATGACCCCCGACGTGGACACCCTCGCCCGGCTCTGGCCGCAGGTCGACCGGGTCGCCGTCAAGGACGGCTGCGTGTACGTCGTCGCCGACGACCACCTCGACCCGCTGGCGCTGCGCGGGCAGCTCGCGCGGGAACTGCCCGACGGGGAGCTGCCCCGGCACATCGTCCAGGTCGACTCGCTCGACCCGGCCGACCTGGTCGCCCCCGACGACCGGTACGGGGCGTACCAGCCGCCGCGCGACGACACCGAACGGCAGCTCGTGCGGGTGTGGGAGGGGGTGCTGGGGCTGCCCAAGCTCGGCGTGCTCGACGACTTCTACGCCGCCGGCGGGGACTCCCTGGCCGCTGTCGCGCTGGCCGTGGAGGCCCAGCGGGTCTTCGGCACGGCCCTGTCGCCGGCCGCCGTGCTGCGCTACCCGACCGTGGCCGCCCTCGCCGCCGAGGTATGCCAGGCCCGCGCCGCCACGCCGCTGCCCCGGGCCGCCGCCGCGCGGGCGTACCCGCTGTCGCCGCAGCAGCGGCGGGTGTTCCTGGCCCAGTCCCGCGACCCCGCCTCGGTCGCCTACCACCTGCCGCTGCTGCTGCCGGTGCCCGCCGACACCGACGCCGCCCGGCTGGGCCAGGCGCTGCGGCACGTGGTGGCCCGGCACGACATCCTGCGCACCGCGTTCGGCACCGAGGCGGGCCGGCCGGTGCAGCGGGTGCTGCCCGGCGTGGTGTGTGAGCTGCCCGAGGTGGCCCGCGCCGCCGACGAGCCGGTCGCGGTGACCCCGTTCGACCTGGCCGCCCCGCCGCTGCTGCGCGCCGAGCTGCGGCGCACCCCGACCGGGGCGGCGCTGGCCCTGGAGCTGCACCACATCGTCACCGACGGGCTCTCCCTGGCCCTGCTGCTGCGCGAGGTCGACGCCCGCTACGCCGGCCGCGACCTGCCGCCCGTGCCCGCCCAGTACGCCGACTACGCGGTGTGGACGCACGCCCAGGAGCCGCCGGGGCGCGACTGGTGGCTGGCCCGGTTCGCCGACCCGCCCGCGCCGCCGCGCCTGCCCACCGACGCCGACCGCGGCACGGGGCCCGACGCGGGCGACCCGTCGACCGCCGCCGCCGGTGTCGTGGAGTTCGCCGTGGACGCCGCCCGCACCGCCGCGCTGCGCGCGCTGGCCCGCCGCGAGGGCGTCACCCTGTTCCACCTGCTGCTCGCCGGCTACGCGACGTTCCTCGCCGCCGCCACGGGCGGCCCCGGCGGGGCCGACGGCGTCGACGTGACCGTCGGCACGCCGGTGGCCGGCCGGGGCGCACCCGGGCTGGACGCCACCATGGGCATGTTCGTCAACACCGTCTGCCTGCGCCACCGGGTCCGCCCCGACGTGCCGTTCCGGGCGCTGCTGGCCGAGGTGGCCCGGGACGCGGTGGACGCCTTCGCCCACCAGGACTTCCCGTTCGACAGCCTGGTCGAGGCGGTGCTGCCGGTGCGCGACCCGCACCGGCACCCGCTGTTCGACACCCTGTTCGCGATGCAGCACGCCGAGGTGGCCCGGGTCGAGTTCCTCGGCCGGCCGGTGGAGCTGGCCGTCGCCCCGACCGGGCAGGCCATGTTCGACCTGGACATGCAGGTCTACGAGCGGCCCGACGGGCTCACCGTGCACTGGGCGTACCACGCCGGGCTGTTCCTGCCGCAGACCGTGCGCGCGTTCGCCGACCTGTACCTCGACCTGCTCGACGCCGTGCTGGCCGACCCGGGCCGCCCGGTCGGCGAGCTGACCGGCGCGGCGGCCCCCGTGGCCGCCGCCCCGACCACCATCGACATCGACCTGTAGCCGGGAGAGCTCATGCAGTCGCTGATGACCCGGGGCCAGCTCAGGATCGCCGCCGCGCGGCGGCCCGACCACGCCCGGCACTGGCACGGCGTGCTCGCCGCCGGGGCGGAGCGGGTGGGCTTCCCCGAAGACCACGCCGCCGCACCGGGCGCCCCGCCGCGCCCGGAGGCGGTCACCGTGCCGCTGGGCGACGCGCTGGCCGACCGGCTCGCCGCCGCCAGCCGGGGCGCCGAGGCGGCCCGGTTCGTGCTGGTCGCCGCCGCCGTGGCGGCCCTGCTGCGCCGCTGGACCGGCGCGACCGAGGTGCTGGTCGGCCGCCCCGCCGACGGCGACGCGCTGGCCGGGCTGCTGCCGCTGCGGGTGGCCGCCGGCCCGGACCGCAGCTACCGGGACCTCGTCGGGCAGGTGCGCGCCGCGCTGCCCGAGGCCGAACGGTACGCCGACTACCCCGTCGAGCTGCTCGCCGAGGACCTCGCCCCGCACGCCGAACAGGGCCGCCACCCGTTCCTCGACGTCGCCGTGCACACCGCCGACGCGGCCGTCGACCCCCGCGTCGGGATCACCGTGGCCGTCGCCGACGCCGACCTGACCGTCCACCACGACGCCGCCCGTCACGACCGGGGCACCGCCGAGCGGATCGCCGCCCACCTGCTGCTCCTGCTCGCCGCCGCGCTCGCCGCCCCGGACGGCCCCGTCGACGACGTCGACCTGGTGACCCCGGCCGACCGGGCGGTGCTCGCCGCCATGAACGACACGACCGTGGACGTCGCCGCCGGCCCGCGCCCCGACGCGTGGGTGGCCCGGCGGGCCGCCGACACGCCCGAGGGCGTCGCCGTGCGTACCGACGAGGGCGCCTGGACCTGGGCGGAGCTGGAGCGGCGGGTCGCGGCGCTGGCGGCGGACCTGCGCGCGGCCGGCGCGGGCCCGGAGACGGTCGTCGCGGTCCTGGCCGCGCGGTCGCCCGCGCAGCTCGCGGCGATCCTGGCCGTGCACCGGGCCGGCGCGGCCTACCTGCCGGTGGACCCCGGCTACCCGCCGGCCCGCGTCGGCTACCTGCTGCGCGACAGCGGCGCGGCCCTGGTGGTGGCCGCCGACGCCACGGCGGTGCCCGACGGCGTGCCGGTGGTCGCGCTGCCCCCGGCCGACGCCGACCCCGCGCCGACCGCCGACCCCGCGCCGACCCCGGCCCGCGAACCCGCCCCGCCCGGCGACGGCGACGACCTCGCCTACGTCATCTACACCTCCGGCTCCACCGGCGAGCCGAAGGGGGCGATGATCGCGCACCGGGCCCTGGCCAACCGGCTCGCCTGGATGCAGCGGCACTACCCGATCGGCCCGGACGACGTCGTGCTGCACAAGACCCCCACCACGTTCGACGTGTCGGTGTGGGAGCTGTTCTGGTGGGCCCGCGAGGGCGCGTCGGTGTGCCTGCTGCCGCCGGGCGCGGAACGCGACCCGCGCGCCATCGTCGCCGCCGTCGCCGCCCACCGCGTGACCGTCCTGCACTTCGTGCCGTCGATGCTGGGCGCGTTCCTCGACTGGCTGGCCACCGCCGACACCGCCGGACTGGCCGGGCTGCGGCGGATCTTCGCCAGCGGCGAGGCCCTCGGCGCGCACCACGTCGACCGGCTCGCCGCGCTGCTGCCCCACGTTGAGCTGGTCAACCTGTACGGGCCGACCGAGGCCACCGTCGACGTCAGCCACCACCCGTGCGTCCCCGGCGCGGCGCGGGTGCCGATCGGCCGCCCGGTGGACAACACCCGGCTGCACGTGCTCGACGGGCGGCTGCGGGCGCAGCCCGTCGGCGTGCCCGGCGAGCTGTGCATCGCCGGGGTGCAGCTGGCCCGGGGCTACCTCAACCGGCCCGAGCTGACCCGGGACCGGTTCGTCGCCGCCCCCGCCGTCGGGGAGGACCGCGTCTACCGCACCGGCGACCTCGCCCGGGTGCTGCCCGACGGCACCATCGACTACCTGGGCCGCCTCGACCACCAGGTGAAGGTGCGCGGCTACCGGGTCGAGCTGGGCGAGGTGGAGGAGGCGCTGCGCGGCCACCCGGCCGTCAAGGACGCCGTGGTCGTCGCCCGCGACGGCAACCTGCTCGGCTACGTGCGTACCGCCTCCCCGGTGGCCGAACGGGCGCTCACCGACCACCTGGCCGGGGTGCTGCCCGCCTACCTGGTGCCCGCCCGGGTGGTGGAGCTGGCCGAGTTCCCGCTGTCGGCCAACGGCAAGCTGGACCGGCGGGCGCTGCCCGACCCGCCCGCCGACGACCGGCCGTACGTGCCACCGCGCACCGACGCCGAGCGGATCCTCGCCCAGGTGTGGGCCGACGTGCTCGGGGTCGACCGGGTGGGGGTGGAGGACAACCTGTTCGCCCTCGGCGGCAACTCCATCCACTTCGTCACCGTCCTGGCCCGGGCGCACGCCGCCGGCCTGGACCTCAGCTTCCAGCAGATGTTCCGGCACCCCACGATCGCCGCGCTCGCCGCGGCCCCCGCCGACGGGCAGCGGCCCCCGGCGTACGCGCCGTTCGACCTGGTGTCACCGGCCGACCGGGCGCTGCTGCCCGACACGGTGGTCGACGCGTACCCGCTGGGCCAGCTCCAGGCCGGGCTGATCTTCCAGAACGAGCTGGCCCGGGGCGCGGCCCAGTACCACGACATCATCAGCTTCCTGATCAGCGCCCCGTTCGACGAGGCCGCGTTCGCGGCGGCCGTGCGCCGGCTGGTCGCCGACCACCCGATCTTCCGCACCAGCTACCACCTCACCGGCTACTCGGAGCAGCTCCAGCTCGTGCACGCCGACGCGCCCACCCCGCTGTGGGTGACCGACTTGCGCGGGCTCACCCCCGCCGAGCAGGAGCGCCGGTACGCCGACTGGCACGACCGGGAGCAGTCGTACCGGTTCGTCTGGCAGGAGCCGGGGCTGGTCCGCATCCATGTGCACGTGCTCGCCGACGACCTCTACCGCTACAGCCTCAGCCAGCACAACTCCGCCCTCGACGGGTGGAGCATCACCCTGCTGCACACCCGGCTGTTCGACACGTACCACCGGCTGCGCGCCGGCCGCCCGCTGCCCGAGCCGCCGGCCGGCAACCACTTCCGCGACTACATCGGCCTGGAACGGCGGGCCGTCGCCTCGGCCGGGGACCGGGAGTTCTGGCGCGACGTCCTGGCCGCCGGCGGGGTCACCGAGCTGCCCCGCTGGGAGCCGCCCGCCGAGCCTGCCGCGCACCCCGTGGTGTTCCACGAGGTGGACATCCCCGCCGCGCTGTCCGAGCGGCTGCTGCGGCTGGCCGACCGGCTGGCCGTGCCGCTGAAGACCCTGCTGCTGGCCGCGCACGTCAAGGTGGTCGGCGCGCTGGCCGCCGACCCGGCCGTGATCACCGGGTACGAGCAGAGCGGCCGACCCGAGGCCGAGGGCGCCACCGCCGCGCTGGGCCTGTTCCTCAACACCGTGCCGCTGCGCGTCGACACCGGCGACGGGAGCTGGGCCGACCTGGTGGGCCGGGTCTACCGGGCCGAGGCGGACCTGCTGCCGCACCGCCGCTACCCGATGGCGCAGATGAAGGCCGACGCCGCCACCACCGACACGCTGTTCGAGACGGTCTTCAACTACACCCACTTCTACCTGCTCAAGCAGCTGCGTGAGCTGCCCGGCTTCGACCTGCTCGACGTGCGGGTCAGCACGGAGACCGAGTTCGCGCTGCGCGCCGAGTTCATGCGGGACTTCTTCACCGACCAGGTCCGGCTCAGCCTGCACTACCACAGCGCCGAGTTCACCGCCGAGCAGGCCGCCGGCCTCGGCGCGGCGTACCGGCGGGCCCTGGTGGCCCTGGCCGACGACCCGGACGCCCCGCACGGCGGCTACGACCCGGGCCTGCCGCCGGCCCGCCTCGTCCCGGCCCGCCGGGCGTTCGCCCGCCCCGCGCCGGCCGCGCCCGCCGCCCCGGCCGGGCGCACCCCGCCCGGCACCGACACGGCCCGCCGCATCGCCCGCGCGTGGGCCGACACCCTCGACGTGCCGGTGGCCGACATCGCCGAGGAGGACAACTTCTTCGACCTCGGCGGGAACTCCCTGGCCGCGATGCGGGTCGTCGCCGCGCTGCGCCCGCTGGTCACCCTCCGGCAGCTCATGACCCACTCCGACCTGGGCCCGCTGGCCCGCGCCGTCGACGCCGCCGCCACCCCGGCCGCCGCCGGCACCGGCACCGGCATCGCCGCGCCGCTGTTGCAGCCGCTGTCGCCGCCCGGCGTCGCCGCCGACCGGGTCCTGGTCTGCTTCCCGTACGCCGCCGGCAACCCGCTTGCCTTCCGGCCTTTGGCCGAGGCGCTCGCCGCACGCGGCGTGGCCGTGTTCGCGGTCGCCCTGCCGGGGCACGACCCCGGTCGCCCCGAGCCCCTGGCCGACCTCGACGAGGTGGCTGGCCGGGTCGTCGTCGAGCTGCGCGCCGCCGCCGGGGGCGAGGTGCTGCTGTGGGGGCACTGCGTCGGCGCGGCCCTCGCTGTGGAGGTCACCCGGCTGCTCGCCGCCGCCGGGTCCCCGCCCGCGCGGCTGTTCCTCGGCGGCAAGCTGCTGCGCGACGCCGCCGACATCGACGCCAGCATCGCCGAGGTACGCGCCCTCGACGAGGCCGGGGTGGTGGACTGGCTCGTCGGGCAGACCGGCTTCACCGACCTCGACGGCCTCGACGCCGGGCACACCTCGGCGCTGGTCGCCGCGTTCCGGCACGACGCCCTCGGCTCGCACACCTACCTGCGGGACCGGCTCGACCCGCTGGCCGACCGCCCGTTGACCGTGCCGGTGACGGTGGTGCTCGCCGCCGACGACCCGCTCACCGCCGAGGCGGGCGACGCGCCCGCCGCGTGGCGGCGCATCGCCGCCGACGTGACCCTCGCGGAGATCGATGGTGGGGGACACTACTTCTGCCGCACCCGCGCCGGGGAGGTGGCCGACCTCGTCGCCGGCGCCGGCCCGGCCATGCCGCGCGACAGCCGCCCCGGGGAGGACCATGTCTGACCGCACGCCCACCAGCGCCCCCGAGCGCCCCGCCACGCCGCGCGGCGAGTTCGTCGCCGGGGCCCGCTCGATGGTGCCGTTCCTGCTGTCCGCGTTCCCCCTCGGCGTGATCGGCGGGACACTCGGCCTGGCCAGCGGCCTGTCCTACCTGGAGACGTTCGGGCTGGCCATGGTGGTCAACTCCGGCACCGCCCAGTTCATCGGCTTCAAGCTGATCGCCGAGGGCGCGGCGTGGCCGGTGATCGTCCTGACCACACTGATCCTCAGCCTGCGCATGCTGATCTACTCGACGCTGCTCGCCCCGCACGTGCGGGAGTTGCCGCAACGGTGGCGGCTGCTGCTCGGCTTCGGGCTGATCGACGCGGTCTTCTTCGTCGCGTTCGACCGGATGAAGGGCGGCGAGCCGGCCCGCCGCAAGAGCATGTTCTACTTCGGCGCGTCCGCCGTCATGTACGTCAACTGGGCCGTCGCCACCGTCGTCGGCATGGTCGCCGGGCACCTGCTGCCCGAGCGGTGGCGCGCCGGCCTCGACTTCCCGATGACCGCCGTCTTCCTCGTCGTGCTCGCCGGGGCGCTGGCCGGCTGGAAGATCTGGAGCGCCGCCGTGTCGGCCGGCGCGCTGGCGATGCTGTTCCTCGGGCTGCCGTACAACCTGGGGTTGATCGTGGCCGCCCTCGGCGGCGCGTGCGTGGGGATGGCCTGCGAGCGGATCGAACGCCGCTGGTTCCCGCCGAAGCCGCAGGAACCGCCGCCCGCCGAGGAGCCGGCGCGCGAAGACGACCCGGCGGTCGCGCCCGCCGCCGACGGCGACGGAAGGTGACCACGATGTCCATGCTGCTGCTCATCCTCGGCATGGGGCTGGCGACCTTCGCCCCCCGGTACGTCCCGCTGCTGGTCTTCCGCGACCGGGAGCTGCCCGCCGACGTCAAGACGTTCCTCGGCTACCTGCCGGCGGCCCTGCTCGCCGCCATCGCCGTGCCGTCCGTGCTCGCCCCGGTAGACAACCGGGTCGAGATCACCGTGGTCACGATCCCCTACCTGGTGGCCGGGGTGGTCACCCTGGTGACCGGCCTGTTCGTCGAACGGTTCATGATCGTGTGGACGGTCGGGCTGGCGGTCTTCTTCGGGCTGCGCTGGTGGTTGGGGGCGATGTGACGGGCGACGACGACCCGGTGCGGGAACCGCTGCGGGTCGCCGCCGCGCAGATCGAGGCGGTCGGCGGCGACCTGGCCGGCAACGCGGCGGCCCACGTCGCGGCCGTCGCCGAGGCCGCCGCCCTCGGCGCCCGCGTGGTCGTCTTTCCCGAGCTGTCGCTGTGCGGGTACGACTACCCGCTGCTCGCCGCCGACGTCGCCCGCTGCGAGGTCGAGGTGGGCGACGCGGTCCTGCGGACGGTGGGCGGGGCCTGCCGGGCGCACCGGGTGACCGCCGTGGTCGGCGGCTGCGCCCGACGCGCCGACGGCTGGGCCATCGCCGCGTTCGTCGTCGGCCCCGACGGCGCGGTGGCCGCCACCTACCACAAGCGGCACCTCGACGCCGACGAGCGCGCGGTGTTCGTCGCCGGCCACACCGACACGATGGTGCAGCTCGACGGCTGGCGGCTCGGCCTCGGCGTCTGCTATGACGCGAGCTTCCCCGAGCATGCCCGGGGCCTGGCCCTGGCCGGCGCGGACGCCTACCTGGTGCCCGGCGCGTTCACCGTCGGCGACTCCGACCACCGGCGCGGCGTCTACTTCCCGGCCCGCGCCCTGGAGAACACCAGCTACGTGCTGTTCGCCAACTACGCGGGCGCGCACGGCGGCTGGCGCTTCGCCGGCCACAGCGCCGTGTACGGCCCCGACGGCCGGGCCCTGGCCGCCGCCGGCACCGCCGCCGGGCTCGCCGTCGCCGACCTCGACGACGCGGTGCTGCGCCGCCAGCGCGACAGCCAGCGGATGCTGCGCGACCGGGCCGCCCCCGCGCCCGCGCCGAGCCCCGTCGTCATCCCCCCGCCCGACCCCGGGCAACGATCCGACCAGCATGAGGAGCACCGGTGACCGGCATCGGCACGACCGCGATCCACGGCGACGACGGCCTGTACCCCACGGGCGCGGTGTCGCCCCCGATCGTGCAGAGCGCCACGTTCGGCGCCGAGAGCGACGAGCGGTTCACCGAGGTCGCCACGCAGGTGCGCCCCGACGCCTTCTACACCCGCTACGGCAACCCCAACCACGCCCAGGTGGCCGCCGTGGTCGCCGAGCTGGAGGGCGTCGAGACGGGCCTGGTCACCGCCTCCGGCATGGGCGCGGTCACCACCATCGCGCTGGCCCTGCTCAGCGCCGGGGACCACGTGATCGTGCAGCGCAGCACGTACGGCGGCACCACCTCGCTGGCCACCGGCCTGCTCACCCGGTTCGGGGTGACCTGCACCCAGGTCGACCAGACCGACGTCGACGCGTTCGCCCGCGCCCTGACCCCGCGCACCCGGCTGCTGCTCGTGGAGACCCCCAGCAACCCGCTGCTGGAGCTGACCGACCTGACCGCCGTGATCGAGCTGGCCCACGCCCACGGCGCGTACGCCGTCGTGGACAACACGTTCGCCACCCCGGTCAACCAGCGGCCGGCGGCCCTCGGCGCGGACCTGGTCTGGCACAGCGCCACGAAGTTCCTCGGCGGCCACTCCGACGTCACCGCCGGGGTGGTCGTCGGCTCCGCCGAGCTGGTCGACCGGGTCTGGCAGACCGCCATCGTCACCGGCGCGACGCTGGGCCCGATCGACTCCTGGCTGCTGCTGCGCGGCATCCGCACGCTGCCGCTGCGGATGGCCCGGCACAACGACAACGCCCTCGCCCTGGCCCGGGAGCTGGAGGCGCACCCGGCGGTCGCCCGGGTCCGCTACCCGGGGCTGCCCAGCCACCCCCAGCACGACCTGGCCACCAGGCAGATGAGCGGGTACGGCGGCGTGTTCAGCCTCGACCTGGCCGGCGGCCAGCCGGCGGCGGCCACCCTCCTCGCCGAGCTGCGGCTGGCCAAGCGGGCCGCCAGCCTCGGCAGCGTCAGCACCCTCGTGGTGCACCCGCGTTCCATGTGGGCGGGGATCGTCGACACCGCGCAGCTCGCCGCCACCGGCATCGGGGAGGGCCTCGTGCGGGTCTCCACCGGCATCGAGGACACCGCCGACCTGCTCGCCGACTTCACCCGCGCCCTCGACGCCGTGACCGGACGGGCGGCCTGATGGGACATCCCCTGCTGGAGCCGTACGACCAGGGAATGCTCGACGTGGGCGACGGGCACCTCGTCTACTGGGAGGTGTCCGGCAACCCGGACGGCATGCCGGCCGTGGCCGTGCACGGCGGCCCCGGCGGCAGCTCGTCGCCCGGCACGCGCCGCCTGTTCGACCCGGCCCACTACCGGCTCGTCCAGTTCGACCAGCGCGGCTGCGGGCGCAGCACCCCGCACGCCAGCGACCCGACCGCCGACCTGCGGCACAACACCACCGGACACCTGCTGGCCGACATGGAGCGGCTGCGCGAGCACCTCGGCATCGACCGGTGGCTGCTGTTCGGCAACTCGTGGGGCTCCACCCTCGGCCTCGCGTACGCCCAGCGCCACCCGCAGCGGGTCAGCGCGATCGTCCTCGTCGGGGTCACGATGAGCCGCCGGTCGGAGATCGACTGGCTGTACCGGGGTGTCGGCCGGTTCTTCCCCGAGCAGTGGCGGCGGTTCGTCGACGCCGTGCCGGCCGCCGACCGCCCGGCGATCGCACCGGGCCGGGGCTCGGCCGCCGAGCTGCTCGCCGCGTACGCCCGGCTGCTGGAACACCCGGACGCCCAGGTCCGCCGGCAGGCCGCGATCGCCTGGCTCACCTGGGAGGACGCCGTCGTCTCCCTCGAACCGAACGGCACGCCCGACGTCTACCGCGACCAGCCGCCGGACGACCAGGTCGCGTTCGCCCGGCTCTGCGCGCACTACTTCTCCCACGGCATGTGGCTCGCCGACGACGCGCTGCTGCGCGACGCCCACCGGCTCGCCGGCATCCCCGGCGTGCTCGTGCACGGGCGTTTCGACCTCGGCGCGCCGCTGGAGACGCCGTGGTCGCTGGCCCGCGCCTGGCCCGACGCGGAGCTGATCGTGGTCGACGACTCCGGGCACACCGGCAGCGACGCCCTGCGTGGGCACCTGCGCGCCGCGCTCGACCGGTTCGCCCCGGTGTCGCCGGCCGGCTGAGCGGCGTCAGCCACCGCCTATGATCCACAGTGCCGTGACCCGTGGTGGCGGCTTCGTCCTTCCATCGTGAGGTGACCCCCTACATGCAGGCTCGACGTCTGGTCGCCATCGTGACGGCCCTGACCGCCGTTCTCGCCGCCACCGGTTGTGGTCCGGACGACTCCGGGCAGCAGGCTTCCGTCTCGACGACGGAGGCGTCGTGCCGCCGCTCCGACGCCTCCCCGGTCGGGCGGCAGGGCGGGAGCGAGGAGCTGGCTGCCGCCGTCGGTTGGATCTCGCGGGAGCCGGTCCGGGTCACCACCGACTCGGCGGCGGCCACCGGTCAGGGGGTGATGGACGCGCGGAGACGCACCGCAACGATGTCCTACACCCTGAAGAGGAACGACCGGATGATCCTCGTGACGTTAGAAGAGGACGACGTGTACTTCGCCATGCTCAACGTGCCGGGGATCAGCTTCGGGACGATGTACTCGCTGTCCAGGGCCGAGGTGCCCGCAGGCAGCTACCTGGACGTCGACCCCACCGACCTGGGCGGCGCGCGCCGGTTGGTCGACGCGGTGGTGAGCGTGCAGAGCGGCGGCGAGCAGGCGGCCACGGGCAAGCGGCGGCTCGCCGGTGCCGTCGACCTGACGGCCACCTGGTATGCGAACGAGGAACTGTGCCGGAAGTTCGGCGACAGGGTCCGGGCGGTCCCGTTCACCGCGACCGTCGATGACCAGGGTCGGCTGGTCGAGTTCGTCGTCGAGCTGCACGCCCTCGCACCCGAACTGGGCGACGCGCGCACGAACTTGGAGGCCCTGGGAATGCCGACGAATCCCCAACGACCCCCGGGGAGTCAGCCTGCCGGCGACGTCCGCTCGCTGTTGGCGGCATTCGAAAGCTGACCATACGTCTGGCCCTGCGCCGACGCGTTCGCCTGCTCCCTGTGTTGGACTGGCCGCGAAGCGTTACTGCACGTACCGTCCGTTGTGCAGGCTCCACGCCGAACGTCGTCGATCTCGTCCAGGAGGAGTCATGGCCGACTACATCGGGCTGCGCGTCGCCAGATGGCGGGACGTCGCCGGGATGACGCAGCAGCAACTGGCCGATCGGATCAGTGTGACCGCCTCCTACATCTCGATGATCGAGTCGGGTAGGCGGCCGGTGACGAAGCGGTCGCGGCTCATCGCCCTGGCGAGTGCTCTCGGCGTCAGCGTCACCGACCTCACCGGGCAGCCGCACGCGCCACGCAGCGAGGACGATCTCGCCATCTACACCACCGTTCCGGCGCTGCGCGGTGCCCTCGACGACGACCCCGAGGAGCCGGGACGGTTGCTGGACCCAGCCGAGCTGCGGGCGTCCGTGGATCAGGCGATGGCGGCCCGGATGGCCTGCGACTACAAGGCATTGGCTCGACTGCTGCCCGATTTGGTTGCCGCCACGCGACAGCTCGCCGACTCCGGGCACCCGGAGGGACCGCGACTGTTCGTACGGGCGGCGGTGACCACTGTGCTCGCCATCAAGCCGTTCGGCTACATCGACCTGGCGGCGCGGTACGCCGAGCGCGCCGAGCAGGTCGCCGCGCTGGCCGGGCCGGCGGAGGCCGCAGCCGCCGCGTTCGCCGCCGCGCAGAGTGCCCTGTCGTCGGGCACGCACGGTGGTCGGCGGCGGTCGCTGGTGGTGGCGACGCGCGCAGCGGAACGACTGGGCGACACGGGCGACGACGCGGCGTTGACCTGGTACGGGATGCTCCACCTGCACTCCGCGATGTCGGCGGCATCGTTGGGCACCGGCGACCCGGATGGGCACCTGGCCGAGGCGGAGAGCGCCGCGCGTCGGGCCGGGTCCGACCCCTGGCGGATGGAGTTCACGCCGGCGAACTGCGGCATCTGGCGGGTGGGCGTGGCCGTCGAGAACGGCACCCCTGAGCGTGCGCCAGAGCGGGCCCGGCGCGTCGACCGGTCCCAGATTCGCAGCGCGAACCGTCGATGCCGCCTGCACCTGGACGCGGGGCGCGGGTGGTATGCGGCTGGCGACCAGGACCGGGCGATCCTGGCGTTCCTGGAGGCCGATAACGCGTCGCCCGCAGAGTTGCGGTCACGGCCGAGCGTGCGGGAGATCGTCGGGCAGATGGTCCGGGACGCCCGCCGACGGGGCACCGCCGAGCTGCGGGATCTCGCGACCCGGGTCGGCGTCGACCCACTGGACCCGGAACCACACGGAATCTAACTCACGGTTATCTTTCCGTCACTCCGACTGCTCTAGCGTCAGGGCAGGGACGCGATGGAGATCTTGGAAGATGGTGGCCCCTCCAGGGGCCGTTTCCTTCCAAGATCTCCCACGGGCACTGGCGGTCGCGTCCCTTCCACCGGGTGTGGCGGTGGCGGTCCTTCCCTGGGCCGCTGCGCCGCGCCCCTGGCAACGGAGGCGGGACGATGAGCGACGACGGGCCGGTCGAGGGTCGGGGCGAGCAGATCCAACAGGCGGAGCGGGAGGCGGCCCGGCAGCGGCTGCTCGCACAGGCCGAGGCGGAGCGGATACCGGCCGAGGAGACGACCCGGGCGGTGCCGGACCGGCGGTGGCGGCGTGGACAGCGGTGACCTCCTGCCCGTCGGCCGGCGGGTCGCGTACTGGCGGGGACGGCGGCGACTGTCGCAGCAGATGCTGGCCGACCGGCTGGGCAAGTCCAAGAGCTGGGTCGACAAGGTCGAGCGAGGCGTCCGCGCCCTCGACCGGGTCTCCATCCTGCACGACATCGCCGCCGTGCTGCGCATCGACGCGGCGGTGCTGCTCGGCCGCGACACCCGGCCCGCCGAGGCGACCGAACGCGCCGAGGGCGTCGAGCGGATCCGGGCGGCCCTGTCGGCGTACGAGATCACGCTCGGCCGCGCCACCCAGCGGCCCGCCGTGCCCGCCGACCGGCTGGCGCGGCAGGTCGGACACGGGTGGATCACCTACCAGCATGCCCGGTACCCGCAGCTCGTCGACCTGCTCCCGCCGCTGCTGGCCGACGCGCAGCGCACCCACGCCCGCGATCCCGCGGCGGGGCGCGAGCCGCTGGTCGAGGCGTACCGGATCACGGCCGCACTGCTGGTCAAGGTCGGCGAGGCCGACCTGGCCTGGCTGGCCGCCGATCGGGCGGTGGCCGCCGCGACCGGCGACCGGGCGCTGGTGGCCGCCGCCGTGGTGCAACTCGGCCAGGCGCTGCGCGCGTCCGGCCGGGCGCGGGCGGCGAGGTCGGCGGCGCTGGCCGCCGCGTACCGGATCGCCCCGGCCGACCCCGACGACGGTACGCCGCAGGAGCTGTCGCTGTGCGGGGCGCTGCTGGTCCAGGCGGCCCTGGCCGCCGCCCGCCACGGTGACGAGGCTTCCGCCGCCGAACTGCTCGGCGAGGCCGCCGCGATGGCGGACCGGGTGGGAGGGGCACGACCACCACCGGACGGGGTTCGGGCCGACGACGGTCGGCTCGGCGCGGGTCGCGGTGGCCGTGGAGCTGGGCGCGGCCCGCGCGGCCGTGACCTGGCACGAGCGGACGACCCGGCGGGACGCCTGGCGGTGGCTGCCCGCCGAGCACCGGGCCGCGCACCTGCTCGACGCAGCCCGCGCCTACCTCCAGGCCGACGACCCGGCCAGTGCCGGCCGGACCCTGGTCGACGCCGATCGCACGGCACCGGCCGAGGTGCGCCACCGCCCGGCCGCCCGGTCGGTGCTGGCCCAGGTGGTACGCGACCCGCACGCCCCGGCCACGATCGTGCAGCTCGCGCTCGCCCTCGGGGTCACGTGAGCGGGCGGGTGTCGCGACGGGCAGCGACGGCTCGTATCCTGTGCGCGAAGGCACCACGAAGGCATGTGAAGTCACTGAAGGGGGTCGGTGTGAGCAACCGGATCGAGACGCTGGAGTTCCAGGCGGAGGCGCGCCAACTGCTCCAGCTGATGGTCCATTCGATCTACTCGAACAAGGACGTCTTCCTGCGGGAGTTGATCTCCAACGCCTCCGACGCGTTGGACAAGCTCCGCCTGGAGTCCCTGGTCGACAAGGATCTCGCAGCCGACGTCTCCGACCTGCACATCGAGATCGAGGTCGACCGCGACGCGCGCACCCTCACCGTCCGGGACAACGGCATCGGCATGTCCCGCGAGGACGTCGTCCGCCTGATCGGCACGATCGCCAAGTCGGGCACCGCCGAGCTGCTGGCGAAGCTGCGCGAGTCGAAGGACTCGGCGGCGTCGGCGGACCTGATCGGGCAGTTCGGCGTCGGGTTCTACGCCACGTTCATGGTCGCCGACCGGGTCACCCTGCTCACCCGCCGCGCCGGGGAGAGCGAGGGCACCCGCTGGGAGTCGACCGGCGAGGGCACCTACAGCGTGGAGACCGTCGACGACGCGCCGCAGGGCACCGCCGTCACCGTGCACCTCAAGCCCGAGGACAGCGACGACCACCTCTACGACTACACCGCCGAATGGAAGATCCGCGAGATCGTCAAGCGATACTCCGACTTCATCGCCTGGCCGATCCGGATGACGGTCGAGCGCAAGGGCGAGGGCGACGAGACCACCCTCGAGGTGCAGACCGTCAACTCGATGAAGGCGCTGTGGGCCCGGCCGCGCAGCGAGGTCGACGAGGCCGAGTACAAGGAGTTCTACAAGCACGTCAGCCACGACTGGGCCGACCCGCTGGAGACCATTCACATGCGGGGCGAGGGCACCTTCGAGTACGAGGCGCTGCTGTTCCTGCCGTCGCACGCGCCCGTGGACCTGTTCGCCCCGCAGGCCCGCCGGGGCGTGCAGCTCTACGTCAAGCGCGTGTTCATCATGGACGACTGCGAAGCGCTGATGCCCAACTACCTGCGCTTCGTCAAGGGCGTCGTCGACGCGCACGACCTGTCGCTCAACATCTCCCGGGAGATCCTCCAGCAGGACCGCCAGATCCAGGCGGTGCGCCGGCGGCTGGTGAAGAAGATCCTCGCCACCGTCAAGGAGCTGAAGGCCAACGAGGCCGAGAAGTACCGCACCTTCTGGTCGGAGTTCGGCCCGGCGCTGAAGGAGGGCCTGCTCGACGACCCGGACAACACCGACGCGATCCTCGACGTCGTCTCGGTCGCCTCCACCCACGACCCGGCCGAGCTGACCGGCCTGCGCGACTACGTGGAGCGGATGAAGGACGGCCAGTCCGACATCTACTACATGACCGGCGAGTCCCGGTCGATGATCGAGAACTCGCCGCACATGGAGGCGTTCCGCGCCAAGGGCTACGAGGTGCTGATCCTCACCGACCCGGTCGACGAGGTCTGGGTCGAGCGGGTCGGCCAGTTCGACGGCAAGCCGCTGCGTTCCATCGCCAAGGGCCAGGTCGACCTGGACACCGAGGAGGAGAAGAAGGAGGCCGAGTCCGCCCGCGAGCAGCAGCGCCAGGAGTACGCCGACCTGCTGACCTGGATGTCCGGCAAGCTCGCCGACAGCGTCAAGGAGGTCCGGCTCTCCACCCGCCTGACCACCTCCCCGGCGTGCGTCGTCGGCGACGCCCACGACATCACCCCGACGCTGGAGAAGATGTACCGGGCGATGGGGCACGAGGTGCCGCAGGTCAAGCGGATCCTGGAGCTCAACCCGGGGCACCCGCTGGTGGAGGGGCTGCGCAAGGCCCACGAGCAGGACGCCGCCGCCGACGGGCTCGCCGATACGGCCGAGCTGCTGTACGGCATGGCGCTGCTCGCCGAGGGCGGGGAACTGGCCGACCCCTCCCGGTTCACCCGCGTCCTCGCCGACCGGCTGGCCCGTACCCTCTGACGTCTTCCCTCTGACGTCGCGGGGCTCCGTGCGGCGGTGCTACAGCGCTACCCAGTACCGCCGCACGGGGCCCAGCTCGGTGACCCGCACGTCGTCGAGGACGCCGCCGTGGCGTTCGATCGTCGTTGACGTCCACCGGTATGTGCACGGCACCCGTCCGTCGGCCCGGCAGCCGCGCCGCCGGACGTCGCGGGGACTCAGACCGACGGCGGCGACGACGACGGCGGTGCCTCCGTGCCGGCATCCGGCGTGAAGTGCCGCCGCAGGGTGCGTCGCCAGCGGGCGCAGGGCAGTTCGGGGCGCAGGGCCGCCAGTCCGGTCGCGTACTTGGAAACGGCAACCGGGCGGTGGCCGTGGCTCCACAGCAGGCGGTCGACGTGCGAGGCGGTCGACCCGGTCTTCGTTTCGACGATGGCCAGCCCGGGCAGCTCCAGCCGCGCGCCGTGGCCGCCTTCCCAGCACAGTCCGAGGTCGATGGTCGCCCGGCTCGCGGTCGTCGGCAGGAACAGCGTGCTGCGCAGGTAGCTGGTGGTGAGCGTCGAGGCGAACGCCAGGCCGGTCCCGCCGCCGGTGCCGAGCGTCGCGAGGATCCCGTCGACGAACGTCCGACCGGGCGACAGGGTGCCGCTGTCGCCGGGGTGGTAGGGCAGCCGGTGCTTGACCGTGCCGCCGCGCGTGCCCTCGGTCTTCACCTCCAGCCAGCACAGGTCCGAATCGACGTACGTCCGGGTTCTGATCTTGAAACGGCGGCGGCGTCGGTGGGCGGTGAGCCGGTAGCTGACGAGGTCGGGGGTGTCGAAGTACACCGACTCGTACCGGAACGACCGCCGGCCGTCGATCTCCAGCACCTGCGTGCCGGGGTCGAGCCCGGCGAGCAGGCCCGGCACCTCGGCGGCCGGGAGCAGGTACTTGCGGTCGAACCGGGTCTGCAGGGCGGCGCGTCCGGTCAGCTCCGCGAGGTCGATCGGCGCGAGGTCGGCCAGCATCGTGGTGGGCGTGGCGAGGGGGATCATCGCGTCGCGCCCGTCTCGACCGGTCGCCGGGCGGCACCCGTGGTGGCCTTCGGCCGGGAGTAGCGGACGTCGACGACGGTGGTGTCGTTGACCAGGTCGATCCGTTCCACGTTGGCGGCGTGCACCCGCGCGCCGAGCTGTTGTTCGAGGTGGGCGGTGAGGGCGACCGGGTCGGTCAGCACGGTGTCGAGCACCATGACGTGCCGCCGGTAGCGGCGCAGCAGCCGGGGGTGGTCGCCGACGTACATGACCGCGAGGATCAGCCCCGTCAGGCCGGCGACCGTCCAGACCGAGGTGCCGGAGAGCGGGCCGAGGATGCCGAGCGCGAGGGCGGAGAAATAGTACGCCACCTCGTGCTGGTCGAGCTCGGTCGAGCGGAGCCGGATGATCGAGAGTACGCCGAACAGGCCCAGCCCGAGGCCGGCCCCGACGGTGCCGCTGCTGAGCGAGCTGGCCACGGCGAAGACGCCGACGTTGACGCCGAGGTAGGCGACCACCAGGTCCCGCCGCCGATGACGGGGGAAGTACAGGGCGAAGACGAGCAGGCCCACGGCGACCAGGTTCATCCCGGTCAGGACCAACCGTGACATTGATGCTCCTCTGAGGTTTACCCGGCGTCGCGGTGTACGGGGTCGACGCGCGGGCTGCGGATCGGTGCGGGGCGAGGTGGGGAGGGGTGCGGCGAGGGCGGGGCCAGGGCCGCCCGGCCAGGACCGCGCGGTCCTGGCCGGGCGCACCGGGGATCAGGAGCGGATCATGCCGCCGCTGTACTGGCCGGCGGTCACCCCGGTCAACACCCGGGTCGCGCCCGAGATGCTGCCGCCGGTGTACAGGCCGCCGACGTTCGTGCCGCTGACGCTGCCGCCGGTGTAGACGTCGTACCGCTGGCCGTTGGTGATGCGGTTCGACGAGATGACGACCTCCCGGAAGCTCTTCGACGCCCGGAACGAGGCCAGCACGGTGCTGCCGGAGACGACGTGCACGATCGTGTTGGCGGCGTAGGTGGTGCTGAACCGGGGGGCCACCCAGCCCTGGCCGGTGTTCGGCACCGCCTTGAACACGGCCATCGAGGTCAGGCCGGCGCCCACCACCGTGCCGCCGGTGAAGGTGAGCGTCGCGTCGGTGTCGAGCGCGCCCTCGCCGCCGCCCCGGGTGCTGGAGCCGTTGGCGACCACCGTGCCGCCGGCGAAGGTGAGTTCGCCGTTGGAGTCGAACCCGTCGGTGCCGCCGGTGGCCACGACCGTGCCCCCGGTGACCCGGATGAACGCGTTCGGGGAGGGCTCCATGTGGCCGAGGCCCTCCTCGGCGGCGTTGACGGCGTCGTCGCTGGCCACGACGGTGGAGTTGCCGCCGCTGATGGTGAGCTTCAGCGCCTCCAGCGCCTCGTACGACCGGGTCACGTTGATCGTGCCGCCGGAGATGTTCAGTGCGTTCTCGCCCTTGATGCCGTCGTCGGCGACGGAGACCGAGATCGTGCCGTTGGTGATGTTGACGACGCCCTTTCCGGCTTCCGTGTCGTTGGACTTGAGCCCGTCGCCGGCGGTCGAGGTGACGGTGATGGCGCCGCCGTTGACGGTGAGCGAGTCCTTGCCCCGGATGGCGTCGTCCACCGCGTTCACGGTGATCGTGCCGGACTGGATGACCAGGTCGTCCTTGCTGACGATGCCGTCCTGGTAGCGGGCCTGCACGGTCAGCGCCCCGGTGCCGCCGATGGTCAGGTCGGCGGCGCTGAACAGCGCGGCGTCCGGCTCGCCGGTGGTGGTGTAGGTGGTCGCGTCGGTGAGCCTGTTGGTGGTCCCGGCGGCCAACGTGACGGTGACGGCGTCGGCGTTGGTCACGTACAGGGGCGAGGACGTCGAGTTCGTGATCGAGGCGCCGCTGAGAATGAGCTCGACCGTTCCGGCGGCGGCGGTGTCCACCTTGACGTAGCCGTTGTTCAGCGTGCCGCTGATCTGGTACGAGCCGGGGGCCGTGATGGTGATGGCGCTGCCGGAGACGGTGACGTTGCTGCCCGATACGCTCGCGCCGGATCCGTTGAGGGTGATCGTGGCGGTCGGGGCGGCGATGGCGGCACCGGCGAGCGGGCCGGCCAGCAGGGTGGCCGTGAGCCCGGCGAGGACGGCGGTTCTGCGGGTGGTCGAGGTCATGGTGATCCCGTTCTTCGAGGGCAGGTGGATGCGGTCCTGAACGCCGACTGTTCGGTAGGTGAACGGCCGGTGAATGCGCCATGGCATCGAGAATCATAAATAGCTGTTCGATTGGGTCATAGGTCTCGCGGCGGAAAAGCGGGTCGCCACCGCGAATGACAGGTTGCTGACAGCAAACGCTGACGGAATTCTGAGCTGCGGGCGCTTGACGCCACCCGCAACTCGCCTTCGGCCGCACCGTCGCCCCGGGCGGCGTGCGAATCTTGGACAGTTCCCGTCCGCGACGGACCGGAACTGTCCAAGAATCAGAGGACGGCCGGCGGTGGTTCGACGCCCGGCGAGGGCGATGCGCCATCCGGCAGGCTCCGGTCGGGCGGGGTCGGCTCTGGCCGGCTCTGGTCGGGTGGGGCGGCTCTGGTCGGGTGGGGCCGGCATCCGCCCACCCCTTTGCTCTGCACCCAAGGGCGCAACGCTTCACGCAGCGCAGCCGCGCGTCGGCCTCGCCACCCCTTCGTTCCTCGCGTAGGCACAGCTCACGCTGGGTGTTGCGCGGATGGGTGCAGAGCAAAGGGGCTGCGAGGCGTCAGGCGGGGTCTGGTGGGCGTCACACAGAGTGATCGTGGCTGCCCCTGCTGAGCCCGCAGTGGCCGACGCGGCGACGGAACGGGCCGGGCAGCGGTGCCGGCGTTCCGCCATCCGGACCGCCGATGGGCGCTGACCTGGGCCTGTGGCACCCTGGACCGGTGCGGGACCAGACCCTGACCGGCGTGCTGCTGGTCGTCGGCGTGCTCGGCCTCGCCACCTGCTTCGGCTGGTGGCGACGCCGCCGCGACGGCCGCCTCAGGTCGGTCGCCCCCGCCCCCGCCCCCGCCGCCGGGGCTGGCACCGGCCCCGGCGCGCCGCAGGACGCGCACCGGGCCCTGCTCGCGCGGCTGGGCGCGCGCTCCGGCGCGGTGACGCTGGTTCAGTTCTCCTCGGCGGTGTGCGCGCCGTGCCGTGCGGCCCGCCGGGTCCTCGAGCAGGTCGAGGCGGCCGTCCCGGGCGTCGTGCTGGTCGAGGTCGACGCCGAGCAGCACCTCGACGCCGTCCGTGAGCTGGACGTCTGGCGGACGCCGACGGTGCTGGTGGTCGACCCGGCCGGGCGCGTGGTGCTCCGGGCGTCCGGGGTGCCCGTGCGGGACGAACTGGTCGCGGCCGTCGCGCCGCTGCTGGCCGGAGCCGACCGGTGACGATCACGCGGTCGTCCGCGCGCCGGTCGTCCGGGCCGCCCTCGGGGTCCGTGCCGCCGTCAGGGTCCATGCCGCCGTCGGGGGCCGGTTCTGCGCGCGGGGTGCGACTGACCCGACGGCGAGCGGTGGACCACGGGCGGCTCGCGGCGAGCCTCTGTCCGGCGTGCCACGCCGCCTGACAGTCGCCCCCGCGCGCCACGGCGCGCCCCCTCGCCGAACGGACCCTCACGCCATGCTGCTCGACCCTCGCGGCCCCCGGTTCGCCGCCGCCGTCACCACCGTCGTCCTCGCCGCCGCGCTGATCACCGGCTCACTCGCCCTGGTGCTCACCCAGGCGGTGGTCTTCGCCGTCACGGCGGCGAGCCCGCGCCTCGGCCCGTACGCCCTGGCCTACCGGGCGCTGGTCGCGCCCCGGCTCGACCCGCCCGCCGAGCGGGAGCCGGCCGCCCCGGTGCGGTTCGCCCAACTCGTCGGGTTGGCGTTCATGCTGCTGGCGGCCGTCGGGCACCTCGCCGGCCTGCCGGCGCTCGCCCTGACCGCCACGGCGGCGGCCCTGGCCGCGGCCTTCCTCAACGCGGCGTTCGACTTCTGCCTCGGCTGCGAGGCGTACCTCGCGCTGCGTCGGCTCACCGGCCGGCCCGTGCCCGCCCGGGTGCCGACCGGCCCGGCCTGATCGACTGCCTGCGCGGGGTCCGCTCCGGAGCCGGCGCGCGGCGGCCCGTGGCCGGGCGATCCGGCTGGCTCGGGGGCGTCCTGGCCGGCGTCGACGCGGCGGTGCCGAAATCCCTACTTTTCAAGTAGGGTTTGCGGGTGGTGGGGGTGGTCGGTTAGCGTCGGAGGCACCGGACGCCGCATCGATGTGCGTCCCGGCCGATCCGGGGCGGCCCACCCCGGGCTGCACCGTGCGATCCTGGGAGCCTCCGATGACCGCCGACCCGCAGCAGGGACCCATCGTCGATGCCGACACGGCCTCGCTGCGGAGCGTCCTGCGCCAGCAGGCCAGCACCGTCACCGTGGTGACGGCCCCCGGGGCCACGCCGGTCGGCTTCACCGCGACGTCGTTCACGTCGGTGTCGCTGGAGCCGCCCGTGGTGTCCTTCTGCCTCGGTCTCGCCTCGTCGGCGTGGCCCACGGTGGCGCGCGCCCGGCACGTCGCGGTGCACCTGCTCGCCCAGCACCAACGGGACCTGGCCCGCACGTTCGCCGCCACCGGGATCGACCGCTTCGCCCACCCGACCCGGTGGCGGGTCGGCCCCGAGGCGGTGCCGATCCTCGACGACGCCCCGGCGTGGCTGCTCTGCCGCGTGGTGGACCGGGTGGTCGTCGGCGACCACGCGATCGTGCTCGCCGAACCCGAGCTGCTGCGGCACGCCGACGTCGGCTCGCCACTGCTCTACCACCGGGGCGGCTACGCCGGCGTCGACCCGGCCGACCGGGCCGCCGTGGCCTGAACGGCCCGTCGAGCAGCGGCGCACGGCGCGCGCGGGCAGGCCGGCCGCCGCGGCGGCGTACCCGCTGTGGCTCGGTGCAGTGGGTGGCCGCCACGACCAGCTTGCGGTCCGTGGCGGTGACCGTGCTCATCCGGCCCGAGCAGATCTGCCTCGCCACCACCGGCGGGCCGCTGGCCACCGTGGTCCGGCAGGACTTCCACGGCCACGACGCGCTGACCACCCTGCGCCTCGAAGACGGCACGGTGCTCACGGCGCGCAGGTCGCGGTGACGGTGCGCGGCGCGGTCCGCGCGTACCCGGGCTGACCCGGGGCAGGTTTCCCGCCTCGGCGCGACGTTGCCCTCGAAGGCGGCCGGGGTGCCGCGGAACGCACGATTGATCTGGCCGAGTCATCCAATCCAACGGGGTCCGGCGGATGCTCACTCGCGCCCTCGAGGGGCAGGTCCCTGCGCGAGGCACGGGCACGCGTCTTCGAGAATGTGGATAGGATCCGATTCCGTGGACTCCACCGCCGACAGGACATCGGCGGCCTTGCCGCGATCGAGTGGCCGCGCGGCGCCGGGCCTGGGCTTCTTCGTCCTGCTGACGGCGATGTCGGTGCTTCCAGTGAACATCTATCTGCCTGCACTGCCCGACATCGCCGACACATTCGGGGCGAGTTTCGCCCTGGTCAACCTTTCGGTCGCGGGATACGCCATCGCCACAGCCCTCACAGAGATGGTTGCCGGCGCCGTATCCGATCGCTACGGACGCAGGCCGGTGGTGCTGGTATCGGTCTCGATCTTCATCGTCGCGTCCCTCGGGTGCGCGCTGGCCCCCAGCGTGGAGTTCTTCCTGGTCTGCCGCATGTTCCAGGCGGCAATCGCCGCATGTTTCTCCGTGGCCATGGTCGTCATCAAGGAGACGTCGAGCGGGCGCGAGGCGGTCAGGAAGATCGGCTTCGCGGGCATGGGGTGGGCGCTCGCTCCCATGTTCGGCCCCACCCTCGGCGGGATCGTGAACGAACTCCTCGGCTGGCAGGCCATCTTCGTCATCCTCGCCGTCCTGGGTGGAACCCTTCTCGTCGTCTCCATGCGGCGGCTCGGGGAGACGTTGCACGACTCCGGCAGTCCAGAGGGAAGCCTCCTCGCCTCGTACCGGCGGGTAGCGGGTTCGCCCCGGTTCTGGGCGTACACCGTGTGCATGGCCTGCGCGACGGGGACGCTCTACGTCTTCCTGGGCGGAGCGCCCATCGTCATGAGCGACCGCCTCGGCGGGTCGAGCGCGACGCTGGGCCTCGCCATGGCCGTCGTGCCCGGCGGTTTCGTGTTGGGCAGCTACCTGACCGGGATCGCCGCCTCCCGGTTCTTCAGGAGCCACATCCTCGTCGCGGCGCGCGTGCTGACCTTCGTGGGCCTGTCCGCCGGCCTCCTCTTCGCGACGCTGCGCGACCTCCACCCCTTCGCGTTCTTCGCCGTCTGCGTCTTCGTGGGAATCGGAAACGGCCTGACCACCCCGGTCGTGAACCTGGGGGTGATGTCCGACCATCCGAGCCGGGCCGGCACCGCGACGGGCCTGTCCGCCGCGTCGGCCATCGGAGGCGGCGCGCTGATCTCCTCCGTCGCGGGTGTCGCCCTGGGCACGTCCGGCTCACCCCGCACGCTGCTGACTCTGCTGCTGGCCTCGGCGTCGCTCGCTCTGGTGGCGGCCCTCTGGGCGGCAGCAGCCGACCGGCGCACCGCACCCACTTCGTCCACGGGGGACACCTAGGCCACCCAGTTCGATGAAGGGCCTCAGTGTCTGCGGTCGTCGATGCCTGCGGGCGCCGGCCTCAGCCCGCTCGCTGCCGTGTTGGCGGAGGCGGAAGCGCTGGGACTCGTGCCGACGGTGGGATCGGTACCGGACGACGAGCGCCTTGCCCCGGTATCCTGGTGCTCAGGCCAGTCCGATCCGCCGCAGTGCCAGGGCAACGAAGCCGCGCAGCGCCCGGTCCCAGCCGGGGACGCCGAGCGGTAGCTCGCGCTCGGCCGCCTCGACTCCACCGACACGTCCCACGTGATAAACCCGGACGCGTCCGCGACGGACTGCGACGCGGTCGGGCTCCTCGCCCAGGTCCCGTCCCGCTGCCAGCGCCGCAACGGCGCGTACGCCGCCCAGGGCCCGTAGCACTCCGGAACGTCCCGCCGCGGGGCACCCGCCGTCGGGGAAGGCGACCTGGGAGGGCTTGGCTCAACCGGGATCCGGCCGGTGATGCTCCCACCACCCCTCGCCGCCGTCCCGCGACGGCGGAACCTCAAGCCCGGAGTTTCCCATCTTCCCAGGCTCCCCACTGTCCGCGCAGCGACGGATGCGCGTTGACGGATGCGCGGCGGCGGCGCGGCGGACTTTACAACGAAAACCGTTTCCAACAAGATGTACGCGGGACGCCACCGCAACAGGACGGGAGTCGTTGATGGGTCACCTGCTGGTCATCGAGAGCTGGGTGGGCGCGATGAGCGCCCTGCTGCCGAGGGCGATCCGGGAGGACGGTCACCGGTTCACGTTCCTCACCCGCGACCTGCACCACTACCTGCGGGCGACGCCGCCCGGCGAGGTCCACCCGCTGCTCGCCGCCGACAACGTGGTCACCGCCGAGACCAACGACCCGGCGGCGCTCGCCGCACACGTCGCCCGGCTGCACGCCGTTCTGCGCTTCGACGGGGTGCTCACCTCCTGCGACTACTACCTGCACACCGTCGCCGAGGTCGCCGCCCACCTCGGGCTGCCCGGCCCCGACCCGGCGGCGGTGCGCCGCGCGTACCGCAAGGACCTGGCCCGCGAGGCGATGCGCCGGGCGGGCCTGCCCGGGCCGGCGTTCGCGGTCACCGACGGCTGGGCGGACACCCTCGCCGCCGCCGAGCGGCTCGGCTTCCCGCTGGTGGTCAAGCCCGTCGACCTGTGCGCCGGCATGTACGTGCGCGCCGTCGCCGACCCGACGCAGCTGCGCTCGGCGTACGACGCGCTGGCCGGCTTCGGCGTCAACGCCCGCCGGCAGCCCCGGGTGCCGCTGGTGCTGCTGGAGGAGCTGCTCACCGGCCCGGAGGTGAGCGTCGAGACGGTCACCTGCGACGGCGTCACCACGGTCGTCGGGGTCACCGACAAGAGCCTCGCCGGCGCGCCCGCGTTCGTCGAGAGCGGACACATGTTCCCCGCCGACCTGCCCGCCACCGACGCCCGCGCCGCCGCCGACGCGGCGGTCGCCGCGCTCGCCGCCGTCGGCCTCACCCACGGCGTCGCCCACACCGAGCTGCGCCTGACCCCGGCCGGGCCCCGGGTGGTCGAGGTCAATCCGCGGCCCGCCGGCAACCAGATCACCGAACTCGTCCGCCGGGTCACCGGCATCGACCTGCCGATGGCGTACGCGCGCCTCGCCCTCGGCGAGCGCCCCGACACCACGCCGGTCGACACCGGGGTACGCAGCGCCGCCATCGCGTTCCTGCTGCCGCCCCGGGCCGGCACCGTCGACACGATCACCGGCACCGACCGGCTCGTCGACGACCGTGGCGTCGTGGACTGGGCGGTCAGGCCCGCCGGGCACCGCACCGGCGACGCCAGCAGCAACAACAGCTACCTCGGCCACGTCATGACCGTCGACACCGACGGGCCGGGCGCGCGGGCCCGCGCCGAGGCGCACGTCGCCGCCCTCGACGTCCGGTACGCCGACCAGCTCGCCGGGGCCGCCGCGTGACCGCCCCGGCCGCCGGCCCCACCGTCACCGCAGCACCCCACGACAGCCTCGACGACCTGATGGCGGCGGCGCTCGCCGGCCGCCTCGGTCCCGACCCGGCGGGGGAGCGGGTCAGCGTCGGGTTCGTCACCCGGCAGGGCGCCCGCCACCCCGGTCGCGCCCGGGGCTACCGCAATTACGTGCTCAGCCTTCGGGTCGGCGTCGCCGTCGGCTCCTGCGCCGTCGAGCCCGACGAGCTGCCCGACGACGTCGCGTACGACTGTGTGGGCGCCACCGTGGCGGAGCTGCTGGCCCACCCGAGCCTGCCGGTGCGCGTCGCCGCGCTCGACGCGTACCTGATGGGGGTGCGCCCGCACGCGGGCGCGGCGACGGACGTGGTGACCGTGCCCGCCGGCACGTCGCTGGCCAAGTCGGCCGCCCGCGCCGCCGCCGTGGTCGACCTGCTCCCCGCCGAACCCGGGCGGACCGTGCTCGTCGTCGGCGTGGTCAACTCCCTGCTCGACCAGCTGCGCCGGCGCGGCCTGCGCTACCTGCCGTGCGACCTGGCCGGCGGACGCACCGAGTGGGACGAGCCGTGCCTGCCCGAGGCGGCGGCGCTACTCGACCGCTGCGACGCGATCCTGGCCTCCGGCATGACCCTCGGCAACGGCACCTTCGCGCCGCTGCTGCGCCACGCCCGGGCCACCGGGGTCCCGCTGGTGGCGTTCGCCCAGTCCGGCAGCGCGGTCCTGCCGTGCTTCCTCGGGGCCGGGCTGACCGCCGTGTCGGCGGAGCCCTACCCGTTCTTCTGGCTCGACGGCGGCCCCACGCCGCTCTACCGCTACCGCGCCGACCGGGAGGGCCGATGACCGCGCCGCAGCTGCTCGACCTCGTCGGGCGCACGCCGGTGGTGCTCGTGGACGCCCCGCTGCCGCACCCGCACCCCGGCTTCCTCGCCAAGGTGGAGTGCCTGAGCCCCGGCGGGATGAAGGCCCGCGCGGCGGTGTCCATGCTGGCCGGCGCGCGCTCGCGCGGCGAGCTGGCCCCGGGGGCCCCGGTGGTGGAGTCGACCAGCGGCACCATGGGCGTCGGCCTCGCCTTCGCCGGGCAGGCCCTCGGCCACCCGGTGGTGCTGGTCGTCGACCGGGAGCTGGAGCCGTCCATGCGGGCGCTGCTGCGCGCCCACGGGGCCCGGCTGGAGGTGGTGGACGCCCCGCACCCCGTCGGCGGCTGGCAGCAGGCCCGCCTCGACCGGCTGCTCCGTGTGCGGGCCGCGCTGCCCGGGGCGTACTGGCCCGACCAGTACCGCAACCCCGACAACGCGGCCGGCTACGCCGGGCTCGCCGACGAGATCGTCGCCCAGGCCGACGTCGTGGACACGCTGGTGTGCAGCGTCGGCACCGGCGGGCACAGCGCCGGCCTGGCCCGCGCGCTGCGCCGGCACTGGCCCCGGCTGCGCCTGGTCGGGGTGGACACCGTCGGCTCCACCATCTTCGGTCAGCCCGCCCGCGCCCGGCTGATGCGCGGCCTCGGCAGCAGTATCCACCCCCGCAACGTCGACTACGCCGCCTTCGACGAGGTGCACTGGGTCGGCCCGGCCGAGGCTGTGCAGACCTGCCGGCGGCTGGCCCGGCACGCGTTCGTCACCGGCGGGTGGAGCACCGGCGCGACCGCCCGGGTCGCCGCCTGGGCGGCGAGGACCCGACCCGGGGACCGGGTCCTCGCCGTGTTCCCCGACGGCCCGCACCGCTACCTCGACTCCATCTTCGACGACGACTACTGCGCCCGGCGGGGGCTGCTCGGCCCCACCCGGGGCCACCCCGTCGAGATCCCCCACCCCCGGGCGGTGGAGGTCACCCGGTGGAGCCGGTGCCGCACCGTCGTCGACCCCCGCCGCCGGCCCGCCGAGCCGGCCCGAGGGCAGCGGGTGCCGGCGTGAACCTCGACTGGCGGGCCTACCCGCTGCCCCTCGCCGAGCCGCTGCGCATCTCCCGGTCGGTCATGGCCCGCCGCGACGCGGTGGCCGTGCGGCTGACCCACGACGGCGGCACCGGCCACGGCGAGGTCGTCACCAGCGCGTACCAGCGCCTCGACCTGGGCCGCATCGACGCGCTGCTGACCGCCCTGCGTCCCCGGGTGACCGGGTACGCCGACCCGGAGGCGCTGCGCGCCGACCTCCCGGCCCTGGCCGCCGACCTGGCCGACGCGCCGGGGGTGCTGGGCGCGCTCGACGCCGCCGTGCACGACCTCGCCGGGCGACGCGCCGGGGTGCCCGTGTGGCGGCTCGTCAACGCCCCCGCGCGGGAGGCGGTCTCGACCGCGTACACGATCGGGCTGGTGCCGCCCGCCGACGCCGCCGCCACCGCGCGGCGGCTCGTGGCGGCCGGCTTCACGGTGCTGAAGGTCAAGGCCGGGGCGGACGACGACGTCGCCCGGGTCGCCGCCGTGCGGACCGCCGCCCCGGCGGCCCGGCTGCTGCTCGACCCCAACGGGGCGTGGACGCCCGAGCGGACCGTCCGGGTCCTCGACGCCGTCGCCGCCTGCGCCGTGGACGCCGTCGAGCAGCCCGTCCCGCCCGGCGACCCGGACGCGCTGGCCTGGATCGGCGCGCGGGTCGCGGTGCCCGTCGTCGCCGACGAGGACGTCGCCACCGTCGCCGACGTGCACCGCCTCGCCGGGGCCGTCGCCGGCATCAACGTCAAGCTCGCCAAGTGCGGCGGGATGGCCGCCGCGCGCCGGCTGATCGACACCGCGGCCGGGCACGGCATGGACGTCATGCTCGGCTGCCTGGTCGCCAGCACGCTCGGCGTCGCCCCGGCGCTGCACCTGGCCGGGCACGCCCGCTGGGTCGACCTCGACGGGCACCTGCTGCTCGCCGACGATCCGTGGACCGGCATCGGCGGCGCCGACGGCACCCTGCGTACGCCCGGCGGGCCCGGCCTCGGCGTGCGCCCGGCGACCGCCGACCGGCAGGCGGTGGCCCGATGACCGCGACCTGGACGACGCTGCGCGGCTTCCCCCCGGCGATCCGGCTGCTGGTGGTCAACCAGCTCGGCGTGAACGTCGGCTTCTACATGCTGCTGCCCTACCTCGCCGGCTATCTCGCCGACGACCTCGGGCTGTCCGCCGCCGTGATCGGCCTGGTCCTGGGCGTACGCAACCTCAGCCAGCAGGGCCTGTTCCTGCTCGGTGGCTCCGCCTCCGACCGGCTCGGTGCGCGCGGGGTGATCATCGTCGGGTGCGCGCTGCGCGCCGTGGGCTTCGGCGTCTTCGCCGTCGGGGTGTCGCTGCCGGCGCTGCTGGCCGCCTCCGTGCTCTCCGGCCTGGCCGGCGCGCTGTTCAACCCGGCGGTGCGGGCCTACCTCGCGCAGGCCGCCCCGGACCGGCGGGCCGAGGCGTTCGCGCTGTTCAACGTGTTCGCCAGCGCCGGGTCCCTGCTCGGGCCGCTGATCGGCAGCGCGCTGCTGCTGGTCGACTTCCGGGCCGCCGCCCTCGCCGCGGCCGGCGTGTTCGCGGCGCTGACCGTGGCCCAGGCCCTGGTGCTGCCGACGCAGCCGGCCCGCAGCAGCGGGCAGGGGGTGCTGGGGGACTGGCGCGAGGCCGTGACCGACCGCCGCTTCCTCGCCTTCACCCTCGCGCTCAGCGCGATGTTTGCCCTGCAGAACCAGCTCTACCTGGTGCTGCCCGTGCGGGCGGAGGAGGCCGGCGGGCATCCGCTGGCCGTGGCGTCGCTGTTCGTCGTGTCCACGGTGGTGACCCTCGTGTGGCAGGTGCCGGTGACCCGCTGGCTGCACCGCCGCCTCGCCCGGGGCCCGGCCATCGCGCTCGGGCTGGCGGTGATGGGCGGGGGCTTCGTGCTGCCGCTCGCGCCGGTCGGCGGTCCCGCCGCCGCCCGGCTCGCGCCGGTGCTCGGCGCGGCCGTGCTGCTCGCCGTCGGGGTGCTGGTCGCCCAGCCGTTCGTGCTGGAGCTGATCCCGGCGTTCGCCCGCGACGGGCTCACCGGCACCTACTTCGGACTGTTCTACCTGGTCTCCGGGGTGGTCGCGGCGGCCGGCACGACCGCCGTCGGCCGCGCCATGGACGACGGGTCAGGCTCCGGGGTGCCGGCGGTGGCGTGGCTGCTCTGCGCCGCGCTCGGGCTGGCCTCCGCGGCGGCCGTGGGGATGCTGCACCGCCGGGGCGCGCTCGACCCGACGCCCGCGCCCGCCCCGTCGGCGGTGCCCGCATGAGCGGGGGAGCCGACGGCGCCGGACCGGCCGCCGCCGGGGCCAACCTGCTCACCGACAACCCCGAGCTGTACGAGGCGCAGTTCCCCGACCCGGAGCACGCCGCCGCCGGCTTCGTCGACGACCTGCTGCGCCGCCACGGGCCCCCCGGCCGCCGGCTGCTCGACGTCGGCTGCGGCACCGGCCGCGACGCCGGGCGGCTCGCGCAGCTCGGCTGGGCCGCCACGGGCATCGACACGTCGGCGGCGATGCTCGCCCATGCCCGCCGCCGGCACCCGCACGTCCGGTTCGTGGCCGCCGACATGCGCGGCTTCGACCTCGCCGACCGGTTCGACGCGGTGACCTGCCTGGACAGCGCCATGCTCTACTGCCACACCAACGCCGACCTCACCGCGTTCCTGGCCCGGTGCCGCGCGCACCTGGCGCCGGGCGGGCTGCTGCTGGCCGAGATGCGCAACGGCGCGTTCTTCCTCGGCAACACCGAGCTGCTCGACGGCACGTCGGTGCGCACCGTGCCGTGGCGGGGCGTCGCGTACACGTCGCGGACCCGGCTGTGGATCGACCACGCGGAGCAGCTGCTGCGCCGGGAACGCGCCTGGAGCTGGCCGGGCGCGCCCGAGCCGCTGGTGCAGACCTCGGCCTGGCGACTGCTGTTCCCCCAGGAACTGCGGCACCTGCTCGACACCGCCGGCTTCGACGTGTTGACGTTGTTCGATGGGCCGGGTCCGCGTACCGCGCCGCCGTGGCGGCCCGGCGCGGCGCTGTCCACCGCCCTGCGCGGCGACCGGCTGCACCTGCTGGCCCGCCGCCGCCCCGATCCGGCCTGACCTGCACAGATCCGACCCGGCCCGACCTGCGCAGCTCGGGCCCGGCCCGACCCCACCCGTTGTCCGGCGTCGCCGCCGGACCGGTCGCACCCCGACCGACCCGCTTCCCTGGAGGGACCCCCCGTGACATCCGTCATCCCCATGCCCGCCGCCCGGCTGACCCGGCGCGGCCTGCTCGGCGGCGCAGCCGCCGCCGCGTCGGCCACCCTGCTCGCCGGGTGCGGCGACAGCCCCACCGGCACCGCCTCCGACCGGCCGCGCCGGGGCGGCCGGCTGCGGGCCGTGTTCGCCGGCGGCGGCGCGCAGGAGACCCTCGACCCGCACCTGGCGAACCTGTTCAACGAGGCGTCCCGGGCCAAGGCCATGTTCGACAAGCTCGCCGACTACGGCCCTGACGTGTCGATCCGGCCCCGCCTGGCCAGCGGGTGGGAGCCCGACGCCGGCCTCACCCGGTGGCGGATCACCCTGCGCGAGGCCACCTTCCACGACGGCCGCCCCGTGCGCGCCGCCGACGTGCTGTACAGCTACGCCCGGATCACCGACCCGAAGCGCGCCTTCCGGGCCAGGGCCAGCCTGGAGCTGATCGACCTGCGCGGCAGCCGGGCGGTCGACGACCGGACCGTCGAACTCGCGCTGCGCCGGCCGTTCGCCGAGTTCCCCAACGTCCTGGCGGCCTTCGGCGCGTACGTGGTGCCCGAGGGCGCCGACGCCTTCGACCGGCCCGTCGGCTCCGGCCCGTTCGCCTTCGGTGAGTTCCAGCCGGGCCGGTCCCTGCTGCTCAAGCGGTACGCCGACCACTGGGACGGCGCGCCGCACCTGGACGAGCTGGAATATCTCGTGGTCAACGAGGAGTCCGCCCGGATCAACGCGCTGCTCGGCGGGCAGGCCGACTACGCCCACGACGTCACGCCCACCACCGCCCGTACCTACGCGGGCGACGCGCGGGTGCGGATCACCCGGATGGCCAACAGCACCATGCAGGCCCTCGCCATGAAGGTCGACCGGCCGCCGTTCGACAACCGGGACCTGCGGGAGGCGATGTTCCTGCTCACCGACCGCCAGCAGCTCGTCGACACCGTGCTGTCCGGCGCCGGCCAGGTCGGCAACGACCTGTTCGGCAAGGGCTACCAGCACTACGCCGACGACATCGCCCAGCGCGTGCCCGACCTCGACCGGGCCCGCTTCCTCGTCGAGCGGGCCGGCGCCCGGGGGCTGCGCATCCCGCTGGACACCGCCCCCGTGGCCAGCGGCTTCGTGGAGACCGCGAGCGTCTTCGCCGAGCAGGCCCGGCAGGTCGGGCTGACCGTCGAGGCGCGCAGCGGCAACAAGGACACCTACTGGAAGGACATCCTGACGGGCGGGGTGCTCGCCTGCTACCGTTCGGGAGCCATGCCCATCGAGACTCATATATCTCAGCGGCTGCTGAGCACGTCCACCACCAACGCCACCCGGTGGCGGCGGCCCGACTTCGACGCGCTCTACGCCCGCGCCGTGTCCAGCCCCGACGAGCAGACCCGCCGGCAGGCGTACGGCGACATGCAGCGCGTCCTGCACGCCGAGGGCGGCTTCCTGGTCTGGGGCTTCGCCGACTTCCTCGTCGCGACCAGCCCCCGCGTCGGCGGGGTGTCCGCCGCCGCGCCGGCCAACACCCTCGACTGGGCGCGCTTCGACAAGGTCTGGCTGGGTTGAGCCTGCCCCGTTACGCCGCCCGGCGGGCCCTGGTCGGGGCCGGGCAGGTCGTCGGCGTCGCCACCGTCGTGTTCGTCCTGACCGAGGCGCTGCCCGGGGACGCCGCCGTGGTGATCGCCGGCGACCAGCCCGACCCCGCGCGCATCGCCCTCCTGCGCGACCAGCTCGACCTGGACCGGCCCGCCTGGCAGCGCTACCTCGACTGGCTCGCCGACCTGGCCGGCGGCGACCTCGGCGTCTCGCTGGTCTCCCAGCGGCCGGTCGCCGGGGTCCTCGCCGCCGGGGCCGCGCCCACCGTGCTGCTCGCCGCCGCCACGCTGCTGCTGCTCGTCCCGCTCTCCGTCGGGCTGGGGATGCTCGCGGCCCGGCGGGAGGGCGGCCGCCTCGACCGGGCGCTGTCCGCCACCGCCGTCGGCCTGTACGCGGTGCCTGAGTTCGCCCTGGCCCTGCTGCTCGTCGCGGTGTTCGGCATCCGGCTGGCCTGGCTCCCACCCACCGCCGTGGGCACCGGCGGCGACCTGCTGTCCCGGCCCGCCGTGCTGGTGCTGCCCCTGGTGGTGCTGCTGGCCCGGCCGTTCTGCTCGCTGAGCCGGCTGACCCGCGCCGGCATGATCGAGGCGATGCGGGCGGAACACGTCGCGCACGCCCGGCGACTCGGCGTGCCCGAGCGCCGGCTGCGGCTGGTCCACGCGCTGCCCAACGCCCTCGCGCCCGTCGCCCAGCAGCTCGCCCGCACCACCGACTGGCTGCTCGGCGGGGTGATCGTCGTCGAGGCGGTGTTCGTCGTCCCCGGCCTGGGCACCGCGCTGGTCGACGCGGTGACCGCCCGCGACGTGCCCACCGTGCAGGGGCTGTGCGTGCTGGTCGCCGTGACCACGGTGACGGTGAACCTCGCCGCCGACCTGGTGGCGTTCCGGCTCGCCCCGCGCGTCGGGGCCGCCGCGTGAGCCCACCCGGTCGCCGCCACCACACCCCGGCCCGGCTGCGCCTGGCCGTCGGCGTCGCGCTGCTCGCCGTACCCCTGCTGGTCGCCGTGGTGGGGCCGGCCCTGGCCGGCGACGCGGCGCCGCGCGGCCGGCCGTTCGACCCGGGCGGCGCGTTCGGCACCGACTTCGTCGGGCGCGACGTGCTGCGCCAGGTGCTGCTCGGCGGGCGCTCCGTGGTCGGCGTGGCGCTCGCCGCGACCGCCCTGGCGTACCTGGTGGGGGTGCCGCTGGGGCTGCTCGCCGCGCTGACCCGCCGCCGGTGGCTCGACGAGCTGGTCATGCGCCCGCTGGACCTGCTGCTCGCCGTGCCGTCGCTGATCCTGCTGATCCTGCTGGCGGCCACCGCGCCGCGCGGGCCGGCCACCCTCGTCGGCATCGTCGCGGTGATCGGCCTGCCCGAGGTCGCCCGGATCAGCCGCGCCGCGGCGCTTCCGCTGGCGCACGGCCCCGCCATGGAGGCGATGCGGCTATACCGGGAGACGTGGTGGCGGCGCGCCGTCGGCCACGTCGTGACCGGCAGCCGCCGGGTGCTGCTCGCCGACGCGGGCGTGCGGTTCATCGGCGCGCTGTACCTCGTCGCCACGGCCAGCTTCCTCGGCGTCGGCGTCGCCCCCGACGCCGCCGACTGGGCGGTCATGGTGGACCGCAACCGCGCCGGCCTGCTGCTGCAACCCTGGTCGGTGCTGGTGCCCGCCGCGCTCCTCGTCGCCCTCGCCGTCGGCGTCAACCTCGTCGCCGACCGGCTGCTCGCCGACCGCGACGCGGCGGCCGGCGAGGGGGCCGCCCGGGACGCGGGATCCCGGCACGGGGCCGCCCACCGGGACGCGCCCGGGGCACGTGTCCCCGCCGCCCGGGCGCCGCTCGACGACGGGGCCGCCGGCCCGGCCGTCGCCGCCGGCCCGCCGACGCCGCCGGTGGACGCCTGCGCGGTCCGGGTGGTCGGCCTCGACGCCGAGGTCGCCGGGCGTCGCCTGCTCGCCAGGGTCTCGTTCACGGTGGCGGCGGGCGAGGTGCTGGCGCTCGTCGGCCGCTCCGGCAGCGGCAAGACCACCGCCGGCCGGGCGCTGCTGGGGGAGGCCGGCCCCGGCGTGCGGCTCGCCGGCCGGGTGGAGGTGGCCGGCCGTGCCGTGTCCCCGGCGACCCCACCGCCCCCGGGCGTCGTCGGCTACGTCCCGCAGCAGCCGTCGGCGGCGCTCAACCCCGTCCGCCGGATCGGCGCGGTGCTGCGCGAGGTCGCGCTGCGCCATACCCGGCCGGAGCGGCGGACACCCGGCGGCCCGCCGGGCGACGCGGCGGCCCGCGCGACGGTGACCCGGCGGTCGGCGGTGCGCCGGGCGGTGGCCGACGTGCTGGCCCGCGTCGACCTGCCCGCCGACCGGGAGTTCCTGCGGCGCTTCCCGCACCAGCTCTCCGGCGGCCAGCAGCAGCGCCTCGTCGTCGCCCACGCGCTGCTGGCCAGGGCGCGCGTCCTGGTCGCCGACGAACCGACCACCGGGCAGGACAGCCTCACCCGCCGCGACGTCGCTCACGAGCTGCGGACCCTCGCCGACGCCGGGATGGCGGTGGTGCTGCTCAGCCACGACCTGCACCTGGTGCGCGCCGTGGCCGACCGGCTGGTCGTCCTGGACGCCGGCGCGGTCGTCGAGGCCGGCCCGGCGGCCGACGTGCTCGCCGCGCCCCGGGACGAGCGCACGCGCCGCCTGCTCGCCGCCGCCCCGGCCGCGCCGCTCGCCGCCGCCTCTGCCGCCGCAGCACCGGCGCTGCGCGTGGGCGACCTAATCGCCGCCCACCGTGCCGGCGCCCGCCGCCGTACCGTGCTGCGCGGCGTCACCGCCGCCGTCGCCCCCGGCGGATGCCTCGCCGTGGTCGGCCGCTCCGGCAGCGGCAAGACGACGCTCGCCCGCTGCGTCGCCGGGCTGCACCCGCCGCGCGGTGGAACCGTCGGCCTCGACGGCCGGCCGCTGGCCGGGACCCTGGACCGGCGAACCCGCGCGGACCTCGCCGCCGTCCAGTACGTCTTCCAGGACGCCCGGGCCAGCTTCCACCCCCACCGGTCGGTCCTGGAGCAGGTGTCGAGGGCCGCCGTGCGGCTGCGCGCCCTGCCGCCGACCCGGGCCCGCGACGCCGCGCGCCGCGCCCTCGGCGAGGTCGGCCTCGCGGCGGACGTCGTCGCGCGCCGCCCCGACCGGCTCTCCGGCGGCGAGCTGCAACGCGCCGCCCTGGCCCGGGCTCTGCTGGCCGAGCCCCACGTGGTGATCTGCGACGAGATCACCTCAGGACTGGACACGGTCAGCCGGGACCGGATCGTCGCCCTCGTCGACCGGCTGCGCCGCGCCCACGGGCTGGCCCTCGTGGTGATCAGCCACGACCGCGACGTCGTCGCCCGCCTCGCCGACCACGTCGTCGTCCTGGACGCGGGGCAGGTCGTCGAGGCCGGGCCCGCGTCCGCCCTGCTCACCGCCGCCCGGCACCCGCTGACCCGGGCGCTGCTGCACCCGTCGGAGACCGGGGTCGGCCCCGTGACCGGCCTGCGGCCGTGATCGTTTCCCGGCCCGGGCCGATGCGGGCCGACCCGTCAGGCGGAGTCGGAGCGGCCGGCGGTGGCCGCGACGAGGACGACGCCGACCCCGGCCATCCCCGCCTGCACGACCACGTCGACCAGGCGGAACCCCTGCCCGTTCGCGCCGGCGAGACGGGCGACGACGCTGCCGGCCAGGGCGGCGACCACACCGACGACGAGGGTGAGCCACAGCGGCGCGGTCGGTCGGCCCGGCACGGCGAGCCGGCCGAGCGCCCCCACGACGAGCCCGACGACGACGGCGCTGACCAGCGCGGCGACGGTCACGCCCACTCCGCCGACCGGCGGGTGCGCCCCTGGCCGGCCGGTGCCGGGCGACGGCTGCCACCCCCGCCGCCCGGCACGACCGCCCGGCCGACCGGCGGTGCCACCGGGCCGGGCCGTTCGGGGGACCCGGTCGCCGCGTCGCCGACGACGACCGGCAGCACCTGGTCCAGCCGGGCCGACTGCAGGATGCGCCGGATCCGGGGATTCGGTTCGCGGACGGTGAGCACCCCGTCGGCGCGGGTCAGCCGCCGGTGCACGTCCAGCAGGAACCCGATGGCGGCGGCGTCGATGTGCCGGCAGGCGGACAGGTCCACCACGATCTGGGCGGGACGCAGCGCGAGCAGCCGGTCGAACACGGCGCCGGTCTCCGGCAGGCAGGCCAGGTCGAACTCGGTCACGGCCACCTCGACCAGGGGGATCGTGCACTCCGGGCGTGCCAGCGGCGTCGTCACGGCCGTACCCCTTCCTCTCGCCCGACCGGTCCCCGCCACCGTGCCGGCCGGGGTTGGCGGGCACCGCGCGGACGTGTGACAGTTGCGTGACAAATCCGTCGTACGCGGGACACGGTTGGCCGCCGGGCGACGGCCTTGGGGATGATGCCGTCATGACGGCCGTACTGGTGATCGAGGACGACGACCGCATCCGGCTGGCGCTGCTGCTCGCGCTGGAGGACGAGGGTTACGACGCCCGGGGCGCGGCGACCGCCGAGGAGGGGCTGCGCGCCCAGCGCCGCGACCCGGCCGACTACGTCCTGGTCGACCTGATGCTGCCCGGCCTCGACGGCTTCGAGTGCATCCGCCAGTTGCGCCGCGACGACGACGTGCCGATCGTGGTGGTGAGCGCCCGCGACGACACCCACGACATCGTGGCCGCCCTGGAGGCCGGCGCGGACGACTACCTCGTCAAACCGGTGGCGATCAAGGAACTCACCGCCCGGCTGCGGGCCCTGCGCCGCCGCGCCCGCGCCGCCGCCCCGGTCGCCGCCGAGCCGGTGCCGGTCCTGGCGTTCGGCGACCTGGAGGTCAGCCCCGAGGCGGGCGAGGTACGCCGCGCCGGGCAGCGGGTGCCGGTGACCCGCACCGAGTTCCGGCTGCTGTGCGAGCTGGCCGAGCACGCCGGCCGGGTGCTGTCGCGCCAGCAACTGCTGCAACGGGTCTGGGGCTACGACACCGGCGACGAGCGGCTGGTCGACGTGCACGTCGGACGGCTGCGGCAGAAGATCGAGTCGGATCCGGCCAACCCCGAACACCTGGTGACCCTGCGCGGGCTCGGCTACAAGCTGCGCCGATGAGCCCGCTGCGCCGCCCGCCCCGGCTCCGCCTCGGCCTGCGCGCCCGGGTCATGGCCGCGTTCGCCCTGGGCGCGCTGCTGCTGGCCGCGTCGATGGCCCTGATCTCCTACGAGTTGACCCGCCAGTCGCTGATCGACGAGCGGGAACGCACCGCTGTGCGGGCCGCGTACTTCGACGCGGCCGTGGTGCGCAGCGGCCTGGACACCGACGCCCCCGACGTGGTGGAGGTGCTGCGGTCGCTGGACACCGGCAGCAGCAGGCGGGCCCTGCTGCACCTGGACGGCAGGTGGCACGCCCGCATCGCCGACTCGGGCCTCACCGCCGCCGTCCCGCCGGAGCTGCAACAGCTCGTCGGCTCGGGGCAGCCGGCCGTGCAGCGGGTCCGCGTCGACGGACAGACCGCCCTGCTGGTCGGGGTGCCGCTGTCCGGCTCGGCGACGTACTACGAGGTCAACTCGCTGTGGGAGCTGGAACGGACCTTCCAGGCGCTGGCCCTGGCCCTGACGGCGGTGGCCATCCTCGTGGCAGGCTCCGGGGCGGCCCTGGGCTGGTATGCGACGCGGCACGGGCTGCGCCCTCTCACGGCGGTCGCGGACGCCGCGGAGAAGATCGCCGCCGGTGACGTCACCGCCCGCCTCGACCCGGCCACCGACCCGGACCTGACCCGGCTGTCCACCTCGTTCAACCACATGGTCGACCAGTTGGCCCGCCGGATCGAGCGGGACCGTCGCTTCGCCGCCGACGTCAGCCACGAGCTGCGCTCGCCGCTGCAGACCCTCGCCGCGGCGGCCAGCGTCCTGCAGCGGCGGCGGGAACACCACGACGAGCGCACCGCCGTGGCCGCCGGCCTCGTCGCCGACGAGATCGACCGGTTCCAGCGGCTGGTCAACGACCTCATCGACCTGGCCCGCAGCGACCAGCCCGCCCACCGTGCCCCGGTCGACGTGGCCGACCTGGCCCGGCGCGCCTGCGCCGGCCGCGACCTGCCGCCCACGCTGGTCCGCCTCGCGGCCGGCACCCCGGCCACCTGGCGGGTGGAGCGGCGTCGCGTCGCGCAGGTGCTGGCCAACCTGCTCGACAACGCGGTGCGCTACGGTGCGGGCCCGGTGGCGGTGCGGCTGTCACGCGACGGCGACATCGGCATCATCGAGGTGGACGACGACGGCCCCGGCGTGCCGGTCGAGGACCGGGCCGTCATCTTCGACCGCTTCGTCCGGGGCCGGGCCGCCCACGCCCGGGGCACCGGCGACGGAACCGGCCTCGGTCTGGCGCTGGTCGCCCAGCACGCCGCCGCCCACGGCGGCACGGCCGGCGTCGACGACCGCCCCGGCGGGGGAGCGCGGTTCCGGGTGGCCCTGCCGGGGAGCCTCGCGTGAGCCGCCGCGCGGCGCGGGCGCTGCTGTCGGCCCTCGTGGTGGCCTGCACGGTGGCGGCCTGCGGGGTGCCGGCCGAGGACACGCCCCGGGCCGTCGAGGCCCCACCCGGGCCGTTCCCGTCCCCCGCGACCGTCGACGGCCCCGCGACGGTCGGACCGGTCACCGTGACGCTGTGCTTCGTGCGGGACGATCGGCTGGTCCCGGTGGACCGGCGGGTGGGCCGCCCCCTCGACGCCGAGGACCAGCTGCGGGACCTGCTCGCCGGACCCAGCGCCGTCGAGCGGGACAGCGGTCTGACCAGCGCGTTGCCAGGGGCGATCGGCGCCGGCGTGGTGGGCGTCGCCGACGGCCAGGCACGCGTACGGGTCGACGGGACCGGCGACGACACCGGCCGCAGCGACGAGGTGCTCGCGTTCGGTCAGATCGTCTGCACGCTGGCCGCCCGCGACGACGTCGACGCCGTGGCGTTCCTGCGTGACGGCCGCCCCCTCGGGGTGCCGCGCGCGGACGGCTCGCTGTCGGCCCAGCCGCTGACCCCCGCCGACTACGCCGCGCTGACCGCGACCCGCTGACCGTCGGCCCCGCTCGCCGTCGCATGTGGACGGCGGAGTGTGGACGGTCACTGTCGTCGAGTTCTGCGTGTCTTCTGCGTGGTGCCCCGCCCGGCGCGCCGGTTGGATCGACGTTGCCCGCCAGACAGCGTCGCGGCGTCGGCCGCCGACCGCACCCCGAAAGGACCAGATTCGTGTCACTGCTCCATGCGTGCAGAGGAAGCGGACGGCGGATCAGCGCCCTGTTCGTCGCCTTCGTCATGATGCTCGGCATCGCCACGGTGCCGCAGTCGCCCGCCCACGCCCAACCCGGCGACAGTCTGTCGATCATCGACTGGAACATCTCCAGGATCACCGACGGCGGCGACGTCCACGAGAGCCGCTACTTCAACATGATCGCCGCCATCCACACCTACAGCGGCAACTACATCGCCAACGAGGTGATGCAGACCAACGGCAACTACCGCGGCATGATCCAGGTGCGGGTGCTCGACACCAACAACGCCCACCTGGTCTCGCTCTACTTCTGGGCCGACAACCTGTACCTGGCGGCGTGGTACTCCCCGACGAACAACCGGCACTACCTGTTCAACCAGGGCGGCCGGTGGCAGAACGTCGTCAGCCTCCTCGGCCTCGACATCAGCCGGGTCACGGTATACAACATGGACGGCAACTACAACGAGCTGGTGGGGGGCAACTCCCGCAGCACGCTGGTGACGAACCCGCAGCGGATGTACGACAGCCTGCGCATCCTCGGGCGGACCACCACGCTCAACAACGACGTCAGCGCGGCGCTGGTCCAGGCGATCACGATGACCTCCGAGGCGGCGCGGTACTCCCCGATCCTGGACACCATCCGGTACAACATCCGTTACGCCAACCGCCTGCAGTCCCTGCCGCTCAACGACGACAACGTCTGGCTGACGACGCACTGGGGCACGGTGTCCGCGTTCGTCCACCGGGTGCTGATGAACCCGTCCGGTCAGATGATCGTGCTCTACGGACGGATCGTCATCACCACCCTCGCCGGGCTGATCAGCTGGCTCAAGTGGGTGGAGATCAACGGGTACATCGTCTGACCTGGCCCGGGCCCCGCGACCCGCCGTCGGTGGGCCGCGGGGTGTCGCTATGGTGCCGAAGCGCCCAGCGCGTCGAGCTGCTGCACCGTCTCCCGCTGGCCCGCCTCGTCGCCGAGCTCCCGCTGCAACCGCATCGTCGCGCGCAGGTCGGCCGCCGCAGCCGGCCGGTCGCCCAGCCCCTCGTGGGCGGTGGCCCGCAACCGCAGGACGGCGACGGTGAACTTCTGGTGCCGCAGCTCCTCGTTGAGGCGCAGCGCCTCGTCGGCCAGCTCGACCATGCGTTGCCACTGGTCCAGCCCGCCGTGCAGCTCGATCATCGCCTGCATCGCCGACAGCTGGCTGATCAGCACGATGTGCCGGGGCAGGGCGGTCTCCGGCGTGGTGACGATCTCGATCACCTCGGCGTACGCGGCGAGGGCGTCCTCGTACCGGCCGGCGTCGCGTAGCGTCCGGCCGAGTATCACCAGCGACTGCGGCAGGCCCTGCCAGTCCCGCACCGACCGGAACAGGGCGACCGACTCCTGCGCGTGCCGCATCGCGACGTCGAACCGGCCCAGCCGGGCGTTCGCGTACGAGCAGTAGAAGCGCGCCCAGCCCTGCTGGTCCTCGTCGCCGGCCCGGCGGGCGTGCTCGTACGCCAGCTCGGCCTGGCGCAGCCCCTCCTCCGGCTCGCTGCGCGGGTAGATGTACGCCCAGGCCAGGTAGCCCCGGTGCACCGCCCGCAGGTGGTCGTCGTCGAGCCCGTCGGCGGCGGCGCTGGACAGCGCGAACACCTCCGCCCAGTGCTCCCAGTGCGCCCACAGGTCGGAGAACCAGTGCAGGGACTCGGCGACGTCGACGACCCGCTGGTGGGCGCCCTCGGCGGCGGCCCGGCGCAGGGCGGGCAGCCAGTTGTCGCCCTCGGCCTGGAGCCACTCGCGGGCGGTGTCGGCCGAGTCCAGCTCGACGTACCGGGTCGCGCCGGGCGCGGGAGCGCCGTATGCGGGCTCGAACCACCGGCCGGCGACGATCGTCGTGTCGAGCAGCCAGTCCGCCGCGCGCCGGTCCGCGTTCGCCCGGTCCTGGGCGGACTCCTCCCGCTCCAGTTCCCCCTGGGCGTAGAGGCGCAGCAGGTCGTGCAGGAAGAATCGCCCGTCGCCGCCCTGCTGGAGCAGGCCCAGGTCGATCAGCTCGTCGAGCGCGTCCTCGGTGCGCGTCGGCGTCTCCTCCACCAGCACGGCGGCCAGTTCCACCGCCGTGCTGGGGCCGGGCACGGCCGCGAGCCGCCGGAACAGCCGGCGGCCGATGCCCGAAAGCTGCTGGTACGACAGCGCGAACGCCGCCTTCACCTGGAGGTCGCCGACGGCGAGCGCGTCGAGCCGGTGCTCGTGCGCGGACAGCCGGGTGACCAGGTCGCCGGCCGTCCAGGCGGGGCGGCTGGCCAGCCGGTTGCCGGCGATCCGCAACGCCAGCGGCACGTGGGCGCACAGGCGGGCGAGCTGCCGCAGCCCATCGGCGTCGGCGGTCCGGTGCGTGACGATCCCGGCGAGCAGCGCGACGGAGGCGGCCTCCGGCAGCGGCTCCAGCGACAGCCGGTGCACGCCCTCCAGGCCGCCGAGGGTGCGCCGGCTGGTCACCACGACCGCCGCCGGTCCCTCCGCCGGCAGGGCCGGGCGCACCTGCCCCTCGTGCGCGGCGTTGTCCAGCAGCACCAGGATCCGCCGCCCCCCGACGACGGTACGCCACAGCGCCGCGGCGTCGTCGACGTCCCGGGGGGTCGGCCCGGCGCCCGGCTCGACGGCGTGCACGAGCCGGTCGAGCACGGCCGTGGGGGTCAGCGGCCGGGCGTCGAGCCCTCGCAGGTCGAGGAAGAACTGGCCGTCGGGGAAGGCATCGGCGGTCTGGGCGGCGGCCTGCACGGCCAGGGACGTCTTGCCGAGCCCGGGCGCCCCGCTGACCAGCACCACCGGGGCCGGCAGCCCGGCGCGGGCCGCCTCGACGAGGGCCCGGACGCTGTCGAGCTCCGCGCGGCGGCCGGTGAAGTCCGCGACCCGCCGGGGCAGCGGGCACCGCCCCTGGGCGGCCGGCTGCCCGCGGCGTCGCCCGGCCCGGGCCGCGCCGGTCAGCGCCGCGTGCTGCTCGGGGCTGAGGGCCAGGGCGGCGGCGATCGCCGTGACGGTGCGGGCCTGCGGGCCCTGGCTGACGCCGCGCTCCATGTCGCTGATCGCCCGGTCGCTGACGCCCGACCGTTCCGCGAGCTGCTCCAGGGTCAGGTCCGCGGCGATCCGCAGCGTGCGCAGCAGCGGCCCGAAGGCAAGGCCCTCCACCGGCGGGTCTTCCCGAGGAACTGCGGTCACCGCCCCATGCTCGCACGCCGGGAGCGGGCCGCCGCTGTCGCGTCCGGTGGCTCCCGCAGCGAGCCGCACGTCGTGCCCCAGGGGTCGGTGCTCAGGCCTGCGCCGTCGCGGTCGATCGCGTTCCGTGACGGTGGCGGGGGTTGGCCGGGAGGGACGGCCGCTGTCACTCTCGGTGACGAACTGCCGACCCCGGCGCACCGCTTGTCGGCCCTTTGCTCTGCACCCACCCGCGCAACACCCCGCCCGAGCTGCTCCTGCCGGGGGCAGAGCGGGGCCGGGGTGCGGCATCGGGTTGCGCTGCGTGAAGCGTTGCGTCCGTGGGTGCAGAGCAAAGGAGGCGGTGGGAGTGGTGGGGGCAGGCCCGGCGCAACCGCGTTGCGTCACCTGCCGTCGGTGCGGGGACCGAAGACCAGCTCCACCGGTCGGCCGGCGCGCAGCTCGACCGCCACGTCCCCGTACGGGCTGGACACCGTGAGTCGCTGGCCGACGGGGGAGCGCAGCCGTGCCCGCACCGACGAGGCGTCCCAGGCCAGCTCCTCGACGGTGACCCGGCCCCGGCAGGTCGCCCCGCGCAGCACCCCCCGGTCCAGGCCGGGCAGCGGGGCCGGGAGCAGCCGTACGTGGCCGGGCCGGGAGTGCACCAGCGACTCGATCAACACGCCGGGCAGGGCGTGTGCGGCGTCGGCGTTGTAGGTCTCCCGGCCGGGGTTGTGCGAGCTCATCAGCGACCGGAAGAACATGTCGTTGCCGAGGATCTTGGCCACGTTCTCCCCGGCCAGCGCGCCGTCGCGCAGGCGTGTCGCGACGAGCGCCCGGTGCAGGCTGCCGTGAGCGGAGAGGTTCTCGTCGCCGCGCAGGACCAGCGCGCGGCGCGCGGCGGCGGCCAGCTCGGGGGTGTCGTCCGGGTTGATCTCGTCCAACGGCCACACGGGGTAGAGGTGGCTGACGTGCCGGTGGTCCTCGTCGCTGCGGTAGTCCGGCCAGGCCCACTCCGCCAGCGCGCCACGCTCGTCGACCCGGTACGCGGGCAGCCGCCCCCGCAGTGCCGCCCACCGGTCGGTGCCGGTGACGGCGTCGGCGGTGGCCAGGGCGTGCCGGGCGGCGGCGATGTCCATCGTGGCGTTGACCGCCAGGTGCACCGGCCGGCCGTCGTCGTCCAGCGGGCCGGTCTCGGCCGAGTACGACGGCACCACGACCACCGTGCCGTCGGCGGCGGAGACGGTGAGCACGTCGGCGAAGAACTCGGCGGCCTCCGTCAGCCAGCAGGCCAGCTCGCCGAGCGGCTCCCCGGTCACCAGGTGGTGCTCGTACAGGGGGAAGAGCAGCCAGTCCGCGCCGGGGAGCCACGCGGCGAACGGCCAGTCGTCGTGCATGTGGAACAGGTGCCCGTGCTCCCCGTCGGTGCGGCTGGGCGCGAGCAGGCCCCGCGCGCCGTAGATCGCCTCGGCGTTGCGCCGCCAGTCGTCGACCTGCGACCCGATCAGCCGCGCGTACGCCTCGCTCACCTCGGGCAGGGCCCCGATGTTGGCCCCCGCCAGCTGCAGGTTGAGGTTGGCGTCGGTGGTGAAGTCGCCCGCCCAGGCCGCGTCCCACGAGCCGAGCCACAGCCCGGTCAGCCGGGGCGGCAGGACGCCGCTGGCGCTCAGCAGCAGGTACCGCCCCGCGTGGAACAGCCGCTCCACCAGCGCCGGGTAGGGCTGCTGCGGGTCGGCGGCCTGCCGGGCGAGCAGCGCGCCGACGGGCAGCTCCCGCTCGGCGGCCGGCACGGCCAGGTCCAGGCTCGCCCGGTCGTAGGCGGGGGAGTGCCGGGCGGCGTGCCGGGCGAGGAGGCCGGCGTACCCGGCGGGGGAGCGGACGCGCAGCGTCTCCTCCAGCTCGGCGGTGCGCCACGGCGGCGTGCCGGGCCGGTCGAGCACCATGGTGAGCAGCGCTGGCCCGCGCACCGCCACCCGGTCGCCGAGCACCCGCACGTCGCCGGTGAGCAGGGCCAGGCCCTCGAAGCCGTACGCGCCGCCCACCGGCGGGTAGTGGCCGCGGATGCGCAGGAAGACGTCCTGTCCGCGCTGGTACGCCGCGGTCTCGTAGCGGACGTCCGCCGGGCGGCCGGGCAGGTCGCCGGTGAGCCCCACCACGCAGTCGCCCGCCTCCAGCCGCAGCACCACCAGGCCGTCGGCGCGGGAGACGAAGCCGCGCCGCTCGCCGCCGGCCCACTCCACGACGACCTCCCCGGTGCGGAAGTCGGTGCTCCGCCGGTACCCGGCCGGCAGCGCCGCCGCGCCCGGCCCCGCCGCTCCGCCCGGCTCCACTGCTCCGCCCGGCCCCGCCGCGTCGATCGTCAGCGCGAAGCCCGGGTGGAACGACTGGGTCCAGCGCAGCTCCCGGCCGCCGCCGAGCAGCCGGCTCGCCTCCGCCCGCCGGCCGGCGAGCGCCAGCTCGCGGACCCGGGGCAGCAGGTGGGCCAGCCGGGGCGGCCGGGCGTCGTGGGTGCCGTTGGGCAGCACGAACCGGTGGTGGTTGACGACGACCCGCTCGGCATGGGGATCACCGAGCACCATGATCCCGTACTCGCCGTTGCCGGACAGGAAGGCGTCCTCCCAGCCGGCGGCGGGGGCGTCGTCCCAGATCCCGTGGGCGGACGCGGGCAGGGCAGCCGTCATCGACGGTCCTCTCTGGGGAAGGGCGGGGTGGGCAGCGGGCGGCGGTGCGGTCAGCGGGGCGCGGCGGCCGTGCTGTCCCGGATCGTCAACCGGGGTTCGAGCAGCGTCGCGTCGGGCACCGGCTCGCCGTGCACCTTGCGCATGAGCAGCGACACCGCCTGCTGGCCGACCTCCTCGGCCGGCAGGGGCACCGACGTGAGCCGGGGACTGGCCTGCTCGGCGAACTGGTCGGGGCAGATGCCGACCACCGACACGTCCTCCGGCACGCGCCGGCCGAGGGTGGGCAGCGTCGCCAGCACGGGCCCGACGGCCGACTCGTTCTGCACGATCAGCCCCGACAGGTCCGGCCACCGCTCGAACAGCTCCACCAGCTCCCGGCGTACGGCCGCCGTGCCCTCCTCGCAGGGCCGGACCACGGTGTCGACGCCGAGCCGCGCGGCGGCGTCGAGGATGCCGTTGCGGGTGCGGTGCGCGAAGCCGGTGCCCCGGTCGTAGACGGCGGCCGGGGCGCCGAGCAGGGCGATCCGCCGGTGGCCCAACCCGGCCAGGTGCTCGACGCAGACCGCGCCGGCCCGGTGGAAGTCCAGGTCGACGCAGGTCAGGCCGGTGGGGTCGGCCGGGAAGCCGATCAGCACGCTGGGCCGCCCCAGCTCCCGCAGCAGCGGCACCCGCGAGTCGTGCATCTCCACGTCCATCAGCAGCAGACCGTCCACCATGGCGCTGGCCGCGATGCGACGCAGCCCCGCCGGCCCCTCGTCGGAGGTGACCAGCAGCACGTCGTGCTCGACGGTGCGGGCGGTGGTCACCACCGCCATCGCGAACTGCATCACCACCGGCACCTGCATCCCGGAGCGCAGCGGCAGCACCAGCGCGACGACGTTGGCCCGCCGGCTGGCCAGGGCGCGTGCGCCGGCGTTCGGGTGGTAGCCGAGCATCCGGATGCTGGCCAGCACCCGGTTGCGGGTCACCTCGGAGATCGCCCGCTTGCCGCTGAGCACGTACGACACGGTGCTGACGGCGACCCCGGCGTGCCGGGCGACGTCGGAGATGGTGACCAGGTCGGGTGACTTCGCCGGCCGCGCCGCCGTGGGCAGGCGCGGGCCGTGGTCACCGGGACCGGCCGGCACCCGTGGCCTCCCGCGAAGGGGCGTCGGCGGCGGACGCCGCCCGGACGCGGAGCGTGCCGACGAGTCGGATGTCGGTGGCGGACCGGCCGACCAGCACGGTGTGCGCGGCGTCCTCCACGACCCGGGCGCCCCGGATCTCGTCCCACCAGCCCAGGTCGGCGGCGCGCAGCCGCAGCCGGACCACCCGGCGCTCGCCGGGGGCGAGGGCGACCCGCGCGAAGCCCCGCAGCTGGCGCAGGGGTTGCTTGACCCGGGAGCGCCGCTGCCGGGTGTAGAGCTGCACGACCTCCTCGCCCGGCCGGTCGCCGCTGTTGGTGACCTCGACGCGCACCTCGACCTCCCCGTCGGCGGCCACCGACGCCGCGCTGAGTCGCAGGTCAGCGTAGTCGAAGCGGGTGTAGCCGAGCCCGTGGCCGAGCGGGTACAGGGGGTCGCCCCGGTGGTAGAGGTAGGTGGCGTCGGCGTCGATGATGTCGTAGTCGAGCAGGTCGGGCAGCTCGGCGGCGTCGGCGTACCAGGTCTGGGTGAGCCGGCCGCCCGGCTCGGCGTCGCCGAACAGCACCGCGGCCAGCGCCGCGCCGTGCTCCTGGCCGCCGTGCGCCGACCACAGCACCGCCGGCAGGTGGGCGTCGGCCCACCCGATCGCGTACGGGTAGCTGCTGGTCAGCGCGAGGACGGTGCGGGGGTTGGCGGCGTACGCGGCGCGCAGCAGCGCCTCCTGCCCGGCCGGCAGCGCCAGGTCCACCCGGTCCTCGGTCTCCCGCCCGTTGACCATCGGGTGGTTGCCGAGGGCCACCACCACCACGTCGGCGTCGGCTGCCAGGGCGGCCGCCTCGGCGGCGCCGTCGGCGACCAGCTCCACGGCGAACGGGGTGCCCGCACCCGGCTCGGCGGCGTCGGCGCGCAGCCGCCCGTCGGGGCCGACGGCGACGTACCGGCCGGTGGCGAGGTGGTGCAGCAGCACCGTGCCGTCGGGGCCGGACCGGAACCGGAAGGTCTCCCGGACGATCCACCCGCCGGGCCCGGTGCGGTCGTTGACCAGTCCGGCGTCGTCGTCGCCCCCGACGTGCCGGCCGTTGGCGACGGCGCGCAGCGCCACCGCGTCCCCGCCCCAGTCGAACACGTCGAACCAGGTCGCCTCGGTGGCGGCGGTGGCGTCGAGGGTGAGCGGGCCACCGTCGGCGTCGGTCGCGCAGCGCACGTACCGGTCCCCGGCGCGCAGCGCGATCCGGTCGGCGCCGCTGTGGCTGGTGACGGTGCCGACCCGTGCGGCCAGGGCGTCGAGGGTGCTGACCGCGTACGGCAACGTGCCGCTGTACCAGTCGGTGTGCACCGCGTCGGCGAGCGGGCCGAGCACGGCGACCCGCAGCCCCGGGCGCGCGGTCAGCGGCAGCAGGCCGTCGTTGCGCAGCAGCACGACGCACTGCCGGGCGGCCTCGCGGGCCAGTTCCCGGTGCGCGGGGCAGTCGACGACGTCGGGTGCCACCCCGGCCCACGGGTCCTCGTGCGCCGGGTCGAGGTCGCCGAGGCGCAGCCGGACGCCGAGGATCCGCCGGACCGCCCGGTCCACGTGGGCGGTGGTGATCAGGCCCCGCTCCAGCGCCTCGGTGATCCGGCCGGTGGTCAGGGCGCTGTTCGTGTCGTCCTCGGTGAAGTTGTCGATGCCGGCGCGCAGCGCGGCGGCGAAGCCGTGGACGTGGTCGGGCTCGCGGCCCTGCACCCCGGCGATGTTGGTGGCCGCCCCGGCGTCGCCGACGACCATGATCTCGTCGGCGGCCATCGGGCGCAGCTCGCCCTCGATCAGCGGGCTCAGGTGCGCCGGAACGCCGTTGACCAGGTTGTACGAGGCCATCACGGCCACCGCCGCCCCGGCGGCCAGGGGCGCCCGGAACGCCGGCAGCTCGTACTCGTGCAGCACCCGTGGGGGCAGGTCGCTGGAGGTGGTGGCGCGGTCGGTCTCGTTGTTGTAGCCCAGGAAGTGCTTGAGCGTCGGCGCGGTCCGCAGCCGGTCGGGGTGGTCGCCGCGCAGCCCCCGGGCGTACGCGGTGGCGAGGTGCCCGGTGAGCCACGGGTCCTCGGACCAGCCCTCCTCGTTGCGCCCCCAGCGGGGGTCACGCAGCGGGTTGACCACCGGCGCCCACACGTTCAGCCCGACCCGTTCGGGGTCGGCGTGGTGCTTGGCGCGCACCTCGGCGCCGACGGCGGCACCCACCGACCGCACCAGCTCGGCGTTCCAGCTGCTGGCCAGCCCGATCACCTGCGGGAAGACCGTGGCCGTGCCGAGCCAGGCCACCCCGTGCAGCGCCTCGGTGCCGGTGCGGAACGGCGGCAGCCCGAGCCGGTCGACCGGGGCCTGCCACTGGTGCAGCAGCCCGATCTTCTCGGTGAGGGTGAGGCGGGCCAGCAGGTCGTCGACGCGGGCGGCGGGGGACGGGCCGGGCGTCCGGCCGGTGCTGTCGGTCATGGTGGATCGGTTACCTTCCATGGGCTAGCGATGCCCGGGCGGCAGGTCGAAGCGCTTCGACGACCGTCGTGACGGGTGGCATCGCGGGGTGGTGGTGTGCGGATGTCGACCCGGACGCGGTGAAGCGCTTCGACAACCGACGAGGAACCAGGCCGCCTCGTCTGCCCGGACGGGACGGCTGCTCCGAGGTTGGCACCACCGGGCCGATGTGGTCAAGGCCTGACGGTGACGGGTTCCGGCGTCAGCGGGCGGGCAGGCGGCCACTCTCGACGGTGGCCAGGGCGGCGGTGGCGCCGCCGAGCGCGGCGGCGGTGCCCCCCAGTGTGGACGCCTCCAGCCGGCACCCGCCGGCCTCCGGGGCGAGCGTGCGGGCGGCCAGCTCGGCCCGGGCCGCCGGCAGCAGCCACGGCCCCAGCGTCGCGAGATGGCCCCCGACCAGCACCGCCTCGGGGTTGAGCAGGTCGGCCAGCACGGCGACCGCGTGGCCGAGGTGGCGGCCGGTCTCGGCCAGCCCGGCGCGTACGGTCGGGTCGTCCTGCCCGGCCAGGGCCTTCAGCCGGTCGAGCTCGGGCAGGAAGTCGGTGACGGGACCGTCCTCAGCGGTGTCGGGCAGCAGCCGGCGTACCACGGCCGGCAGGCCGACCAGCGCCTCCAGGCAGCCGGAGCGCCCGCAGGCGCAGGCGGGGCCGGTCGGGTCGAGGCACAGGTGCCCGATCTCGCCGGCGAAGCCCCGGCTGCCGCGCAGCAGCCGGCCGTCGACGATCGCCCCGGCGCCGATCCCCGCGCCGCCGGTGAGGTGGACCAGGTCGGTGGCCCCGGCCTGGGCGCCGTGCCGCTGCTCGGCCAGGGTGGCGAGGTTGGCCTCGTTGTCCACGGCGACGGTGAAGTCCGGGTCGCGCAGCGCGGCGCGCAACTGGTCGGCGAGGGGCACGTCGCGCCAGCCGAGCGCGGGGGACAGGGGCACGCAGCCGGCCGCGTCGACCAGGCCCGGCACCCCGACGGTCAGGCCGAGCACGGCCCGCCCCTCGCCGGCGACGCGGGCGGTGGCCCGACGGGCCAGCGCGGCGAGGGCGCGGACCGTCTCGGCCGGGGTCGCGGCCGGCGCGGCGAAGGCTCGCCGCCAGGTGAGCAGCCGGTTGCCGCCGAGGTCGACCGCCACCGCCGCGAGCTCGTCGGCGCCGACCTGGAGGCCGAGGGCGGCGTACGGCTCGCCGTCGAGGACGAGCATGGTGGCGGGGCGGCCGATCCGGTTCTCGGTCAGCCCGGTCTCGCGCACCAGCCGGCGCTCGATCAGCTCGCCGACGAGGCTGGAGACGGTGGCCTTGTTGAGCCCGGTGCGGGCCGCGATGTCGGCCCGGGAGCAGGGGGCGTGCACCCGGACGTGCCGCAGCACCACGGCCCGGTTGGCGACCCGCACGTCGCCGAGGTCCGTCGGCTGCGGGTCGTTCTGCATGCTGATCAAGATGTGCCCGCTCCCTGCGCTGCCGGTGCGCGATCCCCGGTCGGTCCGCGCGTCCATCATCGCGCACCGCGGCACCCCAGCGGACCACCGCGCGCGGCACGTCGCCTCGCGGTCGCCGCTCCCTTGTGGGTCGGATCACCGTCGATTAGTTTATTCGGCTAGTAACCCAACTAATCCTAGCCGGGCGCGCGTGCTCCGCAAGCCCCGCGTGTCAGATGAAGGGAACGCCGTGAAGCCGTCCCTGCCAGGCGTATCCACCGATCGCCGGACCCTGCTGCGTCTCGCCGGTCTCGGCGCCGCCGCGACGATGGGTGGCGCCACCCTCGCCGGCTGCAGCAAGGAGGCCGGAAGCAAGGGCAGCGCCACCCAGGCCGACGCGGTCCGGGCCGTCCTGCCCAACCACAAGCCGGCCGAGGTCCTCAAGCCGGACATCCCGGGGGAGGGGCCGATCCCGGACGGCTACCTCAGCTACCCCAAGGACCTCGTCGACGCGGTCACCGAACAGCCCGGCAAGGGCGGCGCGGCGATCCGCACCATGAGCCCCTGGTGGGGGCCGACCCCGCCGACGCTGGGCAGCAACTCCTACCTCACCGCGATCAACACCAAGCTGGGCGTCGAGATCAACCCCAGCCTCCAGGACGGCACCACGTTCGCCGACAAGCTCAACGCCATGCTCGGCGCCCGCGACGTGCCCGACCTGCTCATGGCGCCCAACTGGGAGGTCGACAAGGTCGCCCGGTTCTCCGACGCGGTCAAGGCGCTCTTCGAGGACCTCACCGACCACCTCAAGGGCGACGCCGCCGCGAAGTACCCGTACCTGGCCGCGCTGCCCACCGGGTCCTGGGAGTACTCGGTCTGGGGCGGGCGGCTGGCCGCCGTGCCGTACCCCACCGACGGTCCCTTCGCGTGGGCCCTGTTCCACCGCAAGGACCTGTTCGACAAGGCCGGCCTGGCCGCGCCGACCTCGCCCGAGGAGCTCTACGAGCTGGGCAAGAAGGCGACCGACCCGGCCAAGGGCGTCTGGGCCTTCGGCACCGTCTTCGACATGGTGCAGCAGTTCTACGGCTGCCAGCAGACCTGGCGCAAGAAGCCCGGCGGCGGCCTGGAGCACAAGTTCGAGAACCCCGCCTTCAAGGCGGCCCTGGAGTTCACGGCGAAGCTGTTCAAGGAGGGGCTGGTCCACCCGGACACGGTGTCCAGCAAGGGCGCCGACGAGAAGCAGCTGTTCAAGGCCGGCAAGATCCTGATGTTCCAGGACGGGCTCGGCGCGTGGCAGGGCCTGCAGGGCGAGCAGTCCAAGGTGCTGGCGAGCTTCAACATGCAGCCGCTGCCCGTGTTCGGCGCGGCCGGCGCGCAGCCGGTCATCTGGGGCAGCGAGAAGCCGATCTTCTTCACGTTCGTCAAGAAGGGCCTCGGCGCCGACCGGGTCGACGAGATCCTGCGGGTGCTCAACTGGTGCGCCGCACCGTTCGGCAGCCGCGAGTTCGAGCTGCGCGAGTACGGCGTGGAGGGCAAGCACTTCACCCGCGCGGCCGACGGCAGCCCGATCCCGACCGAGCTGGGCCGCAAGGAACTGGGCGGCCAGTACAACTTCTGCCGGGTCGCGGTGAAGGTCAAGAGTGGCGACACCCCGGACTACGTCCAGCAGTACCTGGACTACCTGAAGAAGAACGTCGCCCTGCTGGAGAAGGACCTGTTCGCCGGGATCAAGCTGGAGCTGCCCGCCAACTGGTCGAAGATCATCCAGCCGACCGACGACAAGATCCGCGACATCCTGCGCGGCCGCCGCCCCGTCAGCGACCTCGACCAGGTGACGAAGGAGTTCATGGCCTCCGGCGGCGAAGAGGGGCGCGCCTTCCACGAGAAGGCGCTCGCCGACAACGGCCGATGAGCGGCCCGGGCACCGCCGGCGCGGTGGACGCGCCGGCGGCGGCCGGGCAGGCCCCGCCGCCGACCCGCAAGCCCCGGGGCACCGGCCGGCGCCGGCACCGGGCCAGCCTGGGCGCGCGGCTGCGCCGGGACTGGCCGCTGCTGGCGATGACCGCGCCGGCCGCCGCGCTGCTGCTGGTCTTCCACTACCTGCCGACCCTCGGCAACGTCATCGCCTTCCAGGACTACAACCCCTTCGTCGGCGACGACCCGGTGGAGGCGTTCCTCTACAGCGAGTGGATCGGCTTCGGCAACTTCGAGGCGCTCTTCGCCGACCCCCTGTTCTGGGACGCGGTGCGCAACACCCTCACCATCACCGCGTTCCAGCTGGTGTTCTTCTTCCCGCTGCCGATCCTGCTGGCGATCCTGCTCAACAGCCTGGTCTCCGGGCGGGTGCGCGGCTTCGTGCAGAGCGTCGTCTACCTGCCGCACTTCTTCAGCTGGGTGCTGGTGGTCACGTTCTTCGTGCAGATGCTCGGCGGGGCCGGACTGCTCGCCCAGGAGATGCGCGAGGCCGGGATGCAGCCGTGGAACATCATGACCAACCCGGACACGTTCATCGTGCTGGTCACGGCCGAGGCGGTGTGGAAGGACATCGGCTGGGGCGCGATCGTCTTCCTGGCCGCGCTCGCCGCGATCGACCCCAACCTGTACGAGGCGGCGGCGGCCGACGGCGCCGGGCGGTGGCGGCGCATGTGGCACATCACGCTGCCCGGGCTGCGGCCCGTGATCGTGCTGCTGCTCATCATGCGGCTCGGCGATGCGCTGTCGGTCGGCTTCGAGCAGTTCATCCTGCAACGGGAGGCGGTCGGCCGCGACGCCGCCGAGGTCCTCGACACCTTCGTCTACTACCAGGCCATCGCCACCCAGCAGTGGGGCCTGGGCGCGGCGGCCGGGCTGTTCAAGGCGGTGGTGGGCCTGATCCTCATCCTCGCGGCCAACAAGCTCGCGCACCGGCTCGGCGAGCAGGGGGTGTACTCCAAGTCATGACAGCGCAGCTCAGTGGCATTTCACCGGTGCCGGCCGCGCCCGCTACCGGCGGCAAGCCCAACCGGCGGCGGCGCGGCAGTGCCCGGCCCCCGTGGGAGGAGCCGCCCTCGCCGGTCGGCCTGTTCGGCAAGGGCGTCGTGCTCGTCCTGCTCGTGGCGGCGGTGCTCGTGCCCCTGTGGGCGGTGCTGGTGACCAGCCTCGCCTCCCGGGAGACGATCGACGCGGCCGGCGGCATGGTGATGGTGCCCCGGGAGTTCGACCCGTCGGCGTACATCACGATCTTCAACGGCGGGCAGATCACCCGGGCCGTCTGGATCAGCACCCTGGTCACCGTCCTCGGCACGACCGTGAGCCTGGTGCTCACCGTGCTGGCCGCGTACGGGCTGTCCCGGCCGGGCTCGGTGGGGCACCGGGGCCTGCTGTTCTTCTTCCTGCTGACCTTCCTGATCTTCCCGGGGCTGGTGCCCAGCTACCTCGTGGTCACCGGGCTGGGGCTCAAGGACAGCATCTGGTCGCTGATCCTGCCCAGCGCGATCAGCGTGTTCAACCTCGTGGTCATCCGGGCGTTCTTCATGGGCGTGCCCGGTGAGCTGCTCGACAGCGCCCGCATCGACGGGGCGGGCGAGTTCCGCATCCTCACCCGGATCATGCTGCCGCTGTCGAAGGCGGTGATCGCGGTGGTCGGCCTGTTCTACGCCGTCGGCTACTGGAACGCCTACTTCAACTCGGTGCTCTACATCGACGACAACGACAAGTTCCCCATCCAGCGGGTGCTGCAGAGCTACATCCTGGCGGGCCAGTCGCCGAACGTCTCCGGGGCCGCGGTCAGCCTGCCCGGGATCACCGCGTACCCGCCGACGCTGGCGGTGAAGATGGCCGTGGTGGTGGTGACCGTCGTCCCGGCGATCATCGTCTACCCGTTCGTGCAGCGGCACTTCACCAAGGGCGTCATCACCGGCGCGGTGAAGGGCTGACATCGCGGCGTCCCGCGCGGAGCCGACACCGCGCGGGACGCCGGCCGGCGTACCCGGACACCACCACCTCGACGAACGGACGGTGCGGCATGTGGGACGAGGCCCGGCTCCGCTTCGGCGGCGACTGGAACCCCGAGCAGTGGCCCGAGGGGGTCTGGGCCGAGGACGTGGCCCTGATGCGCCGGGCGCGGGTCAACCTCGTCACCGTCGGCGTGTTCGCCTGGTCCCGCCTCGAACCCGCGCCCGGCCGGTACGACTTCGGCTGGCTCGACCGGGTGCTGGACCTGCTCGCCGACAACGGCGTCGGCGCGGCCCTGGCCACCCCGACCGCGTCGCCGCCGCCCTGGTTCTCCCTGGCCCACCCGGGCGCGCTGCCGGTGACCGCCGACGGGGTACGGCTGCACCACGGCAGCCGGGACACCTACTGCGCCGCCGCGCCGGCGTACCGGGCCGCCGCCCGGCGGATCGCCGGGGTCCTCGCCGACCGCTACGCGCACCATCCGGCGGTGGCGCTGTGGCACGTGCACAACGAGTACGGCACCGTCTGCCACTGCGAGCACGCGGCGGTGGCGTTCCGGGCGTGGCTGGCCGGGCGGCACGGCAGCCTGGACGCCCTCAACGACGCCTGGACCACCAGCTTCTGGAGCCAGCACTACTCCGACTGGGCGCAGATCAGCACCCCCCGGGCGACGCAGTACCTGGCCAACCCCGGCCAGCTGCTCGACTTCCGCCGGTTCTGGTCCGACACCCTGCTCGCCGCGTACGCCGAGCAGCGGGACCTGCTGCGGGCGGCGAACCCGGCGGTGCCCGTCACCACCAACTACGTTCTCGGAGACTGGGTGCCCGTCGACCACGCCCGCTGGGCCGCCGAGGTCGACCTGGTGGCCGTCGACCACTACCCGTCGGCCGTCGACGGCGGGGCCGAGGAACAGACGGCGCTCGCCGCGGACCTGGCCCGGGGCTGGGCCCGCCACGGCGCGCGCGCCCGGGCCGCTGCCCCGGCGGCGACCGCCCCTGACCCCCGCGCCCCCGCCGACGGCGACGGACGGCGGCCGGTGCCCGGCGACGCCGCCGACGGCGGCGCGTGGCTGCTCATGGAGAGCGCCCCGAACCTGATCTACACGGCCGGACGGATGCACACCAAGGAGCCCGGCCGGATGGCCCGGCACAGCCTGGCCCACGTCGCCCGGGGCTCGCGCGGCGCGATGTACTTCCAGTGGCGCGCCCCCGTCGGCGGGGCGGAACGCTTCCACTCCGCGCTCGTGCCGCACGCCGGCCCCGACAGCCGGGTCTTCCGCGAGACGGTGGAGCTGGGCGCGATCCTGGACCGGATCGCCGAGACCGACGGCGCGGGGGTCGAGGCGTCCGTGGCGATCGGCTGGGACGCCGCCAGCGGGTGGGCCCTGCAGCACCCCGGCCTGCCCTCGCAGCGCGTCAACCACCACGAGGAGGTCGCGGCGGCGCACCGGGCGCTGTGGCGGGCCGGCTTCGGCTGCGACGTGGTGCTGCCCGGCGACCCCGTCGACGGGTACGCGCTGCTGGTGCTCCCGGCGCTCTACCTCGCCTCCGACGCCGCCGCCGCGTGGGCCCGCGCCTACGTCGCCGGCGGCGGCCACCTCGTGGTGACCTGGCTCAGCGGCGTCGCCGACGAGCACGCCCGGGTGCGCACCGGCGGCTACCCCGGCGCGTTCCGCGACGTGCTCGGCGTCCGGGTGGAGGAGTTCCACCCGCTCGCCGACGGCGACGAGGTCCCCCTGGGCGGGGGCGGCACCGGGCGGATCTGGGCCGAGACCGTCGGGCTCGCCGGGGCCGAGACCGTCCGCGCGTACGCCGGCGGGGTGCTCGCCGGGCAGCCGGCGGTGACCCGCCACCGGCACGGCGCGGGCACCGCCTGGTACGTCTCCACCCGGCCCGACGACGAGACGTACCGGCGGCTGCTGACCGACGCGGCCCTCGCCGCCGGCGCGGCGCCGACCTGCCCCGCCGCGCCGGCCGGGGTGGAGGCGGTGCGCCGCCGGGGTGCGGCGGCGAGCTGGCTGTTCCTGCTCAACCACACCGACCGGGCGCACCGGGTGCCGGCCGCCGGCGTGGAGCTGCTCACCGGCGCGCTCGTCGACACCGCAGTGGAGGTGCCCGCCGGTGGCGTCGCCGTGGTCCGGGAGGCCCCCGCCGCCCGCTGACCGTCGGCATCCTTGCGCGTACTCACGACCGTCGATTAGTTTGTTTGGATATCAGACTAACGGTCGACTCGACCGCCGTCGGACCAGCGAGGGGAAACGCGTGGGAACCAGGGGAGCGACCGCGGTGCTGACCGCGTTGATGCTCGGCGCGACTGCCGCCGTCACCGCCGCCGCGCCCGCGCAGGCCGCGGCGGCCGGCTGCGCCGTCACCTACCGCGTCGGCGGGCAGTGGTCCGGGGGTTTCACCGCCGACGTCACCGTCACCAACCTGGGCGCCCCGGTCACCGCCTGGACGCTGACCTGGTCCTACCCCTCGGGCCAGCGGGTGACGCAGGCGTGGAACGCCACCGTCACCCAGGCCGGCACGCAGGTGACGGCCCGCAACGCGGCGTGGAACGGCGGCCTGGCCACCGGCGGCAGCACCACCTTCGGGGTGATGGGCTCGTTCGGCGCGGCCAACCCGGCCCCGACCGGCTTCGCCCTCAACGGCACCACCTGCGGCGGCGACGACCCGGGCGACCCCGGCGACCCGGGTGGGCCGTCCGGCGTGCTGGCGCAGACCCACACCGCCGGCCGGGTCGTGACCGCCGGGCAGACCGTGCAGTACAGCTGGCCCGGCATCTACTTCGAGGGCCGCTTCCGGGGCACCGGCGTCGGGCTCGTCTTCGACGACGCCGCCAACGACTACGACGTCGCGGTCGACGGCAAGGTCGTCGCCACCCTGGTCAAGCCCGGCACGACCACCCGCTGGATCGACGGGCTCGCCGCCGGCGAGCACAGCGTACGGCTCGTCAAGCGCACCGAGAGCCCGTGGAGCGCCAGCGCGTTCGGCGGCCTCGTCGCCGCCGCAGGCGGGGCCATCCTCGACCGGCCCGCCGCCCGCACCCGGCAGGTTGAGTTCATCGGCGACTCGCTGACCGTCGGCTACGGCAACACCTCCGGCACCCGCGACTGCACCGGCGACCAGGTCACCCGCACCACCAACACCGACCTCAGCTTCGGCGCGCTGACCGCCCGCGAGCTGAACGCCGACTACCAGGTCAACGCCTACTCCGGCATCGGCATGGTGCGCAACTACAACGGCGGCTCGCCGGGCGTCAGCTACGGCACCTACTACGACCGGGCGCTGCTGCACGTCGACGGCGACGTCTGGGACCGGCCCGCCACGTGGCGTCCGCAGCTCGTCGTGGTCGACCTCGGCACCAACGACTTCTCCACCCCGATCAACAGCGGCGAGCCGTGGACGGACGCGAGCCTGGCCGCCGCCTACCGCGCCACGTACGTGGCGTTCCTGGAGAAGCTGCGGGCCCGCTACGGCGCGGGCACGACGATCGTGGTCGTCGGCACGAGCCTCTTCGGGGACAAGGCCCGGCAGGTCGTCGGTGACCGCAACGCCGCCGGCGACGCCAAGGTCCGCTACTGGCACCTCGACGACGCCGGCCTGGACCTCCTGGGCTGCCACTGGCACTACTCGGTCGCCGACGACCGGCTCATCGCCGACCGGCTCGGCGACTACGTCGCCACCCTCGGCCTCGACTGGTAGCCTCCCCACCCCCGCGGCGGCCAGCCCCCACCGGGGCGGCCCCGCAGGTGGGCCACCCCGAACTCCCACGTTTCTCTCATCGTCCTCGGGTGGTGGGTCCAGACCGGCCTGTTCTGCTCTACCGGTGCGATTGCGAATCATCCGGCGGCGACGAGCCGCCCTGCTGGCCGCCGCCTGCGTGGCGGTCCTTGCGACGGTCGCGGTGGTGGCCGACCGGTGGGTCGCGCGGACGGCGGCGCAGCGGCTGTCCGACCGGCTGGCCTGCGCCGCCGGCCTCGACCGGCCGCCCACGGTCGACCTCGGCGGGTTCCCCGTGCTGCCCGGCGTGCTCACCGGTGAGCTCGGCCGGGTGAGCGTGCGGGCCGCCGACGTCACGCGCGGCGACGTGCGGGCCGCCGAGGTGGACGCCGAGCTGTCCCAGGTGCGGCTGCCCGGCGAGCAGCCGGCCCGCGTCGGCGCGCTGGACCTGCGGATCCGCGTCGGCTTCGACGCGCTGCCCGGCACGGTCGGCGAGCGCCCGGTGCAGTACCGGGGCGTCGGCGGGCTGCTCGCCGTCGAGACCACCGCGCCGATGGCCGGGCAGCAGCTTCCGGTCACCGTGCTCGCCCGGCCCGCGATCGACGCCGGCCGGCTGACCGTCACCCCCACCGAGATCGAGGTGTTGGGCATGCGGCGGCCCGCCGGTGCCAAGCTGGTGGAGCGGCTCACCGGTGGCCGCGACCTGTCCCGGCCGCTGCCCGCGCTGCCCGCCGGCCTGAGCTGGCAGGGCGTCGACGTCGCCGACGACGGCCTGCGGCTGCGCCTGACCGGACACGACCTGACCCTGCCCGGGGGCGGCGACGGCCGCCGCGCCGGCACCTGCGGAGGAAACTGATGCACGCCCGTACCGACGGTTGGACCCACCGGACGCTCAAGCGGCTGGGCGGCTGGTGCGTACGCCGGCCGTGGCGGGTCCTCGCCGCCTGGCTGCTGCTCGCGGTCGCGCTGGTCGGCGGCGTCGCCGCCTTCGGCCGGCCGGTCGACAACGACGTGGCCCTGCCCGGCAGCGACGCCCAGCTCGCCCGCGACCTGAGTGAACGCGGCGGCGGCCCCGCCAGCAGCGGCCAGGTCGTGATGCACGTCGACACCGGCCGCCTCGACGAGCCGGACCGCCGGGCGGCGCTGGAGCGCAGCGCCGCCGCGCTCGCCGCCGTGGAGCACGTGACCCGGGTCGACGGCGTCGACGCCCGCGCCGGCACCCTCAGCCCCGACGGCCGCACCGGCTACCTCACCGTCCGCCTCGACGTGCCCGCACGCGAGGTGGACAAGGCGCTCAGCCGGGCGGTGCTGGACGCGGCGCAGCCGGCCCGCGACGCGGGCGTCGAGACGGTGCCGGGCGGGGTGCTCGCCACGGCGGCCGAGCGGGGCGGCTCGCACACCGCCGAGGCCGTCGGGCTGCTCGTCGCCGCCGTGGTGCTGCTGTTCGCCTTCGGCGGCCTGGTCGCCGCGGCCGTCCCGCTGGTCACCGCGCTGTTCACCCTGGGGTGCGCGCTCGCCACGGTCGGCCTCGCCGGCCACCTGGTGTCCGTGCCGTCGGTGGCCGGCAACCTGGCCACGATGATCGGGCTGGGCGTCGGCATCGACTACGCCCTGTTCCTGATCACCCGCTACCGGGCGCTGCGGGCCGCCGGCACGCCGGCCGACGAGGCGCTGGTCGCCGCCATGGGCACCGCCGGCGCGGCGGTCGTGTTCGCCGGCGGCACGGTGGTCATCGCCCTCGGCGGCCTCGCCGTGGCCGGCGTGCCCATCCTCGGCACGCTGGGCTGGACCGCCGGCCTGGTGGTCGTGGTGGCCGTGCTCGGCGCGGTGACCCTCCTGCCGGCCCTGCTGGCCGTGCTCGGCCCCCGCCTCGACGCGCTGCCGCTGCGCCTGCGCCGCCGCGCCGCCGACGGCGGCTCCGGCTGGGCCCGGCAGGCCGAGCGGGTGACCCGCCGCCCCTGGCGGTGGGCCCTGCTCGCCGCCGCGCTGCTCGCCGTGCTCGCCGCACCCGCCGCCACGCTCACCCTCGGCCAGCTCGACGCCGGCGACGACCCGCCGGGCAGCGCCACCCGCACCAGCTTCGACCTGCTCGCCGAGGGGTTCGGCCCCGGCGTCAACGGCCCGCTCAACGTGGTCGCCGCCGTCGACCCGCCGGCCGCCGGCACCGCCGATCCCCGGCTCGTCGAGCTGACCCGCGAGCTGGCCGCCACGCCCGGCGTCGCGTCGGTGGCCCCGGTGCGCCTCGCCGACGGCGGCCGGGTCGCCACGGCCAGCGTGCAGCCGGACACCGGTCCCAGCGACCCTGCCACCGCCGCCCTGGTCGCCGACCTGCGCGACGTGCGGGTCGACGGCGTGCAGGTGCACGTCGGCGGGGCCACCGCCACCCGCGCCGACCTGGCCGACCGCGTCCGGGACCGGATGCCGTGGGTGATCGCCGTGGTCGTCGGGCTGTCCACCGTCCTGCTGTACGTGGCGTTCCGCGCCCCCGTGGTGGCGGTCAAGGCCGCCGTGATGAACCTGGTCTCGATCGGTGCCGCGTACGGGGTGCTGACGGCCGTCTTCTCCTGGGGCTGGGGGGTGGAGCTGACCGGCCTGTCCGGGCCGGTGCCCGTCGAGAGCTACGTGCCGATGATGCTGTTCGCGCTGCTGTTCGGCCTTTCCATGGACTACGAGGTGTTCCTGCTCAGCGCCGTGCAGGAGGCGTGGCGGGCGACCGGCGACAACCGGGTCGCCGTCCGCGACGGGCTCGCCGGCACGGGCCGCGTGATCACCTCCGCCGCGCTGATCATGGTGACCGTCTTCGCCGGCTTCGTCCTGCACACCGACCCGGTGATCAAGATGTTCGGCCTCGGCATGGCGGTCGCCGTGGCGGTGGACGCCACCGTGGTCCGGGGGCTGCTGGTGCCGGCGACGATGGCGCTGCTCGGCCGGGCCAACTGGTGGCACCCGGGCCGCCGGCGCCGGCCCGCCCCCGAGCCGGACAAGGCGCAGGCTCTCGCCGGACTCTCATCGAATTCCCAGCCGCCCGTGGTCTGATCCGTCGAGATGAACGCCGCCGCCGTCCGGGTCCTGGTCGTCGACGACCAGCCCAACATCGTCGACATGCTCGCCACCGTGCTGCGGTTCCACGGCTTCGACGTGGTGACCGCGACCACCGCGGCCGAGGCGCTGCGCCGCGCCGGGGAGAGCCGCCCCCGGCTCGTCGTCCTCGACGTGCTGCTGCCCGACGGCGACGGGTTCGAGGTGTGCCGGTCGCTGCGGGCCGCCGGCCACGAGATCGGCATCGTCTTCCTCACCGCCCGCGACGCCCCGCGCGACCGGATCGCCGGCCTCACCTACGGCGGCGACGACTACGTCACCAAGCCGTTCTCGGTCGAGGAACTGGTCGCGCGGGTGCGGGCGGTGCTGCGCCGCATCGGCTCCGCCCCCGTGCCCGCCACCGGCGTGCTCCGCTACGCCGACCTCGAACTCGACGAGGAGACCTGCGAGGTCCGCCGGGGCGGCCGGCTGCTGTCGCTGTCGCCGACGGAGTTCAAGCTGCTGCGCCACCTCATGCTCAACCCCGGCCGGGTGCTCTCCCGCGCCCAGATCCTCGACGCCGTGTGGCGCTACGACTTCGACGGCGCGTCGAACGTCGTCGACACCTACATCGGCTACCTGCGGCGCAAGCTGGACCCGCTCGGGCCGCCCCTGATCGAGACCCGGCGCGGCTTCGGCTACGCCCTGCGTGCGCCCGGGTGAACCGGCTGCCACTGCGCCGCAGCCTGCTGCTCGGCCTGGTCGGGCTCACCGCGACCGCGCTGGTGTCCGCCGGGCTGGTCAGCGCGCTGGCGCTGCAGGCGTACCTCATGCAGCGCACCGACGACCAGCTGCGCTCCGCCGCCGCCGTCGTCGCCACCCGGGTGAAGCAGCTCGCCGGCCAGCCCCCCGGCACGGTCCGGGCCGCCGTCGCGCCGTCGGACTACCTGGTGGAGATCCGCCACCGCGGCACGCTCACCCGGTTCTCGGCGGCCACCCCGCCGGCCACCCCGCTGCTCGACCTGTCGCCGGCACCGCCCGCCGACGGCCCGTCGGCGCCGGTCACCCTGGACGGCCGGTGGCGGGTGGTCACCGTACGCGCCGGCGAGGCCGTCGTGCTCATCGCGCTGCCGCTGGCCCCGGTGACGCAGACCGTGCGCCGGCTGGTGCTGGTCGAGCTGGCCGGCGGCGCGGCGGTGCTGCTCCTGCTGGCCGGCTCCGCGCGGCTGCTGCTGGTGCGGGGGCTGCGCCCGCTGGACCGGATCACCGCCACCGCGACCGCCATCTCCGACGGCGACCTCGACCGCCGGGTCCCCCTGGACGGCGTGCGGGTCGCCGATCCGCGCACGGAGGTGGACCGGCTCACCCTCGCGGTCAACGGCATGCTCACCCGGCTCCAAGCGGCGATCGCCGCCCGCACCCGCTCGGAGCAGCGGCTGCGGGACTTCGCCGCCGACGCCTCCCACGAGCTGCGCACCCCGCTGACCTCGATCCGCGGCTACCTGCAGATCCTGCGGCACGACATGGTCGAGCCCGGCCGCCGGGCGGAGGTGCTGGCCCGCAGCGAGGACGAGGCCGTCCGGATGGGCCGCATCCTCGACGACCTGTTCTACCTGGCCCGCCTCGACGCCGAGCCGCAGCTGCGGCACGACCGGGTGGACCTGGCGGTGCTGGCCCGCGACTCCGTCGCCGACCTGCTCGCCGCCCAGCCCGGCCGGCCCGCCCGGCTGCTGGCGCCCACGCCCGTGCCGGTCACCGGCGACGAGCACGCCCTGCGGCAGGTGCTGGCCAACCTGCTGGCCAACGTGCGCGCCCACACCCCGGCCGACGCCCCCGTCACCGTCGCCGTCGAGCCCGACGCCGACGGCGTCACGGTCCGGGTCACCGACGGCGGGCCGGGCGTCGACGCCGCGCTCGCCGAGCGGGCGTTCGACCGGTTCACCCAGGCCGAGCCGGGGCGCGGCGGCGGCAGCGGGCTGGGCCTGGCCATCGTCGCCGGCATCGTCGCCGCCCACGGCGGGAGGGTCGGCATCGAGTCCCCGCCGGGCGGCGGGACCGAGGTCTGGTTCGCCCTGCCCCGCGCCGCCGACACGCTCAGGTGACCCGCGACGGCCCGCCCGGCACCCGTTCCCAGCCGCGCCGCTCGGCCAGGCCCCGCAGCCGGTCCAGGGCGTCCCACACGTCGACATAGCGGGTGTAGAGGGGCGCGGGCCCCAGCCGCAGCCGGTCGGGGGCCCGGTAGTCGCCCACCACGCCCGCCTCGGCCAGGGCGCGGGAGATCCGCAGCGCCTCCGGGTGGTGCAGGCAGACGTGGCTGCCGCGCCGGTCGGCCTCGCGCGGGGAGGCCACCCGGAAGCCGTACGGGGTCAGCCACGCGTCGGCCAGCGTCACGATCAGCTCGCCGAGGCGGCGGCCCTTGGCGCGGACCCGGTCGATGCCGGCCTCGGCGAGCACGTCCAGCGCCGGGTCGAGCGGCGCGAGGGCGAGGATCGACGGGGTGCCGACCAGGAACCGGTCCAGGTCGGGGGCCGGGTCGTAGCCGGGCCCCATGCCGAACTGGTCGCGCCGGCCGAACCAGCCCTGGATCGGCTGGCGCAGCCGGGACTGCAGCTCGCGGCGCACATACAGGAAGGCCGGCGCGCCCGGGCCGCCGTTGAGGTACTTGTACGTGCAGCCGACCGCGAGGTCCGCGCCGGTGGCGGCCAGCTCGATCGGCACCGACCCGACGGCGTGCGACAGGTCCCACAGCACCGTCGCGCCGACCTGCCGGGCGGCGGCGTTGACGGCCGCCATGTCCAGCAGCGCCCCCGACCGGTAGGCCACCGCCGACAGCACCACCAGCGCGACGTCCCCGTCGAGCGCGGCGCGCAGCTCGTCGAGCCGCAGCCCCTCGTCGAGGTCGGAGGGGAGTAGCCGCAGCGTCAGCCCGCGCGCGGCGGCCAGCCCCTCCAGGACGTACCGGTCGGTGGGGAAGTCCTCGGCGTCCACCAGCACCGTGCGGCGGTCGCCGGCGGCGTCCAGCGCGGCGGCGGCGAGCTTGTAGAGGTTCACCGACGTGGAGTCGGAGACGACCACCTCGCCGGGACGCGCGCCGAGGGCGTGCGCGGCGAGCCGGTCGCCGATGCGCCGGCCCCACTCGATCCAGGTGGGCCAGGACCGGACGAGCCCGTCGCCCCAGCCCTGGCGGACCAGCCGGTCCAGATGCGCCGGGGTGGCCGCCGGCAGCCGGCCCAGGGAGTTGCCGTCGAGGTAGATCAGGTCGTCGTCGGCGATCACGAACCGGTCACGCAGGTCCGCGAGGGGGTCCGCGGCGTCCAGCTCCTTGGCCAGGTGGCGCGGGAAGTCGTCTCGCACGTGCCGTACCCCTTCCCGACCTGCCGGCCCCCGGCGGCGCCGGCCGGCGTCCGCACCGGCCGCCCAAGCTAGCCGGCCTGCCTGCGGCACCGGCCGGCGGCGGGTCGCCGTCCCGGCCGGTGGACGGATCTCACGTCTTCCGATATCGACGCCCGGCCACCCGTAACGCCGCTCGGATCCGGTGCGTTGTGGACGTGGAACGCGGCGATGGGGAGGCGACGTGCGTGCAGGTGACGGCGTGGATGCGGGGCGTTCGGCACCGGTGGTCCACGGCGAGGTCGCGACCCGGGATCCCGACCTCGCCCACCACACCATCGCCGCGCAGTACTCCGCCCACCGCCCCCGGTTCGCCGGCAGCGCCCTCGGCTTCCGGTTCCGGCTCGCCACCACCCAGGCGGGAGAGCTCGGCGTCGACCAGATCGTGCACTCGATGGACGCCCGGTCGTGGACGGAGCCCTACTCGGGCTTCCTGGCGGTGCACGTGCGGCGCGGGTGGTACCACTGGCGGGTCGGCCGCGACGAGCTGGCCCTGCCGCCGGGCGCGGTGGGCCGGTTCCACAACTCGCCCATGATCATGCAGTGGAGCGACGTCACCGCCAGCGTGGTGCGGCTGTCGACCGCGCACGTCGCCCGCGTCGCCGCCACCCGCACCGCCGTCGCCGTGGCCGACTTCCGGTTCGAGGGGATGGCCCCCGTCTCCGCCGCCATGGCGCGCGCCTGGGTGGGGCTGTCGGCGTTCCTCGACGCGCAGGCCGCGGCGGCGGACGAGACGCTGGCGCACCCGCTGATCCGGGCCAGCCTCGCCGAGCACGTGGCGACGACCGCGCTGGCCGTCTTCCCCAACACCACCATGACGGTCGGTTACGTGCCGGGGCCGCGCCGGGTGGAGCCGGCCGTGGTCCGGCGGGCCGTGGCCTACATCGAGGCCCACGCCGCCGAGCCGATCACCGTGGCGCAGATCGCGCAGGTCTGCGGGGTCGGCCCGCGCGGGCTCCAGGCCGCGTTCGCGCGGCACCTCGGCGTCAGCCCCACGACCCACCTGCGCCGGGTCCGGCTGGACCGCGCACACCGGGACCTCGTCGACGCCGACCCGACCGGGGGCGCGTCGGTCGCGGCGATCGCCCGCCGGTGGGGCTGGGGCAACCCGGGCCGCTTCGCCGAGGCGTACCGGCGGGCCTACGGCCGGCCGCCCAGCCACACCCTGCGGGCCTGACCGCCGGCCGGGCCGAACCGGCCCCGACCGGGGACGTTCAGCCGGGCGGCCAGCCGGCGGGGATGCGTTCCAGCAGCCCACCGGCGAACACGTCGCGCAGCCCGAGCGGCTTGAGGTGGACGTACCCGATGTGGCAGTCGCAGGCCCCGTTCACGCAGGTGCGGGGCCGCAGCGCGGCCCGCCACGAGCCGTCGTACAGGTTGCCGATGGGCTCGTCGACGAAGTGGCAGCGGCGCACCGTCCCGTCGCCCCGCACGGAGATCGCCGTCTCCCCGGCGTGGCAGGGCCGGTCCAGCGACAGGTGCGGGCGCACGCTGTAGCCGAACAGCGGGTCCAGCGCCGTCCAGGCCGCCTCCTGCGCGGCGTCGTAGCGGTGGCCGTCGGCGGCGTTGACCCACAGGTAGACGTGCGGTGGCAGCGCCGCGCGCAGCGCCCGCGCCTCGTCGAGGTGCTCCGGCAGCCCCACCACCCCGACGGAGAACCGCACCCCCAGCTCGACCAGGCGGGCGCAGCGGGCCAGGAACCGCTCCCGGGTGACCTGCCCCGGGTGGTACGTCGTCCACAGCGCGGCCCGGGCCGGGTCGGCGTCGGCCAGCCAGTCCACCCGGGCGGCCAGGTTGGTCTGGATGACCACCCGGTCGACGTGCGGCAGGTGCGACAGCGCCACCATCGCCTCCCGGTACCAGCGGCGGGTCAGCCCCTCGCCCCACGGGGTGAACAGCACCGACAGCCGCACGTCGGTGGTCGCGGCCACCCAGCCGGTGAACCGCTCCAGGGCCGCCCGGTCGGCGGCCAGCACGTCCGGCGGGTCGCGCCGCTTCGCGAACGGGCAGTAGGGGCAGTCGTAGTTGCAGCTGGCCAGGGGGCCACGGTAGAGGATCGCCAGGCCGCTGCCGCTGGCCCCGCTGCCGCTGCCTGCGCCGCACCGGTCGGCCGTGCTCACCGGGGCACGTACCCGGTCATCGCGCGGCGCACCCGGGCGGAGGTCAGCCACGGCCCGACGGCGTCGGAGCGGGCCAGCCCGGCCGGGGTGAGCCGCAGCCCGCCGTCGGTGGCCCAGCCCCGCTCGACCAGCCGCCCCAGCTCGGGGAAGTCCTCGCCCGGCGCGGCGCCGAACCGGGCCGCGTAGGCGGCCGCGTCGACGCCCTCGGCGCGCAGCAGCGACTTCAGCAGCCACCGGCGGCGCTGCTCCGTGCCGTCGAGGGCGAAGCCGAACTCGGCGTACGCGAAGTCGCCGGCCGGACGCGCCAGGAAGTCGTCCAGCACCGCCCGCACCTCGGACACGCTGACCGCGTAGTCGAACGAGTAGTGCAGGCCCGTCGTGTACGACCGCGCGCCGCAGCCCAGCCCCACCATGCCGTCGTCCTGGCAGCAGTAGTCCGGCCCATCCGGCGCGGGCACGTCGGCGCGGCGGAACTGCCGCATCGACTCCTGCCGGTACCCGGCCGCGCCGAGCACCTCCACCGCCTGCGCGTACAGGGCGAGGCGCTGGGCGTCCCAGTCGGCGCGGGCGTGCGCCCGCCGGCCCAGCCCGGTCAGCGGGCGCACGTACAGCGGGTAGAGGTACAGCTCCTCCGGCCGCCAGGCCAGGGCCGCGTCGAGGCTCTGCCGCCACGTGTCGGCGGTCTGCCCGTCGATGCCGTAGATCAGGTCGACGTTGAGCAGCGGGATCGCCGCGTCGCGGATCGCGCCGAGCGCCGTCTCCACCTCCGTCCGCCGCTGCGGCCGGCCGGCGGCGCGGGCCTCGGCGTCGAGGAAGCTCTGCACGCCGATGCTCACCCGCGTCGTGCCGTGCGCGGCCAGCACCGCGAGCCGCTCCGGCGTCGCGGTGGCCGGCGACGTCTCCACCGACAGCGGTACGCCGGGCAGCCGCGCGCCCAGCGTCGACGTGGCGATGTCGAACAGCTCGGTCAGCTCGCCGGCCGTCAGGTACGTCGGCGTGCCGCCGCCGAACGCCACGCGGGCGTAGCCGGCGTCGCCGCCGAGGGCGTCGGCGACCCGCTCGGCCTGCCGGCGCAGCTGCCGCAGGTATGCCGTGACCTGCTCGGCGGGCGCGCCGGTGCGGGTGAACAGGTTGCAGAAGCCGCAGCGCATCTCGCAGAACGGCACGTGCGCGTAGAGGAACAGCGCGTCGCGGGGCTCGGCCCGCCACACGTCGGCGAGCAGCGGTCGGGGCCGCAGCGCCCGGTACGACGTCTTGTGCGGGTACGCGTACAGGTACTGCTGGTACGGCGAGCCGTCGAGGCCCGCGAGGTTGCTGGTCACCATTCTCCCGGTCGCAGGGTGAAGTGGGCGTACGGGACGGTCCACACCACGTCGTGGCCGACCCGGTGGCCGGTGTGGCCGTCCTCCCCGTACGCGGTGCCGTGGTCGGAGCACACGATCGTGAACACCGGTCGCCCCCGCCCGGTGAGCAGGGCGAACAGCCGTCCGAGGCGGCTGTCGACGTACTCCAGGGCGGCGGCGTGGCTGGCCAGGTCGTCGGCGTCGGCGCCGGGCAGGTAGTGCCGGTTGGGCTGGTGCAGCGCCGCGACGTTGAGGAACGTGAACAGCGGCTGCCGCGCCGGGACCCGGTGCAGCGTCTCGGCGAGCCGGTCGAGCTGCGCGTCCAGGCAGCCGGGGGCGGTGACGCCGAACTCCGGCTCCCAGTGCGCCTCGGCGAACAGGCCGGGCAGCACCGACCCGAGCGCCCCGCGCCGGTTGAAGAAGCCGACCCCGCCCAGGCAGAGCGTGTGGTAGCCCTCCCGCGCGAGGGCGGTCGGCAGGTCCGCCGCGTCGAACACCCAGGTGCGCTCGCCGGAGGTCTCGCTGCCGGGGAACGCCGCCGCGTACAGCCGCTCGTGCCGTCCCGGCGCGGCCGGGGTGGGCAGGAAACCGGCGAAGAACGCGTGGTGCGCGGCGTAGGTGAAGCTGGCGGGGGAGTGCCGCCGCTCCCACCGGCCGCCAGGCAGCACCCGGGCGAGGGCGGGGGTACGCCCGGCGGCGGCCAGGTCGTCGGCCACGTCGAAGCGCAGCGTGTCCAGGGTGACCAGGCAGACGTCGTGACTTCCGATCAGCTCCCGCACGCCACCACCTCCGCCGCGCGCATGCCGGTGGCCGTCGCTGCCGTGGCGGTGGCCCGCCAGCGTTCCCACCGGCCGCTGGTCAGCGCGTGCACCTGCTCGGCGTAGGTGTCCCGGCCGTCGGCCAGCACCCCGGGCAGCAGGTCCCCGAACGCGTTGACCTCCGCCACCGCGTGCCGCCGCCAGCCGAGCAGGAACATCAGGTCCACCCCGACGTGCAGGCTGCGCGGGAAGCACGCGGCGGCCCGTACGCAGGTCTCCATCGCCGCCGACCACGCCGCCGGGCCGGCGGCGGCCCGCAGCTCGGCCAGGTCGCCGCGCGCGTTGCCCAGGTGCAGGTTGGTCAGCGGCCCGGCGGCGGCCCGCACCACCGCGTGGGTGGGCCGCCCGGCGACGACCACCACCCGCACGTCGACGACCCGGTCGCCGAGACCCGCCTTGGGCAGCCACCGCTCCACGTGCAGCCCCTCGGCGGCGAGCCGGTCGACGAGCGCGGCCACGGTCGCCTCGTCGTCGTAGGTGCGCACCCGCAGCGAGTTGAACAGCCCGTCCGGGGCGACCTCGATCGGGGTGACCGCCCGCACGCCGCGCGGGCCGACGGCCAGGGCCAGCACCCCGGCCGCCGACGAGCCGTGCGCCGGCTTGACGAACACCCGCGCCCACCCGGCGGCGGCCATCGCGGCCCGCAGGGACGCGTACCCGTCGATGGGAGGCAGCGCCGCCGGGACCGCGACCCCGGCGGCGGACAGCCGCGCGTGGCAGCGGCGCTTGTCGCACAGCGCCGCCACGTCGCCGGGGTCGTTGAGCAGCTCCGCGCCGCCGGCGGCGACCCGAGCCAGGCCGTCGACCAATCCGGCGTACGCGTCGGCGAGGCCGAGCAGCTCGCCGTGCCGCGCCGGGGCGTCCGCCCGCCGCAGCAGCCGGTCCACCTGCGGGTCCTCGCCGGGGGAGTCGACGCGCACCAGCGCGCCGGCCGGCGGCGGGGCCGCCCCGGTGAGCACGTCGGCCCAGGGCAGCACCGCAGGGCGGGGCAGCCCGGCGGCGAGCACGGCGGCGGTGAACAGGCCGACGCGACGGTTGTCGGGGTTGCCGACGACGGTCAGGCGCATGTCACTCCGACACCGCCGTGTACCGGTGCTCCTCGTCGTCGTCGATGTCGGGCTCCTGCGGGTCGGACAGGTCCACCGTCACGCCGGGCACGGCGGCCCGGACCGCCGCGACGACCTCGTCGGAGACGTAGTGGTGGCTCAGGTCCAGCTTCGTGAGGTGGGTCAGCGGCTGCCCGCCGGCCAGGGCGAGCGCGCCCCGGTCGGACAGCGTGCCCAGCGACAGGTCCAGCAGCTCCAGCCGCCGCACCACCGGCGCGGCGGCCAGGGCCTCGGCGATCTCGTCGGCGTGCTCGGCGTTGCACAGCCCGAGCCGGCGCAGCGCGGGGAACCGCTGCCCGGCCAGCAGCGGGGCCAGATCGTCGACGGTCGTGTCGCCGCCGTAGTACTCGACGCCGAGCCACAGCTCCAGGTCGGTCAGCGCGGGCAGCTCGGAGTCGAGCACCGCGCGGACGAAGTCGCCGCTCAGGCCGCCGCTCTCGACCTCGAGGCGGCGCAGCCGCCCGTGGCGCACCGGCGAGAACCGGAAGTCCTCGCCGCCGCGCACCCGCAGCACCTCCAGCTTCGGGTACGCGGTCAGCAGCCGGCTGACGTCGCCGACCCGCATCCAGGAGATCTCGCACTCCTCGCTGACGATGTCGCCGAAGAACAGCGCCGTCAGGTTCGGCAGGCGCGGCGCGGCGGCGCAGAGCTGGTCGAGCGGGGCGGGGTTGACCGCCGCATACCCCCAGCTGCCGACGACGAGGGCCTGCACCGACTCGCCGACGGCGTCGACGAACCGGTCGAACGCGTCCCGGAAGCGGGGGCACGGCACGTGTTCGTTGGTGTCGCCCCAGTCGGCGTGGTCGATGCGCCAGGCGACGGGCCCGTCGACGGCGGGCAGCGGGCCGTCGGCGGGGACCTGGACGACCCGGAGGCCGGCGAAGGACTCGGCGTGCGACAGGACGCTCATCGCAGGCTCACTCCCCGACCGCGGTGAAGCGGTATTCGCGGCCGTTGTAGACGTCGGCCTTCTGCGGCTCGGACAGGTCGACCTCGACGCCGGGCAGGGCGGCGACGACCCGCTCGGCGGCGGCCTCGGACAGGAAGTGGTGGTGCAGGTCGAGGCGGCGCAGGTGGGTCAGCGGCCGGCCGGCGAGCAGCGCCTCGGCCCCGGCGTCGGTGAGCACCCCCTTGGACAGGTCGAGCACCGCCAGCCGGTCGACCACCGGCGCGGCGGCGACGGCCCCGGCGACCCGGTCGGCACCCTCGGCGTTGCAGACCGCGAGGTGGCGCAGCGCCGGCAGCCGGGTGCCGGCGAGGATCTCGGCGAGGTCGTCGGTGGTCGTGTCGCCGCCGTAGTCGGACCGGCCGAGCCACAGCTCCAGGCGCTCCAGCGCGGGCAGGTCGCAGCCGCCGACCGCGCGGACCACCGCACCGGGCAGCCCGCCGGTCTGGAAGACCAGCTCCCGCAGGCCGGTGTGGCGCACCGGGGTCAGGTGCAGCTCGTTGGCCCCGCGCACCCACAGCACCTCCAGCGACGGGTACGCCGTCAGCAGCCCGGTGACGTCACCGTGCGTGAGCCAGGAGATCTCGCACTGCTCGCTGACGAGGTCGGCGAGGAAGACCGCTCGCAGCGACGTCCACCGCTGCGCCGCGTCGATCAGCAGCTCCACGGGCAGCGCCCGCTCGTACGCCGAGCCCCACTCGCCGATCACGACCGCCCGCACCGCGGCGGCGGGCACCTCGTCGCGCAGGGCCGTGACCAGGGCCGCGAACTCCTCGGGCTCGGCCTCGAAGTCCTCGACCTCCAGCCGCCAGGCGACGGCCGACGGATCGTCGGGCAGCTTCATCCCCGGGGTGAAGGGCAGCACGGGCAGCCCGGCGAACGACGACAAGTGGGAGCGGATCACGCCAACCTCCGGCTCGACTGGTGCAGCGGCGGCGCGACCGTAACAGGCCGTACCGACAAGCTGATCACCGACCGGCCCCCGCCGAGGGCCATATCTAGTCATGAGCGTCGATGTCTGGTAGAAATCCTGCAAGGCCGGCCCCCTGAATCGCAAGAATCCAACCCCCACGGCGATACGGGAGAACCATGTCCACGACCCGCCCCACGCTGCGCCGCCGAGCGGTGACCCTGCTCGTCGCCGCGCTCGCGGCCCTCGGCGTCACGCTCGGCTTCGCCAGCCCCGCCCTGGCGATCACCCACTCCAGCGCCGCGTCCCAGTTGTCGGCCGCCGGCATCTCCTGGACCTCCAGCGGCAACTGCAGCGACCGCTACACCGCCACCTGCACGTCGTTCGACGGCATCCGGCAGGCCACCATCGACGGGATCATCACGTTCAAGCGGGTCAGCGGCTGCGCGATCACCATCACCGCCGGCACCGAGGTCGGCCACGCCGACGGCCCCTACAGCCACTGGACCGGCTACAAGCTCGACATCGGCCTGACCACCTGCGTGCAGAACTACATCTCGGCGCACTTCGCCTACGTCGGCTACATCGCCGGCTTCGGCTACCAGTACCGGTCCGCCTCCGGGAACCTGTACACCAAGGAAGGCAACCACTGGGACATCCTGTACTACACCTGCGGCTGCTGACCTCGTACGCCGACAGCCGCCGCCCGGCACGACGTCCCGCCGGGCGGCGGCTGTCCGGCTACGACGCCCGCGCCGCCGGGCACCTCACCTGACGGCCGACTCCGGGGCCGCCGCCGCGGCGGCCTCGGCGGGCTGCTCGGCGGCCCCGGCCAGCTCGCTCAGCTCGCCGATCTCGGCGGCGAGGCGGTCCGCGCCGACCTGCTGCCGCGGCTTCACCGTCGGGAACTCGGCGGTTTCCCCGCCACCGGCCGCGGCGGCCATCACGGCCGCGGCGGCCAGGTCGGCCACCCGCTTCGCCTCCCGCTGCACCCGGGCCCGCACGTCCTTGGCGTGCCGCTCGGCCGAGTCGGCGGCCGTGCGCGCCTCCTCCAGCCGGTTCGCCTCCGCCGTGAGCTCCTGACGGACCTCGGCCAGGCGGTGCTGCAACTGGTTGACCTCGTTCTCCAACGCCCCGCCCTCCCGGCGGATCTGCGCGAGCTGCTGCTGTGCGGTGTCCAGCTCGGTGTGCAGCTGCGTCAACGCCTGCCGCTGGCTGCCCACCTCCTGCTGCACGGCGGTGAGCTGCTCCTGGTGCGCGGTCGCCTGCTCGTCGGCGCGCTTGCGCACCTCCGTCGAGTACTGCTGCGCCTCGGCGATCAGGGTGGCGATCTTCTCCTCGGCGGCGGTGAGCTGCCCGGCCACGTCCCGCTCGGCCGCCGCCCGGTGCTCGGCCAACTCCTGCTCGGCCGCCGCCCGCCGCTCGTTGATCTCCCGCTCCACGTTGACCCGCCACTGCGCCAGCTCCTGCTGGCTCTGCGCGCGCGCCGCCTGGACCTCCTGCTGGATCTGGGTGCGGGCCGCCTTGGTCAGCGCCTCGGCCGCCGCCCGCGCCTGCTCCACCTGCTGGGCGGTCAGCTCGTTGATCCGCTTCGCCTCCTGCTGGGCCTGCTCGTGCGCGGCCTCACCGTCGGTCCGGAGCTGCTCCACCAGCTCCTGCACGTCCGCGAGCTGAGCCTCCGCCGCCGAACGCCGCTCCTCGTACGCCTTCTCCTGCTCGGCGCGCCGCGCCGACAGCTCCGCCTCCAGGTCGTGCAGCGCCTGGGCGGCGTGCTCCCGCGCCTCCACCAGGATCCGCTCCGCCTCGGCCTGCAGGTCGCCGGCCCGCTGCGCGGCGGTGTCCGTGATCGCCGCGGCCTGCTTCTCGGCGAGCGCGAGGATCTGGTCGACCATCGGCCCCAGGTCCCGGAACGACGCCTTGTCCACCTGCGCCGGCCGCTGGCGCAGCTCGGACACCTCCGCCTGCAGCGCCTGGAACTGGAGGGTCAGGTTGCGCAGCTGGTGCTGCGCCCGGTCCCGGTCGGCGGCCAGTGCCGAGGCCGCGGCCTCGACCTGCTCGACGTACCGGTCGACCTGGCGCTTGTCGTAGCCGCGCAACGCCTGCTCGAAGCTCGGCCGCCCGTTCGGCTCGTTGCGTACCGCGAAGGTTTCCCCGCCGTGGGACATCCGGCATCCTCCGTAGAGTCGGACCTATCCGAGAGCCGGCGGTGCGGCCGCCGGGCGTGATGGGGCGCAACGTTACCGGCGTCGCCTCCCGCCGCACACCCCACCCCGTCCGGGCCCGGTGTCGCGGCCCGGCCGCGACGGCCCTGGCCGGGGGGCCCGGCTGCCCCCGCCGGGTCCGCCGCCAGGCCGGGCCGCCGCGTCCCGCGCGTGAACCCGCCCGTTGTACGTGACACAACGCGACCGTCCGCCCCGGCAGTACCACCCCCGACCATGGGCCCTTTGCTCTGCACCCACGGACGCAACGCTCCACGCAGCGCGACGGCCCGACGTGGCCCTCGGCCATCCGCGATCTCGCATGTGCACAGGTAGACGGCGGTGTTGCGGATATAGGTGCAGAGCAAAGGGGATGCGGGATGCCCTGCGAGGTCGACGGGACATGACGCAGAGTCACGCCGACCGGCACGGGGAAGCGCCCGCCGGAGCTAGTCACGGAACGTCATCGGCTGCTGGCCTCGCCCTGCCTCGCGGAAAGAGGCGAGGTGAGGCGCGGCGGTCGGGGGCGGTCGAGCCTGCAAGGGGCGCGGTGGGGTCGAGCGGGCGATCGTTCACAGCATTCCTCCTTGTCTCCGATCGGTGGCGGAGCGGCATGCCGGTGCCCACGCCGACCCAGCGCGGGCGAGCGCTGGGGAAGGCGTTCCGGCGGCTCGGCGCTTTCGAGTCGGCAATCCGACAGGTCCGTCGAGCTGGGGCAGAGCTGGTGAAATTGGCCGTCGGCGGCCTGGCCAGCGGCGTTGTTTGCCCTGACCAGCCGGGCAGCACCGAACGAACTGGCCGACAACGGCCCGAAAGTCCATCGCCGTCGACGAAACGGACCAGCATCCCGCTGGTCGACGAGCTTGCCCGACGCGGAGCGGCGGACATAATCCTTTGTCCGCAGGCAACCAGTTCGCCCGCAAGCGGCGTACCAGATGATCCGCCGCCGCAAGGGCATCGCCTAACTTCATACTCTCGGAGAGGAGGACGGTTGTCCCCGTCCGACCACCCCTTCCACCTCTGGATCGCCCGCGATGCGCAGGTGACCGCTGTCGCCCTGACCGAGATGCGGATGAGCGGCAGGGCGAACGTGCGTGAGTGGGGCAGCATCACGGAGGTGACCCCCGGCAAACGGATCACCGGGAGCGCGGCGAGCAAGCGCGTCACCATCCAGCTCATCGTGGTGGCCATCGCCTCCCTGTACGCCTGCGGCCTGGCGTCCGCCGCCTACTGGTGGTTGCTCCTGGCCGTGGACCTGGCCCTCGTTCTGCTGGCGGTTGCCGCCGGGTTCAAGGCGGCCAGGCGGAGCACCGTGGTCGCCCCCGACATCGACCTCTACCCAGGCATCCACCGCCTGCTCGCCACGCACGAGGAACGGCTGTCGTTCCGGGATCTGCAGGCCCTGGCGGAGCGGATCGGCAGGACCCTCCCCGCTCTGGACAGTCTGGTCGACCCGAGCGACGCCGCCGAGTTGGTGGCGGAGAGCCTCTGGGAGGGCGCGGCGGTTCTGGCGCGCAGGCAGGAGATCCGCGAGGTGCGCGACGAACTGGGCCGGCACGCGTCGGACGGCACCGTCGAGACGAACCGTGCCCGCCTCGACCTTCAGAGTCAGCAGCAGCGGGCCGGCGACCTGTGGGAAGAGGTCAATGCGGACCTCGCGAGGCTGACGTCCCATCTGATGGCGACCGCAGCGGCGGGGGAGAGGTTCGTCCGCGACCAGGATCTCGATGACACGTTGCAGCGCACGGGGGCGGCCCTCGACAAGCTGTCGCTCGACGGCTCCCACGCCGGGGCCTACGCCGGTGAGCAGCTCGCCGACGAGACGACGGCCGTGTTGACGGCCTACCGCGAGCTGAACGACCTGTACGGCGGCAAGTCCTAGCAGCACCGACAACCGACCCCGTCCCGTCGGTCGCCGACCACCGGGCCGGCGTGCCCGACGACCTGGTCCGGCTCGTCGCGCGGCTGCTCGCGAAGGACCCGCAGGACCGACCGGCGTCGGCCATCGAGGTGTACTAGGTGCTGGCCCCCTTCGGGGCGGTCGAGGCCGGCATCGCCTCCGACGTCCCGATGACGATGGCCGACGGCCGGCAGGTGGACTGCGGTCAGAACGTGGCAATCGGGTTGACCGGGCTGCCGGACGTGCCAGCGAAGCGGACCGGCGCGACCGTGAGGTGGAAGTCCCACTGGCCGAGCTCGGCGGCCGTCGCCGCGCACGCCTCCAGGTCGCAGTTGTCGAGCAGCCACAGACCCATCGCGACGAGACCCACGGCATGAACCGGCATCAACACGTCGTCGTATCCCGACGGCTGAACATCCTGCGGGGTGTCGGCACCGATCAGCGCGACGCCGCGTTCATGCAGCCACGGCAGGCAGGACGCGTGCCAGCCGGCCTGCGTGAAACCGATGGACTCGCCGGCCTCGTGCCGGGCGCGGCCATAGCCGGTCCGTAGGAGCACCGCATCGCCGGAGCGCACCTGCACACCCTGGCGGCGCTCGGCCGCCTCGAGATCATCGGGAGACACACCCTGCCCCGGTTCCAGCCACGGCACACCGCGGGCCCTCGCGACGTCCAACAGGACGCCACGCGTGATGATCCCGTTCGCCGCCGCCGTGACGGCTGCCCACGCCGATCCCGTCGCGGGGTCGACCAACGAGTGCGACCGCCCGTTGTACATCGTGCCGTCCCAGAAGACGTGGCACGGCGAGTCGACGTGGGTGAGCGTGTTGCCGTGGAACGTGATGCCGATCCGCTCGGACGAGAAGCCCCAGCGCCGGTCGGCGTGGAAGCCGGGCACGGGCATGTTCTCGGCACCCGGCATATCGGCGGCGCACGGGCACGACGTCGTCGCCCGTTCCATCTCCTCCGGTGCGGCAACCTCCCACGCGCACGACACGCTCCTACCGTGGCGCACGGCCCGCGCCGCCGCCAGCCGGACGTCGTCGGTGATGTGGTTCAGGGTGCCGAGCTGGTCTTCGTCGCCCCACCGTCCCCAGTTCGACAGCAGGTTGAAATACCCGAGCACGTCGTCCTGCGTCGGCATCGCTCGCCCTGCCGTCATCCCAGCCGGCTCCTTCGGTCATGCGGTTCGAGGCACCGCAGGCAGGTTATCCCGCCGCCGGAACAGATCCGGCGATGACCGGCCGATCAGAGGCCGACTGACCGGCGCTGTCGTGCCCACACCCGACAGAAGTGGCACGCGAAGTGTCGGGTGCCCGGCACCGGTGTCGCCGCACGATGGGGGCATGGACGACACGACCTTGGTATCCCGGTTCCTTCGCGACGGCTTCGTGAAGCTGCCGGGTGCCGTCGCGCCGCGCGTCGCCGCGGACTGCGCCCGGCTGCTGTGGCGGGAGACGGGCTGCGACCCGGACGACCCGGCCACGTGGACGAAGCCCGTGCACTGGGTGCCCGGCCTGGCGCAGGGGCCGTTCGCCGCCGCACCCAACTCGCCGTTCCTCCACCACGCGTACGACCTGCTCGTCGGGCCGGGACGCTGGGAGCCGCGTTACTCGCTGGGCACGTTCCCGCTGCGTTTCCCGCACCCCGACGAGCCGAACGACGCCGGCTGGCACATCGAGGGCAGCTACCTGCCGGAGGGGGCGAACTGGTACTTCACGAACCTGCGCTCCCAGGGGCGGGCGCTGCTGATGCTGTTCCTGTTCAGCGAGGTAGGCGAGGAGGACGCACCGACCCGGATCCGGGTCGGCTCGCACCTCGACGTGCCGAAGGTGCTGGAGAAGTACGGCGAGGACGGGGCGAGCGGGCTGGACATCGCGCCCGACCTGGTGGCCGCCTCCGACCACCGGCCCCTCGCCCTGGCCACCGGCTCCCCGGGCGACGTGTTCCTGTGCCACCCGTTCCTGGTGCACGCGGCGCAACCCCACCACGGGACGAGGCCCCGCTTCCTGGCCCAGCCGCCCCTGATGCCGGCCGCGCCGTACGAGCTGGAGCGGGCCGACGGCGCGTACTCTCCCGTGGAGATCGCGATCCGCCAGGGCCTCGGGTGGGCATAGGCGGCTGACGAAGACGAGGGAGGCGGGACAACGGTGGGTCTGCGGGTGACTGGCCGCAACGCGCGGTTCCAGCAGTGGGAGGCTCTCCTGCGCAACCGGACCAAGCGGCAGCGCCGCGGCGAGTTCCTCGTGCAGGGCGTACGCCCGATCGCCGTGGCCATCGAGCACGGCTGGCAGATCCGGGAGCTGCTCTACGACGCCGACGTCCAGCTGTCCGGCTGGGCACGCGAGACGCTGGACACGGTCCGGGCCGAGAGGTTCGCCGTTTCCGGTGAGCTGATGCACGAGCTGGGCGGTAAGGCGGACGCGGTTCCCGAGCTGCTGGCGGTGGTCGCGCTGCCGGAGGACGACCTGTCCCGCATCCCGGCCGGGCCGACCACGCTCACCGTCGTGTTCGACCGGCCCACCAGCCCCGGCAACATCGGCACCCTCATCCGGTCCGCGGACGCCTTCGGTGCGTCCGGCGTGATCGTCACCGGCCACGCCGCCGACGTGTACGACCCGAAGGCGGTGCGGGCGAGCACCGGCTCGCTCTTCGCGCTGCCCGTGGTCCGGGCGTCCGCACCCCAGGCCGTCCTGTCCTGGGTCGCCGGCCTTCGCGCCGACGGGATCGGCGTCGGCGTGGTGGGCACCGACGAGCACGGCCCACTGGAGGCCGCCGAGTACGACTTCACGCAGCCCACACTGCTCCTGATCGGCAACGAGACCACCGGTCTCAGCGCCGGCTGGCGGGCGGCCTGCGACCAGCTCGTCCGGATCCCGATGACCGGGGCCGCCAGCTCCCTGAACGCGGCGGCCGCCGCGACCGTCGTGCTCTACGAGTCGGCACGCCAGCGCAGCGGTGCCGCCCGGCGGTGTCAGACGGTGCCCTGACCGGCCGAGGGTGCGCCGAGCAGCCGCTCGATGAGCCGGGTCTCGCCCGGCCAGGCGGCCAGCAGGACGTCCCGGGGCACCTGCCGGCCGGCGTAGCGCAGGGCGAGCGCCACCACGACGATGTCGTCGAGGGGGCCGATGACGGGCAGGAACTCGGGGATCAGGTCGACGGGGCTGGCCACCCACAGGCCGGCGAGCAGGATGGCGAGCTTCGCCCGGCGGGGCACCCGGGGGTCCCGGCGCAGCCGCCGGACCATGGTGACGCAGTCCGGGACGAAGGCGGCGAGGTCCCGCAGCAGGCCGGGCGGGAGCCGGCGCGCGAGCAGGATCAGCAGCGCCCAGGAGGCGACCAGCAGCGCGACCGCGCCGGCCAGGGCGACGGCCCAGTCGCGCAGGGCCAGGTCGTGATCGGGTACGGAGTGCACGACTGGTCAACGTAGTCGCGCTCCCCAGCGACGTGGGCAGGAGGTGCGGGTGTCAGCAGGAGCCCTCGTGCCAGCTGAGCTGCGTCACCGTCACCGGAAGATAGAAGATGTTGCCGCCGGGGGGCGTGCAGAGCGTGTAGTGGCTCGTCGACCCGTCCGGCCAGGTGTAGGAGTATTTCATGTCGACGTTGCGGGGCGTGTAGTTGTAGTAGGTCTTCGCGGGGGCGCTGCCGGACCACTCGCCGGCGCTCACGAGGGACGGAGTCTCCACGGGGGCGGGGTTCGGGTGCGCCCAGTTGGGCCAGACGCAGAACGTGCCCTGCGCGCAGTTCCCAGGCGGCCACGCTTCGGACGCCTGGGAAGGTGTCGCCGACGCGGCGGGCGCGGTGGCCAGCAGGCCGGCGGCGGATATGGCAAGGGCAAGGGATCTCAACAGCACGGCATTCCTCCCGAAATTCATTGACTTACGTCAAATTAACGTCGAAAAGTTGAGCGGTCAAGAACGTGGCCATGATCCCTGGTCGATCAGGATTTCGACCGTTCCGCAAACAGCGGCCACACCGGCTCGTCCACAAGGGATAAACTTGTTGTCGCACCGGAGCCCGGCGGCCCGGGCCCCATCGGAGGACGGGATGTCTGGACCGACCTGTTCGTAGGCCTGCTCAGGCTGCCGTGCCCCCAATGGTTCGTCGTGATCTCCATCGCGGTCGGGGAGGAGCGTCGATGAACCTGTCGGAAGGTCCACGCCGGACGGCGGCACGACGGTGGCCCTGGGTGCTCGCCGGCGTCGGCATGCTGGCGTTGGCGTGGTACCTGGCGGGGCCGATCGTCGGGGAGTACCTCGACGCGGACCTGCCCACCCGTGACCAGATGAGCAGTGTGGCCTCTCTCTGGGTCGCCATGGTGAGCCTGATGGTGTCCACGATCGCGGTCTGGTCGCAGCACCGGCAGGCGTCCCGCTCGGCGTCCGTGAGCGTGCCTTCGGTGGCCGATGTGGCCGAACAACTCGGCCAGGCGGTGCAGCATCAGTGGGAAGGGGAGGAAGAGCGCCGCCGCATCCATGATCCGGTCGCCCTGTCCCTGCGCTGGAAGGCCGTCGACGCGTTCTTCGACCACAAGAAGAACATCGGCCGGTCTCCGGCACGCGCACAAGGCCGCCCGATCGAGTTGAACGGGCGGCTCAGCGAGATCGCGCAGGTGTACCTGAGCATTCCGTCCAGGCGGCTGGTCGTCCTGGGTTCCGACGGGTCGGGGAAGACGGTCCTGGCGGCCCGGTTGGCGCTGGATCTGCTGCAGGTGCGCCAGCCCGGGGAGCGGGTGCCGGTCATCGTCAGCGTCGCCGCCTGGGACCCGACCACCACGGACCTGGCCGGTTGGTTGACCGCGAAGCTGGCACGCGACTATCCAGGGTTGGCCCCAGCGCGGTCCGGGCTCCCGAACCTGGCCGCCGAACTGCTCAAGGCCCACCTGATCCTGCCGATCCTCGACGGATTCGACGAGATCCCCAGGGGTCTGCGCAACCGGGCGCTGAAGCGGCTCAACGACGTCCCGAGAATGCCTCTGGTCCTCACCAGCAGGCCGACCGAATACACCGCTGCCATCGGTAGGGGACGTGTTCTCAGTGGGGCGGCCGGCATCGAACTGGCCGCACTCGATCTGCCAGACATCGAGGATTACCTATCCCGCTCCACTCGTCGGGAGGTCCTCCGCGGCGGTGGCCACTGCGGAGTGTGGGACCCGGTCCTGGACAGGCTCCGTTTGCAGCCGGCGCACCCGGCCAACAGCGCGGTACGGCAGGCGTTGTCCACGCCGCTCATGCTCTCCCTGGCCCGCACCGTCTATGGGGACACGCCCGAGCACGATCCGCTTGAGCTGCTGGACACGGCCCGGTTTCCCGACTGCGAGGCCATCGAACGACACCTCGTCGCCGCCTACCTGCCCGCCGTGTACGACCACGCTGACAAGAACGGGCGCCACTGGCCGCCCGAGCGCGCCCACCGTTGGTTGGCCCACCTCGCCTCGCACCTCGACCAGTCCGACAGCCGCGACATCGCCTGGTGGCGCCTACGGAACGGCATACCCAAGGTGCACCGCTTCTGGGCGTTCCTCGTCGCGTTCTATCCTGCAGCGACGTTCGGCGGATTCGGGTTGTCGCGGGCGCTTCATCTCGAGCCGGTTTCCTTCGTGGGGCCACTGATGGGGGGCTTCGTGGCGCAGGTGCTGGCCAACGTCACCTGCGTGCCCGCGGAGGGGCCCGATCCCGCCCGCACGCGTTTCGACTTCCGCCATCGCCTCCCGCACCTGGTGAGCATGCTCGGGCTCGGGCTCATGGCTGGGCTGACGGCCGGCAGCATTCTCGCCTGGCTGATCGGGCCCCCGATCGGGTCCTCCTTCGTGATCGCATTCGGATTGGCCCTCGGGTTGTCGATGGCGGTCACGGCCGCATCGCACAGCTGGATCGACATCGACACGGAGGTCAGCCCCGCGAGTGCCCTGTCCGGTGATCGGAGGCACACGATCCTGACCCTCCTCCAACTGGGCTGCGCGGTGTCCGTGTTCGCGTCGTTCATCTCCGGCCCGGTGTATGGCGTCGTGGTCGGGCTCGCGACCGGGCTCATGTGGGCACTCACGAGCGCGTGGGGGCAATGGTTGGTCCTGATACGGCTCTGGCTGCCCCTGCGGGGCCGCCTGCCGTGGCGCACGCTCGCCTTCCTGTCGGACGCGCGAGATCGGGGTGTGCTGCGTCAGGTCGGAGCTGTCTACCAGTTCCGCCACGCACGGCTCCAGCATTACCTGTCGGGGGCTGACCGAGCCTGATCCGGGCTCCTGGCTCCTCGCCCCGCGCCCCTTACCCGGCCCCCACCTTCGGCCTGACCGAGGACGTCTTGCGTCACTGTGCAACTGACGCCGACAAGGGCTGCGCATAGGGCAACATTCGAGAACCGGGGCGGTGGCCGGCGGTGTGAAACTCATGGATCTCTTACTCCCGGAAGGCGGAGTCATCATGAGTAACGACACCGTGCTCATACTTTTTCCCATCGCTGTCGGCATCGTCATGCTCGGGCTCGGCCTCACGCTGACCCTCGACGACTTCCGTCGCGTGGTGCGATACCCCAAGGCGATGGTCGTCTGCCTGGTCTCCCAGATGCTGATCCTGCCGGCGATCTGCCTGGGCCTGGTCGTCGCGTTCGACCTGCGACCCGAGCTGGCGGTCGGCATGATGCTGCTCGCCGCCTCGCCGGGCGGCAGCACGGCCAGCCTCTACAGCCACCTGTTCAAGGGCGACCTGGCGCTCAACATCTCGCTGACCGCCGTCAACTCGGTGCTCGCGCTGTTCACCCTGCCGATCATCGTGAACCTGTCGGTCGCGGGCTTCGTCGGCTCGGACAGCTCGATCGGCCTCCAGTTCGACAAGGTGATCCAGGTGTTCGCCCTGGTGCTGATCCCGATCGCGATCGGCATGGCGATCCGCGCGAGGTTCACCGACGCCGCCCTGCGGTTGGAGCGCGCCGTCAAGGTCCTGTCGGTGGTGGTGCTGATCCTGATGATCTCCAGTGTGATCGCCGGCCTCGGCTCGGAGGTGTTCGACATCCTCGGCGAGATCATCCTCGCCGTGGTGGCGTTCAACCTGATCAGCATGGGTCTCGGCTACTTCGGCCCCCGGCTGCTGCGCGTCGGCGAGCGGGAGTCGATCGCCTCGGCCTTCGAGATCGGCCTGCACAATGCCAGCCTGGCCATCACCATCGGGATGAGCCCGACGCTGCTCGACAACTCGACGATGGCGATGCCGTCGGTGACGTACGGCTTCGTCATGTTCTTCACCGCCGCCGTCTTCGGTGTCGTCGTCTCCCGGCGCGTGCGCGCGGGCACCGCCACCGGCGACTTCTCGGCGGCCCCGAGCCGGGTGTGACGCCGCTGCCGCGCCGGACCCGCGCCCGGGGGGGTCCGGCGCGGCCGTTCTCGCGCTCGTTGCCCTGGCCGGGGTGGTGATGCGGGCGTGCGCCGGCGCGGGGTCGGGGTGCGCCAGGAGGCGGGTCGGCGGCGTTGACGGGTGGCTGACGGCTGCCGTAACGTCGTATCGACGTACGCCAATGGATGGTGGGGTCGTCCGGGCCGGACGCCGCATCCACCTGGCGATTCCGGGCAATTCACCATCCGGGTCGCCGCGTCCGTCAGCAGCCAGGTCCACGGGAAACCACCGGCCCGTCAGCGACTGTGAACGCTAACATCACCCACCCCGCTTGCCCCTCCCCACCCCACCCCGCCCGCCGCCACCCCGCTCCACCCATCTCCACGCTCGCCGATCTTGCAGTTTGGGCCCCTCGCATGGGCGTTCGGCGCCATTTGTCGGGGCCGCAAGTGCAAGATCGGCGGGCGGGCGGGCGGGCGTGGCGTGGCGGAGGTGAGGCGGAAGCGGTGAGGGGCACCGGGTGGCCGGATCGAAGGAGAGAAGTCATGGGGAATCGAAAGCGGCTGGCCCTGCTGGCCGTCAGCACGGCCGCGACCGTCACCGTCGCGGCCGCCGGGGTGGCCGTGGCGCAGGCGGCGGCGGCCGGGTGCGCCGTACGCTACGCGGTGTCGTCGCAGTGGTCGGGCGGCTTCAACGCCGACGTCACCGTCACCAACCTCGGTGACCCGCTGACCTCCTGGCGGCTCACCTGGACCTACGCCGCGGGCCAGCAGGCGACCCAGGCGTGGAACGCTACCGTGACCCAGAGCGGCGCACAGGTGACCGCGACGAACGTCGCGTACAACGGCGCCGTCGCCACCAACGGCACCGTCGGGTTCGGCTTCACCGGCTCGTGGAGCGGCGCGAATCCGGTGCCCACCAACTTCGCGGTCAACGGGGTGACCTGCAACGGCCCGACGACCCCGCCGCCCACCACCACTGCGCCGCCCACCACGCCGCCGCCGATCGGCGACTACCCGCCGTCGGGCCGGCTGTGCAACAGCACCGACGTGATCGACATCGGCAAGTACTGGATCCCCAACAACCAGTGGGGCGCCGGCACCGGCTCGGGCAGTCAGTGCATCTGGACCAGCGGCGGCTCCGGTGACCGCATCTCGTGGGGCACCAGCTACAACTGGAGCGGCCAGGCCGGCACCGTCAAGTCGTTCGCGGCGGCGATCCTCGGCTGGCACTGGGGCTGGCGGCGGCAGAACACCGGGCTGCCCGTGCAGCTGTCCGCCAACCGCAACGTCAACACCAGCTGGCAGTTCACCGTCACGCAGAACGGCACCGTCAACCAGAACGTCGCCTACGACTGCTGGCTGCATCCGATGGCCAACCCGGGCTCCGCCGACCAGCCCTCGGACGAGCTGATGATCTGGCTCTACCGCTCCAACGCGTCCCCCGCCGGCAGCCGCCAGGGCACGGTCACCATCGCCGGCACGACCTGGGAGATCTGGCGCGGCTACGTCGGCACCTGGAACGTCTACTCGTACGTGCGGACCAGCAACACCACCAACGCGAACCTCAACATCCGCGACTTCACCAACGACCTGGTCGCCCGGGGCTGGATGAGCAGCTCCAAGTACCTGACCAGCGTCCAGGCGGGGCCGGAGATCTTCACCGGCAACGGCCAGGTCACCACCAGCACCTACTCGGTGACCATCAACTGACTCCGGACCGTCGGCCCCGTCCGCGCCCCACGGTGTGGCGGGGCCGGCGCGTGTGGCCGACCGGGCGGGGCGGCCGCGCCGCGAGGGGCAACGGGCGCGACCGCCGGGCCAGCCGCCCGGTCAGGGCGACGACGGCGCGTCCGGGGGCGCAGTGCAGGCCGGCGGAAGGTGGAACCAGCGCAGCGCCTCGACGCCCGACGGCAGGCCGGTCGGGCTCTCGTCGAGGCGGTCGTCGCGGCCGGCGATGATCCGCCGCGCCTCGCGCAGGTGTCCGGCCAGGGCCTCCTCGCCGACCCGTTCCCGCCGGCCGACGGCCATCGGGCCGCCGGTCAGCAGGGGGCCCAGGTCGGCCAGGCGCAGCGGCCGCTCCGGGCCGCGGCGGTGCCGCCACAGGCCGCTGCCGACGTCGAACCGGTAGTCGGTCAGCAGCCGGTGCCCGTGCCGGGCGATCAGGTCGACCGCGTCGACGAGATAGTCGGCGACCACGTCGGAGATGAAGTAGTTGAAGGTGATCCGCGCCCAGCCGGGCTTGATCCCCTCGCAGCCGAGGGCGATCTCCTCCCGGAACGCGCGGGAGCGCTCCTCGTCGATCGCCAGCAGGCGGTGCCCGTAGGGCCCCGCGCAGGAGCAGCCCCCGCGCGCCTGGATGCCGAACAGGTCGTTGAGCAGCGCGACGACGAAGTTGTGGTGCAGGTGACGGTCGCCGTGGCGGATCTGCACCGACACGATGGGCAGCCGCCGGGCCCGGGTGCCGCCCAGGACCTCGATCCCCGGGTTCGCCGACCAGCGGCGCAGCGCCCGCGCCCACAGCCGCTCCTCGCGGGCCCGGATGACCTCGGTGCCGACGGCCTGCTTGAGGGCGAACACCAGCCCCGCCCGGATCGACTCGACGATCGCCGGCGTGCCGCCCTCCTCCCGGGCGACCGGGTCGTCGAGGTACCGGTGCCCGACCGGGTCGACGAACGCCACCGTTCCGCCGCCCGGGGTCGTCGGCACCCGGTTGCGGGCCAGGTCCCGGCGCACCACCAGGACGCCGGGCGTCTGTGGGCCGCCGACGAACTTGTGCGGCGACAGGAAGACCGCGTCCTTGCCGTCGGCGGCCCCCGGCGCCGACTCGCCCATCCGGATCGGCACGTACGGGCCGGCGGCGGCGTAGTCCCAGCACGACAGGGCGCCGTGGGCGTGCAGCAGCGCGGCGATCGCGTCGGTGTCGGAGAGGATGCCGGTGACGTTGGAGGCGGCGGAGAAGCTGCCGATGCGCAGCGGCCGGTCCGCGTACCGGGCCAGTTGCGCGGCGAGCTCCGCCCGGTCGATGTGCCCGTCGGCGTCCGCGCCGATGACGACCACCTCGGCGTACGTCTCGCGCCACGGCAGCTCGTTGGAGTGGTGCTCGTAGGGGCCCACGAACACCACCGGACGATGCCCCGGCGGGACGCGGTCGAGCAGGCCGTGGCGGTGGGTCGGCCCGTGCGGCAGCCGCAGTTCGAGCATCCCGATCAGCTTGTCGACCGCCGCCGTGGCCCCCGAACCGCAGAAGACGACGACGTGCTCGTCGGTGCCGCCGACGGCGTCGTGGACGATCCGCCGGGCGTCCTCGCGCAACTGTCCCGTCGCCAGGCCGGTGGCGGAGCTCTCGGTGTGGGTGTTGGCGTAGCGGGGCAGCACCCAGTCCCGGACGGCGTCCTCCACGAAGTCCAGGGCCCGACCCGAGGCGGTGTAGTCGGCGTACGTGATCCGGCGCGGCCCGTAGGGGCCGTCCAGCACCTCGCCCTCACCGACGATCCCGTCCCGGATCCGGGCCAACAGCCGGTCTGCCGTGCTTGACGCGCCCAACGTGCCCATGGCGAACTGCCTCCCCGTGGCGGTGTCGGGGCAGGTCGGCGGGCGTCGATGTCCCGAGCGCCGACCCCAGTGTGCCCCACGCGGCCAAGGGACGGCGCGGCGGTCGGCCATCCGCGTGAGCTGGTGCCGGGACCGCTTCCGGTGCGACGATCGCGACCGTCCCTGCGGCCGACACGAGGAGAACACGATGGTCAGCGGTGCCGAGCTGGACGACTGCCGGCGGGTCGCCGAGGAGGCGGCGCGGCTCGGCGGCCGGGAGCTGCTGCGGCGCTTCGGCGACCACGGGCAGGTCGACCACAAGACGGCCTCCACCGACCTGGTGAGCGAGGCGGACCGGGCCAGCGAGGCGCACATCGTCCAGCTGCTGCGCGCCCGCCGGCCCGACGACGGCATCCTCGCCGAGGAAGGCAGCGGCCACACCGGCAGCTCCGGGCTGCGCTGGGTGCTGGACCCCCTCGACGGCACCGTCAACTACATCTCCGGCATGCCGTTCTGGTGCGTGAGCGTGGCCTGTGAGGAGGAGACGCCGGACGGCTGGCGGCCGGTCGTCGGGGTGGTCCTCGACCCGGTGCACGACGAGCTGTTCCACGCCGTCCGGGGCCGGGGCGCGTTCCGCGACGACGTCCCGCTGGCCCGGCCCGCCAGCACCGCGCTCGACGAGGTCATTCTCGCCGCCGGGTACGCCTACGACGTGGCCCACCGCAGGGTGCAGGCGGCCGTGGTCGCCGACCTGGCCGGCGACGTGCGCGGGGTGCGGATGCTCGGCTCCACCGCGCTGGCCCTGGCCTGGATCGCGGCGGGCCGCTGCGACGCGTACGTCGAGGACCGCACCTTCCGGTGGGACTGGGCGGCCGGTCTGGTGATCGCCGTCGAGGCCGGCGCGGCCGTCGAGGTGAGCGGCAGCCGGGTCCTCGCCGCCCCGCCGGAGCTGATCGACGGGCTGCGCCCCCGGGTCGCCGCGCTGGGCTGACGCCGCCGCGGGCCCGCGTCACGGTGGTGCGCTGATGGTGCGACGGGCCGCCCGGCGAGGGGGTGCGCCGGGCGGCCCGCCACGTGTGGGGAAGGCTCAGGACAGAGCGCGGCGAGGCTGGGGGAGCCGCGCGGGACGGCTCAGACGAACAGGGTGTTCGGGCCCAGGCCGCAGACGACCCGCCCGTACAGCTCGGTGTTGGTGTCGGGGTTGATCAGCCCGTGCAGGCTCATCGCGTTGACGTCCCGGACGATCCGCTGGATCGGCACGTCGCGGTAGATGGAGGTGCCGCCGCTGGCGGAGGCGAAGATGTCCACCGCCTCCTTGGCCAGCCGGGTCGCCCAGCCGTGGTCGGCGCGCACCCGGGCCCGCTCCTCGAGGGTCCACTCGGCGCCGGTGGCCGCCTTGGTGTCGACCAGGTCGGCGGCGTGGTACGCGTGGAACTCGGCCTGCTCGATCTTCATGAGCGCGGTGCCGACCTTCAGGTGGGTGACCGGGGCCTCGCTCTGGTTCTCGTACTCCGTGTAGGTGATCTTCCGACCGGGCAGCCGGTCGAAGAACTCGTCGCGGGCGGACTTGGCCACGCCGACGGCCGCGCCCACGCCCGACGCCGCCGCGTTCAGCGCCGCCGGGGTGCGCCAGACGGGGGAGTCGGCGTTGCCCTGCGACAGGCCCTGCGGGATCATCGCCGCGCTCATCGGGATGATGTGGCTGCTCGGGACGAACAGGTCCCGGGCCACGGTGGTGACGCTGCCGGTGGCGGTCAGGCCGGTGGTGTACCAGTCGTCCACGATCTCCAGGCTGCCGATCGGCACCAGCGCCATGATCGGCTCCGGCTCCGCGTCCGGGCGCACCACGACCACCGCGATCTCCTGCCACTGCGCGTGGTGGGCCCCGCTGATGAAGTGCCAGCTGCCGTTGACGACGAATCCCCCGTCGGTGGGCACGGCCGTGCCGCCGACGCTGTTGGTGCCGCACACCCGGGCGTGGGGGACGGCGAACACCTCGTCCTGGGCCTCGTCGGGGAACAGGCCGGCGAGCCAGGTGGGGATCCACAGCACCGAGGTGACCCATGCGGTGCTGGCGTCGCCCCGGCCCAGCTCGGTGGCGACCGCCACGAGCGTGCGGGTGTCCACCTCGTACCCGCCGTAGCGGCGGGGCGTGCGGAGCTTGAACAGCCCCGCCTCCTCGATCGCGGCTACCGTCTCGTCGTGCAGCCGACGATTCTCCTCCTGCCACGCCGCGTGCTTGCGGATCAGCGGGACGAGACCCGCCGCCCGCCGGACCAGCTCCTCGCGGGTGGGTGCTTCGGTGGTCGTGGACACGTGTCCTCCTCAACGGGGCGACCGGATCGACCGGGGTCGTGTCGGCCAGGCGCCCTCGACGCTGTCACACTCCGCGTGCCGCAACCTCTTCCGGATTGCCCGGCGTCCATACAGGACGACCGGACGGGGAAGGGCACGAGGGGAGAAGTCGGCATGCGGGGCCCGTGCCAGGCTCGCAGGTGTCGCCCGGCCTTCCCCCGGCCCGGCGGCGACCGTTGAGGGAGGAACGATGGCTTTTCCGCAGATCGTCTCGCGTGAGGAATGGACCACCGCCAGGGAGCAGCTCCTGGAGGAGGAGAAGGCGCTGACCCGCGCCCGCGACCAGCTCAGCGCCGCCCGTCGGGCCATGCCCGTGGTGCCGGTGGAGAAGGAGTACGTGTTCGACTCGCCGTCGGGCCGGGTGACGCTGCTCGACCTGTTCCAGGGCCGCCGCCAGCTCATCGTGCGGCACTTCATGTTCGCCCCGGAGGCGAAGGAGGGCTGCGTCGGCTGCTCGATGCAGGCCGACAACGTCGGCAACCTGTCGCACATGCACGCGCGGGACACCTCGTTCGTGATGATCGCCCGCGCGCCGATCGAGAAGATCGAGCAGTTCAAGGCCCGGATGGGCTGGAGCCACATCCCGTGGGTCTCGTCGTTCGGCAGCGACTTCAACTACGACTTCAACGTCTCGATGGAGAAGGGCGAGCTGCCGGCGGTCAGCTCGTTCATCCGCGACGGCGAGAAGATCTACCACGCCAGCTCGGTGTTCGACCGGGGCGGCGAGGTCTTCATCAACACCTACAACTACCTCGACGTCACCCCGTTGGGGCGGCAGGAGGAGGGGCTGGCCCACCCGTGGGACTGGTGGCGCCACCACGACCGCTACGACTCCGACGAGGCCGTCAACCCGGGTGAGAACTGGTGGACCGGGGTCAACAAGTTCCGGGTGCGCCAGGACGGCGCGCCCGCGCAGCCTGCGGAGGCCGGGACGCAGTGACGCCGGTGTGGTGGGGCGCGGCGGCGCTCCACCCGTCGGGGCGGCCGGTTCCCGGCCGGGCGGCGCAGGCCGTCCCCGGGGAGCCGGCCGCCGCCGTGTGCGCGGGCGGCACCGCGGGGGTGGATTCCCGCGGGTGCGGGCGGCACCGGGTGCGCGGACGACTCAGGGGACGGTGACGCTGTGCCGGGGCGGGGGTGCCGGGGCGGGGGCGCGGCGGGGGATGCCGCCGAGCATCCGCAGCGCCGCCGCCGACGGCGAGCCGGCCTCGACCGTGAAGGTGACCAGCATCAGGTCGGGGGTGTCCTCCAGCCGCAGCGTGTGCTGGTTGACCGTCAGCGCCCCGACGACCGGGTGGGCCATGTCGTAGGTCATCGTCTCGCAGGTGCTCACCGGGTGCTCGGCCCACATGCCGGCGAACTCGGGGCTGCGCGACAGCAGCTCCTCGACCAGCCCGACGACCCGGCGGTCGCCCCGGTAGCGCCCCACGGCCATCCGCAGGTAGGCCACCACCGAGCGGGCCTTGCCCGGCCAGTCGGCGTACAGCTCGCGCATGCGCGGGTCGAGGAAAACCGACCTGCTCATGTTGGGCGCCTCGTCGAGGTGCCAGGCGAGCAGCGCGTGGCCCAGCGGGTTCCAGGCGTGCACGTCGGTCGCGGCACCGAGCACCATCGCCGGCACGTCGGGCATCATCGCGAGCATCTGGTGCAGGGCCGGCGGCGTGGTGTGGGACCGGGCGGCCCGGCCGGTCGTCGCCCGGCCGGGGCGGGCCAGCACGAACAGGTGGGCCCGCTCGTCGCCGTCGAGCTGCAGCGCCCGGGCGACCGCGTCGAGCACCTCGTCGGACACGTTGTGCGCCTGGCCCTGCTCCAGCCGGGTGTAGTAGGAGACGCTGACCCCGGCGAGCTGGGCCAGCTCCTCGCGGCGCAGCCCGGAGACCCGTCGGCGCTCGCCGTAGCGGGTCAGGCCGGCGTCCTGCGGGCGGATGACGCCGCGTCGAGATCGGAGGAACTCGCCCAGCGGATTCATGCGACTCAGTATGACCGACGAGCATGACACTGTCAGTGGTACCCACCGTAGGAGTACCAACGGTTTCCGGCCGGGCGGGCGGACTCCGCCGGACCCGGCCGGAGCCGGACTAGTGTCCTGATCGGACGGTCAGGCCGTCTCGGTCAGGAAGCGCAGGATGTGGGCGTTGGTGATCTCCGGCTGCTCGGTCAGCGGGACGTGCCGCGAGTCGGGGACCAGCGCGCCGGCCGACCCCTTCGGCAGGGCCTCGACGATCCGGGCCAGCTTCTCCTCGTTCATCGCGAAGGCGACGTCCTGCACGCCGAAGATGTTCAGCGTCGGCTGCGTCGGCAGGGCGCCCCACAGCGCCCCCTGCTCGGCCCCCCACTCGGGGGTGCCGAACGTCGCCGGCGGGAAGTTGGTCCGGTACATGCCCAGGGCGGCGTGCAGGTTCTCCGGCTTGCCCAGGGCGGCCCGGATGTCGGCCAGGTCCTGCGTGACGTCGTAGCCGTCGCGGGAGTACTTGTGCAGCATGAACTCCAGGAAGGCCAGGTCGTTGGCGGCGACCAGCTCGTCGGCGGCGGCCATCTGGAAGAACCAGAAGTGGGCCTGGACGTTGATGCCCCGGGGGTCGAGCAGGTACTCGCCGAAGAACTGGAACGGCGGCACGTCACAGGCGACCAGCCGCGACCAGCGCTCCGGCGCCTGCACCACGGCGGCCCACGCGACGGCGGCCCCGAAGTCGTGCCCGATCAGCACCGCCCGCTCGTCGCCGCCGAGCACCTCGTGCAGCGCGTTGACGTCGGCCACCATGTCGCGGATGTGCTCGCGGCCCGGCGGCGGGACGGAGCTGGGGGCGAAGCCGCGGGTCCACGGCGTCACCACCCGGTAGCCGGCGTCGACCAGCACCGGCACCAGGTGCCGGAACGAGTTGGGGGTGAACGGGAAACCGTGCACCAGCAGGGCCAGGGGGCCCTCGCCGAACTCACGGTATGCGATGTCGACACCGTTGACGGTGACCTGTGATTGACGCATGGGATGCCTCCTCGGCGGGCATGGATTGCACCAAGACTGGCCGAGCCGAACACCCCCCGCTTCTTCCTGCGTGCTGCCTCGTTGTAATGCGCGGACCTGGGAGGGCGAGGGTGGAGTACGCACTGGTGATCTATCACGACGAGGCCGGCGAGCTGAGCCCCGCGGAGATCGACGACCACCCCCGGCACCGGGCCTGGCTCGACGAGGTGCGCCGGCGCGGGGCGTTCGCGGGCGGGCAGCGCCTGCGCCCCGGCCGCGCCGGCCGCACGGTGCGCTCCCGGGCCGGTGCCACGCTGGTCTCCGACGGGCCGTTCGTCGAGGCCCGGGAGCAGGTGGGCGGGTTCGTCCTGCTGCGCTGCGCCGACCTCGACGAGGCGACGGAGCTGGCCGCCCTGCACCCGTTCGCCGAGCTGGGCGTCATCGAGGTGAGGCCGGTCTGGAGCCAGTGACCTTCACGGTCGACGCCGCCGTGGCCGCGGCGTTCCGCCGGGAATACCGCCAGCTCGTCGGCACACTGGTCGCCCTCACCGGGGACCGGGCCCTGGCCGAGGACTGCGTGCAGGACGCGTTCGCCGCTGCGGTGCAGCGCTGGCGCGGCGAGGGCGTGCCACGCCGGCCCGGGGCCTGGCTGACGACCGTGGCGCGCAACCGGGCCGTCGACCGGCTGCGGCACGAGAGCATGGCCGCCGCCCGGCTGCGCGAGGCCGCGGTCACCCTGTCGGCGTACGACGACGCCCCGCCGGTGCCGCCGGTGATCCGCGACGCCCAGCTCCGGCTGATCTTCACCTGCTGCCATCCCGCGCTGTCGCTGACGTCGCAGGTCGCGCTGACCCTGCGTACCGTCGTGGGGTTCGGCCCGGCCGAGATCGCCCGCGCCCTCCTGGTCACGCCGGGCACCCTCGCGCAGCGGCTGGTGCGGGCCCGGCGTGGCGTCCGCGAGGCCGGCCTGCGCGGCGAGTTGCCGCCGGCCGCCGAGCTGCCCGGCCGGGCAGCGGCGGTGCGCGCGGTGCTGTACCTGCTGTTCACCGAGGGGTACGCCGCCACGGCCGGCGCGGACCTGCTGCGGCGCGGGCTGTGCGCGGAGGCCGTGCGGCTGGCCCGCCTGCTGGCCCGGCTGCTGCCCGACGACCCGGAGACCCTCGGGCTGCTCGCGCTGATGCTGTTGCACGACGCCCGGCGCGACGCCCGCACGGACGCGCACGGCGACCTGGTGCCGCTGGAGCGGCAGGACCGCCGACGGTGGGACCGGGGCCGCATCGCCGAGGGGGTGGACCTGCTGGAGCGGGCGCTGCGCCACGGGCGGCCGGGCCCCTACCAGGTGCAGGCGGCGATCGCGGCCTGCCACGCGAGCGCCCCCGACGCCGCGCGCACCGACTGGGCCCAGATCGCCGGGCTCTACGCCGAGCTGGCCGAGCTGACGCCCTCGGCCGTGGTGCTGCTCAACCGGGCGGTGGCGGTCGCGATGGCGCACGGCCCGCTGCGCGGGCTGGAGCTGCTGGAGCAGGTGGAGCGCTCCGGCGAGCTGGCCGGTCACCACCTCGTCCCGGCCGTCCGCGCCGACCTGCTGCGCCGGCTGGACCGGCGGGACGACGCGGCCGGGGCGTACCGGCGGGCGCTCGGGCTCGCCGGCAACGACGTCGAGCGCCGCTACCTGCGGGACCGCCTGGCGGAGGTGACCGGCACCTCTGCGGATCAAGCCAAATAAATCGGCAGCAAATGTATATTTCCCCGAGGGTCGCCCGTCGGTCTGACGAACCCGGTCCGGCGCCGCCGGACCCGCCCACGACGAGGGGATCAGACATGCTGCTGGAGAACAGGACGGCGATCGTCTACGGCGCCGCGGGCGCGCTGGGCAGCGCGGTGTCGCGCGCCTACGCCCGGGAGGGCGCCACCGTGTACCTGGCCGGCCACCACCTGGACCGGGTCGAGATGCTCGCCAAGGAGATCGCCGCCGACGGCGGCCGGGCGTACGCCCACCAGGTCGACGCACTCGACCCGGAGGCGGTCGACGCCCACGCGGAGCTGGTCGCCGAGCGGGCCGGGAGCATCGACGTGTCGTTCAACGCCGTCGGCCTGGACCACGTGCAGGGCGTCCCGCTGCGCGAGCTGTCCCTGGACGACTTCCTGCTGCCGATGAACACCTTCGTGCGCACCCAGTTCCTCACCACTGCGGCGGCGGCGCGGCGGATGGTGGGGCAGCGCAGCGGGGCCATCGTGGTGCTGTCGACGTCCGCCGCGCGGGCCCCCATGCCCTCGGGCGGCTTCGGCGTGGCCTGCGCCGGCATCGAGTCGCTGGCCCGGGAACTGGCCGGCGAGGTGGGCCCGTTCGGGGTGCGGGTGGTCTGCCTGCGGCCCGACGCGATCCCGGAGAGCGTGCAGCACGGCTCGTACGTCCGCGAGACGTGGCGGCGCGCGGCCGAGGCCAACGGGGCGACGCTGGAGGACATGCTCGCCGCCAAGCCGGGCATGCCGAACCCGCTGCTGGGCCGGGCGGTGACCCTGGCCGACGTGGCCGGCACCGCCGTGTACCTCGCCTCGGACCTGTCCAGCGGCCTCACCGGCTCGATCACCACCGTCGGATGCGGAGTGCTCGTCGACTGATCGCCCGCCGGCTGCCCGGGGTCGCGGTCCCCGGGCAGCCGGTGCCTCTCGACGGCGGGCGGGAAATAGAGCAAGCTCGAAGAGAGCGCCGTGCGGGTAGCGTGGAACGGGACCGGCACGGCGGGTGCCGAGGGTGCCACTGCCAGTGGTACGCATGGCAGGGAGATGGGTAGCAGGGCCGCGGCTACCTAGGGTTCGTGGTCATGGCGGAGAACCAGAGCACGTCGGAGCAGCTCAGCTCCGCGCAGAAACTTGCCCTATTCGTCCTGCTCGGCGCGCAGTTCATGCTGTCGGTCGACTTCTCGATCCTCAACGTGGCGCTGCCCCGCATGGGGGAGGGCGTCGGCCTCTCGCTGGCCGACCTGCCGTGGGTGGCCAGCGCGTACGCGCTGCCCGCCGCCGGCTTCACGCTCCTGTTCGGCCGGGTCGCCGACCTGTTCGGCCGGCGGCGGCTGTTCCTGACCGGCATCGCGCTGCTCACCGTGGCCTCGCTGCTCGGCGGCTTCGCGACCAACGCGACGATGCTGCTCAGCGCCCGCGTGCTGCAGGGCTTCGCCAACGCGATCGCCATCCCGGCCGCGATGGCGCTGCTGATCACCACCGTCTCCGACGAGCGGGCCCGCGCCCGGGTGCTCGGCCTCAACGGCGCGCTGCTCTCCGGTGGCTTCACCGTCGGCGCCCTGGTCGGCGGCAGCCTGGTCAGCGCCCTGGACTGGCGCTGGGCGTTCTGGATCAACGTGCCGGTGGCGGTCGCCATCATGGTGCTGACCCCGCTGGTGATCAAGGAGAGCGTCCGTCCCGCCGGCATCAAGCTCGACGTGCCGGGCGCCGTCACGGTCACCGCCGGCCTGCTCGCCCTGGTCTACGGCGTGAGCATGCAGAGCTGGATCGGCCTTGTCATCGGCGCGGTGCTCATCGCGGCCTTCTGGTTCGTCGAGCTGAAGGCCAAGGCGCCCCTGGTGTCGCTGACCCTGCTCAACCGGCCGAACATCAAGTGGGGCAACTACGGCGGCATCGTCGCCTTCGTGATGGCCAGCGGCGTCAACTTCGGCCTCACCCTCTACATGCAGGACGTGCTCAAGATGGCCCCGTTCACCACCGGTCTGGTGTTCGGCGGGCCGGGCCTGGTGGCCGTCGTCGCCGGCGTCATCGCCGGTCGCATGATCGGCAGGTACGGCTACCGCAACGTCCTCGCCGTCGGCCTGCTGGCGCAGGGCCTGACCACCGTCCCGCTGCTGTTGACCGGCACGTCGACCACGCCGAGCCTGGCCCTGATCGTGCCGTCGCTGTTCCTGATGTACTTCGGGCACGTCACGGCCGTCGTCGCCTACACGGTGACCGCCACCTCCGGCCTGGACGACTCGCAGCAGGGCCTGGCGACCGGCCTGGCCACCCTGGCCCAGCAGATCGCGGTCACCATCGGCATCCCGATCTTCGGGGCGCTCGTGGCCGCCCGCACGGACGTGCTGGACGGCGTCCACTTCGCCATGCAGGTGCAGATCGTGGTGATCCTGGTGTCCGTGGCGCTGATCTGGATCGGCCTGCGGGACCGGGGCGTCCCGGCCGGGCCGTCGTCGTCCGCCGCCGAGCGACAGGAGCCGGTGCCCACGGCCGAGGCGCAGCAGCCCGCGCCGGTGCCGGTGCCGCGAAAGGTCAGCGAGAACACGGTCTAGGCGCCCCCAGCGCGCCTGTCGACCGCGGTGTACGGAGCGTCGGTCCCACACCCCCCTGGGCGCTCCGTACACCGCGTGGTCGCGCCTCGGGCCGTCCGCCATCCGGCGGGCGGCCTGCGTCGCGTCGGGCGGCGGCTGTCGGGGCGCTGCCTGTCTCAGGCGGCTGGGGTGCCGGCCTGCCGGCGGTGCCGGCCTGAAGGCGCGCGGGGTCCCGCCCACAGCGGTCGGCCCCGCCTGCAGCGGTCGGTAGAGGTTGGTCCCGCCGGCGCCTACGCAGCTGAGTCAGCTACGACATCACCGGCCAGCGCAGTGCCTGTCGGCGAGCCGAGCAGCACCGGCCCGGCCCCCGGGGCACCGCGCTGGCCGGCGTGATCCGACGTGATGTCGTAGCTGACTCAGCTCCCTAGTCGGCACGCGAGTGTGCCGGAGGCGGCACGCGCCGCGTCGGGCCGCCGGCCACCGTGCCCGCTCCTGGAACGCCTCAGGCCGCGAGACCGCAGGCCCCACAGTGAGACGGGCGCCCCGCGGGGTTTCGCACCGCGGGGCGCCCGTGTCGGTGGGGACCGGTCAGGACTGCCGGAGCCAGTCGGCGAGCCGCTCACCGATCATGATGGAGGTGAGGTTGGTGTTGCAGTTGACGATCGACGGCATGACGGAGGCGTCGCAGACGTAGAGGCCCTCGGTGCCGTGCACCCGCAGCCGCTCGTCGACCACCGCGCCCTCGTCGCCGGCCGCGCCCATCCGGGCGGTGCCGACGGGGTGGTAGCCGCTGTCGAGGCTGAGCCTGACGTAGTGGCGCATCAGCTCGTCGTCGGCGACCATGTCCTCGCCGAGCACCACGAACCGCTGCCCCTGGTCGTTGATGCCCGCGGTCTGCATGAACTGCCAGCACTGGCGCACGGCGTCGACGAGGGTCTGGATGTCGCGCTCGGTGTCGAGGAAGTTGAGCACGACGTCCGGCGGGGCGGTGGGATCGGCCGACGTGAGGGTGAGCCGTCCCCGGGACTCGGGCCGCTGGTGCACGACCATCACCCCGAAGATCGTCTTCGCGGCGGCCAGCATCTGCAGCTCGGGGAAGAGCGTCAGGTCGAAGTGGTTGATCATGTAGTACTGGAGGTCGTTGAACTCCGTCGAACCCGGCGCGGTGGTCCGCAGGATCGTCTGCAGGAACGGGTCCTCGGGGCTGAAGCTCCCCTCCTGCGGCACCATGAACGCGCCGGTACGCGGGTGGTCGATCAGGTCCGCGCCCACCCCGGGCCGGTCCAGCACCACGTCGATGCCCAGCCGCCGCAGGTCACCGGCCGGGCCGATGCCCGAGCGCATGAGGATGGCGGGCGAGTTGACCGCCCCGGCGGCCAGCACGACGGTGCCGGCCTCGATCACCTCCGTGCCGCCGCCGGCCTTGGCGACCTCGACGCCGCGCGCCCGGTTGCCGGTGAACAGCACCCGGTTGACCTGGACTCCGGAGCGGATCTCCAGGTTCTCCCGGCCGCGTGCCTCGGCCAGGTACCCCATCGCGGTGGAGAACCGGTGGCTGCCCTGGCGGTTGGACGGAATGGGACCGACGCCGGTGGCCTCCGGGTGGTTGTGGTCCTCGACCTCGGGGAAGCCGGCCTTGACGCAGGCGTCGCGGAACACGTGCTGCACCGGGGTCATCTCGTCGGGCGTGAACCGGTGGATCGGGATGGGGCCGCCCTTGCCGTGGTACTCGTTGTCGAAGTCCTGGTCGTCCTCGAGCCGCTTGTAGAACGGCAGCACCTCGTCCCAGGCCCAGGCGGGGTTGCCCAGCTCGGCCCACTCGTCGAAGTTGTTCGGGGTGCCGCGCAGCGCGATGGTCGCGCCGACGGCGGAGGAGCCGCCGGTGACCTTCCCGCGCGGGAAGATGATCCGCCGCCGGTCGGTGATCTCGGCCTTGAAGTGCCAGTCGTGGCGGTCCATCGACATGGCGCTGCCATCGATCAGGTCGGTCGGCGTCTCGGCCACCGTCGCGAAGTCGGGGCCCGCCTCCAGCAGCAGCACCCGGCGGGCGGGGTCCTCACTGAGCCGGGCGGCCAGCGCGGCTCCGGCGGAGCCGGATCCGACCACCAGATAATCGATTCCGTGCATCATCGGCGTCCTTCGGTGCGTGGGGGATGGGCGATCCTGCCGGCGTGGGCGGACAGGAGTGGATGCGCTTCCATTGCGGACGTGCTCGGGACCCGTCCTGAGCATCACACCGGGGGATGCGCGTCGCTTCTCCGCCGTTGCCGTGCGCTGTCAGGCGCGGGGGGAGCGCCGCCGGCGAGCCCGGGCCAGCGAGGCGGCGGTCGCCTCGTAGTCGTCGCCCGCGCCGGCCATCAGCGAGCGCAGCTGCGCCTCGAAGCAGACGTCGGCGTCGTACGGGTCGATCAGGTAGCCGCCGAGTTCGAGGCTCACCAGCCCGTGCAGGGCGATCCACATGTTCTGCGCGACCAGCAGCGGGTCCCCGGCCCGGAACCGGCCCTGTTCGGTGGCCCGGGCCACCGCGTCGACCAGCGGCTGGAGCGTGTACTTGCCGTGCTGCCGGTCGCCTTCGGACAGGGCGAACCCGCCGAGCGCGGCGCTGCCGAACATGACCTGGTAGAGCTGCGGGTGGTCGAGGGAGTTGGCCCGGTACGCGTACCCGAGGGCCATCACGTCGGCGACCGCGTCGGAGGTGGCCCGCACGGTCGACATCCGCCGGTGCAGCCGGGCGAAGCCCTCGTGCACCATCGCCCGGACCAGGTTGTCCATCCCGCCGAAGTGCGTGTAGACGGCCGTGGTCGAGGCGCCCACGGCGGCGGCGAGGCGGCGCGTGGTGAGGCCGGCGGCGCCCTCCTCGGCCAGCAGTCGGGCCGCGGCCTCCAGCAGGGCGGTCGCCAGGGTCGGGTCGATTCGGCGCGGACTCACGTTGACATGATCTCACGCCAGGCGTACCTTCGATGAAGTAACGCTGTTACGTAACCGCGATACGCAAAGAGATCGCCCCAGCTCGTGGAGGCCGCAATGAGCGTCGTCGCCCTCGCCCCCAGGACCCCCTACCGCAACGACAACCGGCGCCCCGTCGCCACCGAGGCGACGGAGCTCGACCTGACGGTCACCGGGCGGCTGCCCGCCGAGCTGGACGGCTGCTTCGTGCGCATCGGGCCCAACCCGGTGGGCGGCGACCGGCCCGGCCACGCCCTCGTCGGCGACGGCATGGTGCACGGCGTACGCCTGCGCTCCGGCCGCGCGCTGTGGTACCGCAACCGGTGGATCCGCACCGACCGCACCACCCGAGCCCTGGGCGAGCTCGCCCTTCCCGGCCCGCGGCACGGGCTGTCCGACAACGCCAACGCCAACGTCATCCGGCACGGCGGGCGCACCCTCGCCCTCGGCGAGGCCGGCGTGCTGCCGGTCGAGCTGGACGACGAACTGGGCTCCGTGGCCCGCATCGACTTCGACGCCACCCTGCCGCACGGCTTCGCCGCCCACGCCGAGTGCGACCCGGTCACCGGCGAGCTGTTCGCCGTGGCCTACTACCACGAGCTGCCCTACGTCGAGCACCTCGTGCTGACCCCCGAGGGGCGGGTGCGCCGCAGCGAGCGCATCGAGGTCGCCGGGCCGCCGCTGATGCACTCGCTGGCGCTGACCGACCGGCACTCGGTGCTGTTCGACCTCCCGGTCACCTTCTCGCCGACGCTGGCCCGGGCGGGCTCCCGCTTCCCGTACGCGTGGCAGCGCGGGCGTGCGGCGCGGCTCGGGCTGCTGCCCCGCGAAGGGCGCGGCGCCGACGTGCGCTGGTTCGACGTCGACCCCTGCTACGTCTTCCACCCCGTCAACGCCTACGAGGTCGACGACACCTGCGTGGTCGACGTGGTGCGCCACGACCGGGTCTTCGACCGCGACCTGCACGCCCCGGGGGAGTCCGCGCCGACGCTGTGGCGCTGGACGCTGGACCTGACCCGGGGCACCGTCGCCGCCGAGCAGCTCGACGACATCCCCCAGGAGTTCCCCCGCATCGACGAGCGCCGCAAGACGATGCGGCACCGGTACGCCTACACGGTGGCCATGCAGTCCGGCGCGGGGGTGCTGGGCGGCTCGGCGCTGCTGCGCCACGACCTGCTGCGCCGGGAGGTGGCGGTGCACGACTTCGGGCCGCACCGGGAGGCCGGGGAGGCGGTGTTCGTCCCGCGCGGGCCGCTCTCGGCCGAGGACGACGGCTGGCTGTTGACGTACGTCCACGACGGGCGCACCGGCCGCAGCGACCTGGTGGTGCTCGACGCCGGCGACTTCACCGGGGAGCCGGTGGCCGTCGTGCACCTGCCCGGCCGGGTGCCCAGCGGTTTCCACGCCAACTGGATCGGCTCCTGAGCCGAGGCCCGGAGAACGGACGGGTTTCCGACAGCACCTGGGCAATCTGGAGGAACTGCGGCGCGGGTCGGGCGGTTAGCTTCGCGGCAGCCGCTGTCTCGCTTCACACGGGCCGTATGGCGATTCTCCCGCGTTTCCACTCTCCCGCGTCATTACGGAAGGTGCAAAAGATGTCCCAACCCCTCTCCACCGCTGCTCCGTCCTCGGGGCTGCTCGGCCGGCTCAACGGGGCCCACCACCGGGCCGCCCTCAACGTCTTCCTCTTCGTCGTGCTGGCGCACTGGGCCGAGCACCTGGTCCAGGCGTACCAGATCTGGGTCCTGGGGATGCCCCGGCCGAAGGCGCGGGGGGTGCTCGGGCAGTTCTACCCGTGGCTGGTCTCCTCCGAGTGGCTGCACTACGGCTACGCCATCGTGATGCTGGTCTTCCTCTTCGCGCTGCGCCGGGGCTTCGTCGGCCGCGCCCGCACCTGGTGGACCGTGGCGCTGGCCATCCAGTTCTGGCACCACATCGAGCACTTCCTGCTGCTGTGGCAGGTGCAGTCCGGCACCATGTTCTTCGGCCAGAAGGTGCCGACCAGCATCCTGCAGCTCGTGCTGCCGCGGGTGGAGCTGCACCTGTTCTACAACTCCGTGGTCTTCATCCCCATGGTGATCGCGATGTACCTGCACCTGCGGCCGAACCGGCAGGAGCAGGAGCTGATGACGTGCAGCTGCGTCGGGCACCGCGTCGCCGGCCGGTCCCTCGCCCCCCATGCCGCGTGAGCTGAGCCGCCCGTCCGGTGGCCGCCGCCGGGCGGCGGCCACCGCCGTGGCGGCGGCGGTCGCCGGGCTGCTCGCGCTCACCCCCGGTGCGGCCCGGGCCGCCGATGGCCCGGTCTCCGCCGAACCGTCGGCCGGCGCGGTGCTCACCACCGCGCCGGCCGAGGTGACCCTGGGCTTCGACGCCGAGGTCGACGAGGGACAGTCGCACGTCGCGGTGCTCGACGCCACCGGCGGGCGGCTCACCGACGCCGAGCCGACCCGCGTCGGCTCCACCCGGCTGCGGCTGCCGCTGCGCATCGACGGCGCCGGCGACTACACCGTGGCCTACCACGTCACCTTCGCCGACGGCACGACCAGCACCGGGGCGTACCGGTTCAGCGCGGGCACCGGCGTCGCGCCGGCCCCCCTGGACGACGCGGCGCGCCAGGCCAGCACGAATGTGGTGGTCGACGCGCACGGGCACGGCATCGACGGCTTCAGCGCCTTCCTGCTGTTCGTCGACGGCGTGGTGCTGGTCGTGGTCGTCGCCCTGCTGTGGCTGCGCCCGCGCGGCGGGCGGGCGCGGTCCCTGCGTATCGACGAATCCCGGGCCTGACGGGCGAGGGCACGTGACGGCACCCCGGGCAACGCGCAGCGGCGCCGACGAGATCCGTCGGCGCCGCTCGTGCGGGCGGTCAGGGGATGGGGAAGAACGCGCGGACGAACTTCTCCCACCCGCGCTCACCGATCATCGCCCGCATCTTCGGCAGCAGGCGCGGCGGCATGCCGAGCCGGTAGCGGATGCGCGGGTTCGGGGTGGACACCGCCGTCTCCAGGACCTTGGCGACGTTCTCGGCGCGGACGGCGATCTTGCCGCGCAGCGGCGGGTTGTCGCTGAGCCGGTACGCCTGGTGCCAGTCGACGAAGTGCTCCCAGAAGTCCCGGTACAGGGCGGGGTTGTCGTGGGTGTCCATGCCCAGGTCGGCGACGCTGTCGGGGACGAAGCCGCCCAGGATGGGCGCCGGCTGGAGCACCACCACCTTGATGCCGAACGGGGCGACCTCCAGGCGCAGCGAGTCGCTGATGGCCTCCAACGCGTGCTTGGTGGCCTGGTAGTAGCCCCGGCCCGGGGTGGCGAACATGCCGAAGATCGACGACATCATGATGATCCGGCCGCCGCCCTGCTCCCGCATGCCGGGCAGGACCAGCTGGGTGAGCCGGCACAGCCCGAAGACGTTCGTCTCGAACTGGGCGCGGACCTCGTCCATCGGGGTCTCGCCGATGGTGCCGTTGAGGCTGTACGCGGCGTTGTTGATCAGCGTGCCGACCGCGCCGTGCTCGTCGGTGATCCGCTTGACCGCGGCGGTCATCGACTCCTCGTCGTTGACGTCGAGGTAGAGCACCGTGATGCCCTCGTCGGCCAGGTCGGCCAGGGCCTCCACGTTGCGTCCGGTGGCGTAGACCGGCCAGCCGGCCCGGTGCAGCCGCAGCGCGGTGGCCTTGCCGCTGCCCGAGGACATGCCGGTGCCCGACGAGGCCCCGGTCAGCAGGATGGCGCGTGACTGGGTCATGATGGCGTCCCTTCCCGGCCGCGGGTCACTCGTCGCCCAGCCGCGCGATGCGGCTGCGGTCGACCGAGGAGCCCAGTCCGGTGGCGTCGACCAGCCGGTTGATGAACGCGAACAGGCAGGCGCAGAAGACCGCCTCGAGCATCTCGGCGTCGCTCCAGCCGGCGGCGGCGGCCTGCTCCCAGTCCGCGTCGGTGATCTTGTACGCGCCGGTGCTCACCTTCGTCACCAGCCGCATGAGCGGCATGGTGCGCTCGTCGACGGGCAGGTCCTCGACGCTGTCGGCGTCCGACACCGCCTCCAGCAGTTCGTCGCTGCCGCCGAACTGGCTCAGGAACCAGCTGTGCGTCCCGACGCAGTACGGGCAGCCGTTCAGCTTGGACGTCCAGGCCGAGATCAGCTCCTTGAGCTGCCGGGGCAGGGTGTCCCCGCCGAAGATGCCGCCGTAGCCGGCGAGCACCACCGCGAGCAGCCGCGGATTGGTGGAGGTGAGCCGGAACATGTCGGGCACGAATGGCAGACCGGTGACCGCCTTGATTTCTTCGTAGAGCTCGGCGGTGCGGCCCTGCGCCTGATCCTCGTCAATCATCGGGACTCTGATTCCCGGCTGTCTCGTCGTCGTTTCCATGAGCCATCTCCTCGTTGCTCGGGCGATCTGAGGCCAGGCGGACGACGGTGCGTTCCACGACGAAGTATGGCCGCTGTCGGTGCTGGCCGCAGCAATCTCCGACGGGGCTGCGGGGCGACACGGAAACGCTGGCGACGGCGGTCGGGCAGCGATTCCGCTGGCCCATGATGGCACGTCGTCGCTGCTGGAGTGCTCTCCCAGATTGCCTACTGCGGGAACTGTCCTGCGGTTGAACCGACGGCGCGGTTGGACCGTACTGCCTACTGGCTGAAGGCACTTTTCGCCGATAACCTGTTTTCAATTCACAGAGACGGATGAGGTACGTGATGCCGGCAAGTGTTCTACGACCGGTGCTGGGCGCTCTCGGGTTGACGCAGATCCGATACGTCGACGCGGTGCGTCGGGGGCGGGCCAGTGGTCTGGTGGCCGAGGTGTACAGGCAGGTGGAAAGGGACTTCGGTGTGCTGGCCCCACCGATGGCCCTGCACGCCCCGGCGCCGGAGGTGCTGGCCGCCGCGTGGCTGCTGCTGCGGGAGACGATGGTCGTCCCCGGGGCCGCCTCGCGCGCGGCCAAGGAGGCGGTGGCGACCGCGGTCTCCCTGGGCAACACCTGCCCCTACTGCGCGACCATCCACAACAACGCGTTGGGTCTGCTCACCGGCGTCGGTGTGGGCGTCGGCGTGGACGGCCGTACCCGGCCCGACCCGGGGTCCGGCGCGGGCGCGGCGGAGCTGGAGGGGATCGTCGGCTGGGCGATGCCGGCCGGCGGGAACCCGCCGCAGCCGCCGCCGTTCCCCGCCGCCCAGACGCCGGAGCTGGTCGGGGTGGCGGTGCTGCTGCACTACCTCAACCGGGTGGTGAACGTGTTCCTGCGCGACGTGCCGCTGCCGCCCGGGGTGCCGGAGATGGCGCTGCCCATGGTGCTGCGGGTGCTCGGCTGGGCCATGATGAGCGCGTCGCGGCGCCCGCACGGGCCGGGTCTCTCGCTGGACCTGCTGCCCGCCGCGTCGCTGCCGGCGGACCTGTCCTGGGCGGCCGGCAGCCCGACGATCGCGGAGGCGTTCGGCCGGTCCTGCGCCGCGATCGAGGAGGCGGGCCGGCGCTCGGTGCCCGAGGCGGTCCGCGACCTGGTGCTGGTCAACCTGGTCGGCTGGCACGGCGGTCCGCGGGGGATCAGCCGGGCCTGGGTGGAGGGGTTGGTCGAAGGGCTGCCCGAACCCCAGCGGCCCGTCGCCCGGCTGGCCCTGCTGGTCGCCTTCGCGTCCTACCAGGTGGACGCGACGGTCGTGCGCGGCTGCCGGCTGGCCGGCCTGGACGACCGGGCGCTGGTCGAGGTCTCCGCCTGGTCGGCCATGACCGCGGCCCGTTGGCTGGGTGGCCAGCTCACGGCCCCGCGGTGATCAACTGCGGACAGGGCTGGCATCGCCGACCAATTCGGATAATCGCTGCGTCTGTCAGATTAAATCGCCTCGCCGCCTCTGGGAACATTCGAAAGTTCCGTATTGATTGATCTCCATGCATGGTATCGTCCTACTCCATCCGGACCACTTAGGACACTCACAGTAAGCGCGGCCCGATGTGTTTCGGTCCGCACTGGCGCCACCCGGCAAGGCCGGTGGACTGGCATTTCTCCACAATTCAAGCCGGGTGATCGAACACCTGTTCCGTCACGGTGCGACAACGAAGTCGTGGCGACCCAGGACAGGGCAACGTCGCCGGTCGCGGGGGACCCCCGCGACCGGCGGCACCATACCCGGGCAGGTTGTGCCCGGATGTGGCCGGAGTGTCCCCAACGTGTTCACCGAATGGAGTGATTGGCCGTGCACAACGCCGTCGAAAGAGCCATCTCGATCATGTGGGATCGTTACCACGAACCTCTGTCACTCGATGCAATGGCCGATTCGGCCTTTCTCAGCCGCTTTTACTTCTCTCGGCTGTTCCGGTCCAAGACGGGCACTTCGCCGGGCCGTTTCCTGACCGCGATCCGGCTCTACAAGGCCAAGAACCTGCTGCTCGAGACCGACATGAGCGTCACCGACATCGCCTACGCCGTCGGCTACAACAGCCTGGGCACCTTCATCAGCCGGTTCACCCGCAGCGTGGGCATCTCGCCGGCCCGCTACCGCTGGCTCGCCGAGAACGGCATCCCGCAGCTCTCCCGCACCCGCACGGCCGGCCCGCGCCGCCGGGCCACCATCTCCGGACGCCTCGTCCTGCCCCCGGTCGACGTGCCGGTCAAGGTGTACGTCGGTGTCTTCGACAGCCCCATCGTGCAGGGCCTGCCCGCCTCCTGCGACATCCTGGAGGCCTCCGGCGAGTACGTGCTGCGCGACGTGCCGGAGGGCGAGTGGTACCTGCGCGCCGCGGCGATCGCGCTCGGTGACATCGCGGCCCGGCCGTCCATGCGCCGCCCCCTCGCCGTCGGCGCGTACGACGCGCTCACCGTTGGCTCCGGCGTCAACCTCACGGTGGACCTGGAGCTGCACCACACCGGCGTGTTCGACCTGCCCATCCTGATCGCGCTGCCCGAGCTGGACAGCACCGACCCGGCCGCCCGCAACCGCCGCGGCTTCGCCCGCAACGACCGGCGTACCGCCCGGCCGTCACGGGTGCTGCACCGGGCCAAGTCGTGACCGCCGCCCCCGGGCGGCGGCGACCCCCGACCCCGGGCCCCGGCCCGGCGCGACGGGGCCGCGGATCGGGCGGCACGGCCGCCATCGGGGGATGAGGGCGCGCGCCGAACGGGACCCGGCGATGCGCCCAGATCGATCCCGATTGCAAGAAGGCGGCGGGCCGGTGCCCCGGGGCACCGGCCGGCAGCCGACAGCGGTACGGCAGGCTCAGCCCCCGGCGCCGGCGACGGGCGACTCCGGCACCCGGAACGGCCCCCAGGTGAACGCCGGCAGCCAGCGCCCCGGATCGGCGCTCCACCGCAGCGACCGGATCTGCGCCGCGCTGCGCCGACCGGCCAGCGCCAGATAGACCTCGTGCCAGGGGCCGGCCACGGTCGCCGTCGGCTCGCCCGTCCCCGCCACCGCGTCGCCGTGCTCGGTCCGCACCGTCAGCGGCGGCAGGCCGTGGCCGTCGAGCGAGGCGGACAACCCCTTCAGCAGGACGCCGGAGGCCACCGGCAGCGCCGGGTGCGCGACCGGTGGCGCGACGCCCAGCGCCTGACGCAGGTCCAGCTCGTGGGTGAACGCGTCCATCACCAGGATGTGCCCGTCCATCGAGCCCGGGCCGGCGAGGAACCCCTCCACCGGCCCGCTCAGCCGCTCCCACTCGGCGAGCAGCTCCGGCACCCCGCCGTCGGGCGCCGGGCCGGGGACGTCGCCGGTGACCCGGCCGTGCACCCGGGCGCAGACCTCCACGAGGTGCGCGACGAGCTCCCCTACGGTCCATTCCGGACAGTGCGCCACCGGCAGCGCGTCGGCTCCGGGCGGCGCCTCGGCCAGCAGCTGCGCCGTGGCCACCCGGACCTGACGGTAGGCCGCCACGGCGGTGGTCCCGGACGGCCGGGACGGGTGCGGTTCGACGATGGTCATGATCGTGCCTCCCTGCGCGGCGGCGCCGCGGCTTCGACGGGACCCGCCGCGGACGCGGCGGGAACGACAGGTGCGCCGGCCCTGCCGGCCTGGCCGGCGGTGAGCCGCCCCGTGCGGTGCAGCCAACGCACGGTGTCGACGAGCGTCTCGCCGATCGGCCGGGGCACCGGCCCCGCCGACCGGGCCACGTCCTGTGGGCGGGCGTCGGTGGCGCAGACGTAGCAGGCCCCGTACTCGGCGGGGATGTGCCACGGCCAGACCCGCTGCACCAGGTCGGTGGCGTAGGCGAAGGGCAGCATCGCCCGGGCCGGCAGGAACAACGTGGGCAGCCGGCGGCCGGTCGCCTCGCGGACGGCCCGCACGTAGTCGCGGGTGCTCAGGTAGCGGCCCGGGCCGAGGTGCCGCCCGCCGTCCTCGCCCGGCGCGGTGGCCAGCTCCGCGAGCAGCGCGGCGGTGTCCCGGACGTCGCCGACCGGGAAGCCGCCGGTGGGCCACATCGGCATCAGGCCGCGCAGCACGTTGCGCAGCCGGGCGTTCTGGTCGCCGAGCTTCGCATCGTGCGGCCCGAGCAGGGCGGGCGGATAGGCGATCACCACCGGGTCGCCGTGCGCCTGGTGGCCCCGGGCGACCCGCTCCGCGGCGGCCTTGCTCGCCAGGTACGTCTCCCGGGCCGTGGTCGGCGGCGACTGCGGGCCCACCGTCCCGGCCGGGGACGGCTCCAGCGCGCCGAACGTCGACACGTGCACCGAGCGCCCCACCCCGAGCCGGCGGGCCGCCGCCAGCACCACCTCGGTGCCCCGGGCGTTGGTCCGCCGGGTCGCCTCGTGCGACCGGCTGTCGAACGAGTAGACCGACGCGGCGTGCACCAGCGCGTCCACGCCACGAACCGCCCGGGCGACCGCCGTCTCGTCGACGACGTCGCCGTCGACGACCTGCACCGCGTCGTCCGGCACGGACAGCGGGGACAGGGCCGGGGCGACCCGGCGCGGGTCGCGGGCCAGCACCCGCACCCGGTGCCCGGCCGCGACGAGCGCCGCCACCGTGTGCGCGCCGACGAAGCCCGTACCGCCCGTCACGAGCACCAACATCGCGAGCTCCTCTCCGCCCGCGACCGGCGCGTGCCGCGCGGCGCGACGCCGCCGCCGAGGTGGCGGGCGGCTCGATCGTGTCCCGCGTGGCGTCGGCGCACTACTCCCAGCGTGCCGTTGTCCCGGCCGCTTCGCCGCAGGTCAGAGGGCAATCGGGAAGTGGCTGCGGGCGTCGGGCGGCCGGGAGGATAGGGCAGTTGAATCGTCGAATCTGGATGAATGGGAGCAGCAGGTGGCCGGCACCATCAGGGCGCTCAGGCGCCGCGTCCTCACCCCCGACGTCAAGGAGACCCTCGTCTCCACCCGGGGGTTCCACGTCAAGAACCCGGAGTCACGCACCATCCTGGAGACGGTCGGCTCGTCGTTCCTGACCGGGCTCTCCTCGGCCGCCGGCGCCCGCCGGGTGACCGACGTCGACACCGACCTCGCCCCGCTGCCGACCCGCTTCCAGGGGTTCGCCTACGAAGGCGCGGCCATGGGCTTCGCGCTGGTCGACGCGCTCACCCCGGGCGCGCCCCGGCGCAGCGCCGAGTTCCTCGCCGGCACCGGCGACCGGCACGTCTACATGGCGTACGTCGGGATCGGCTGGGCCCTGGCGCGGCTGCCGAAGTTCCTGTGGCGGCGGGCCCTGGCGGCGGCCACCGATCCGCTGCTGCGCTGGCTCGTGCACGACGGCTACGGCTTCCACCAGGCGTACTTCCACACCGCCGAGTACGTGCACGGCCAGCGCGCGGTGACCGACTTCCCGTGGCCGCCCGAGGGCCCCACCGCGTACGCCGCCCGCGCCATCGACCAGGGCATCGGCCGGGCCACCTGGTTCGTCGCCGGCTGCGACCCGACCGTCGCCGCCGACCTGATCGACCGGTTCCCGGCGGCGCGGCACGAGGACCTCTACAGCGGGGCCGGGCTCGCCGCGACGTACGCGGGCGGGTGCACCGCCGACGAGCTGCGGCTGTTCCTGGCCCGCTCCGGCGAGCACGCCCCGTTCGTCGCCCAGGCCAGCGCGTTCGCCGCGCAGGCCCGGATCCGGGCTGGGCTGCTGGTGCCGCACACGGAGCTGGCCACGCAGGTGTTCTGCCGGGCGTCGGCCGCCGACGCGGGCCGGGTCACCGACGAGCTGATCCCCGCCGGCCCGGACGCCTCCGGCCTGCCCGCGTACGAGGTGTGGCGGCGGGCCGTGGCCGCGCGGTTCCGGGCCGACGCCCGGGTGCAGCCGTGACCGCGGTCGCCGACCCCGCCCGGGTGCGCCCGCCGGGCCCCTCGCCGTGGACCGCACCGGTGCTGCTCGGGCGGATGGCCCGAAACCGCCTCGACGTCATGCGGACGGTCGCCGCCCGGCACGGCGACGCGGTGCGGCTGCCCCTGGGGCCGAAGACGCTCTGGTTCTTCAACCACCCCGACCACGCCAAGCACGTGCTGGCCGAGAACCCGGGCAACTACCACAAGGGCATCGGGCTGGTGCACGCCCGCCGCACCCTCGGCGACGGCCTGCTCACCAGCGAGGGCGAGCTGTGGACCAAGCAGCGCAAGGTGATCCAGCCGGTGTTCCAGGCCCGCCGCATCGCCCGCCAGGCCGACGCGGTCGCCGAGGAGTCGGTGCGGATGGCCGCCCGGCTGCAACGCGCCGTCGGCGCCGGCCCGGTGGACATCCGCCACGAGATGACCGAGCTGACCCTCGGCGTGCTGGGCCGTACGCTGCTCGACGCCGACCTCGGCGAGTTCGGCGGCATCGGCGCGGCGTTCGAGGCGGTGCAGGACCAGGCGATCTTCGAGATGATGTCGCTGGGCGCCGTGCCGCCGTGGGTGCCGTTGCCCCGGCAGCGGCGCTTCCGCCGGGCGCGCGCCGAGCTGCAGGAGATCGTCGACCGGCTGGTGGCGCACCGGCGGGCCCAGCCCGGCGGGATCGCCGGCCGCGACGACGTGGTGTCCCGGCTGATCGAGTCGACCAGCCGGGAGACCGACCCCCGGGTGGCCCGGCAGCGGATGCGCGACGAGCTGGTCACCCTGCTGCTGGCCGGGCACGAGACCACCGCCAGCACCCTGACCTGGACGTTCTATCTGCTCGACCGGCACCACGAGGTGTGGGAGCGGATGCACGCCGAGGCCGTCGAGGTGCTCGGCGACCGCAACCCGACGTACGAGGACCTGCACCGGCTGCGGTACACCGCGATGGTGGTCGACGAGGTGATGCGGCTGTACCCGCCGGTGTGGCTGCTGCCCCGCATCGCCCAGGGCGACGACGTCGTGGGCGGCTGGCACGTGCCCGCCGGCGCGGACGTGGTGCTCTGCCCGTACACCCTGCACCGGCACCCGGAGTTCTGGCCCGACCCGGACCGCTTCGACCCGGACCGCTTCGACCCCGACCGGCGCGCAGACCGGCCGCGGTACGCCTACATCCCGTTCGGCGCCGGCCCACGCTTCTGCGTCGGCAACAACCTCGGGCTGATGGAGGCGGTGTTCGTCCTCGCCTGCGTGACCCGGCAGCTGCGGCTGTCGCTGCAGCCCGGCTACCCGGTGGTGCCGGAGCCGATGCTGACCCTGCGGGTCCGTGGCGGCCTGCCGATGCACGTCCACGAGGCCTGACCCGCCTGCCCGGCGAACCTGGCGCAACCGGTGCTCCCCGGCCGGTTGCGCCTCGCCGTGTGCCCAGCCCTCGCCGGACCCCAGCCCCCGCCGGACCCCAGGACCCCGCCAAACCCCAGCCCCCGCCGGACTCCAGCACTCGTAGGGGCTCTACCGCGCCCCCGTCAGGCCCTGCCGCCCTCTGTGGAGCTGCCCCGGCAGCGAGCCCGGCGACGGCAGTCGGCGACGGCCAACGGCCAACGGCCAACGACGATGGCGGCAGCGGCGGACGGCGACACGGCGACGGCCGGGCGACCACGCGGGGTGCGTGGCCGCCCGGCCGTCGGGTGGTCGGCCCTGGCTGGCGCCGGGCCGACCCGGTCAACCCTTGCCGACCTCGCAGAACCGGCCGCCGTGGAACAGCAGCGCGTCGCTGCTGTCACCCCGGCCGGTGCCGAGCACGGAGCCGAGGAAGATGGAGTGGTCGCCGCCGTCGTACACGGCCGCCAGCTTGCACTCCACCCAGGCCACGTTCCCGGACACGATCGGCGCCCCGGTGTGCGGCCCCGCCTCGCACGGCACCGTCTCGAACTCCCGCTCGTCGCGGGGCCGGCGGGAGCTGGCGAAGTAGCGCGCCAGCCCCTCCTGGCCGGCGGCCAGGATGGACACCGCGAAGGAGCCCTGCGCCAGGACGGTGTCGTGCATGACCGAGCTGCGCTTCACGCACACCAGCACCATCGCCGGGTCCAGTGACACCGAGGTGAACGCGTTCGCGGTCATGCCGTGCGGCAGGTCCCGGCCCGACGTCACCACCGTCACGCCGGTGGCGAACATCCCCATCACCGCCCGCAGCTCGGCGTGGTTGGCCGCCGTCGCCGGCGGGGGCACCGTCACCGCGCCGGAGGCCGGCCGCTGGTCCGCTCTGGTCACCGCTCAGCCCTCCCCGACGCCTTCGAGGACCTTGCGCTGGCCGCCCGCGGCGGGGGCCACCGCGTACCGCGACAGCGCCGCCCGCAGCGTGTCTGGCACCCGGGTCGGCCGGGTGTCGGTGTTCGGGCCGCGCATGCACGCGATCCGCTGCCGCCCCCGGGCCACCAGCTCCTCGAACCCGTCGCGCAGCCGCACGTAGTCGAAGGCGAAGCCGATCTGGGTCTGCGTGAGGTCCTCCAGCCGCATCCGGATCGACAGCTCGTCGAACGCGGTGATCTCGGTGAAGAACTCGCACTCGCACTTGAGGGTGAACAGCTTCAGGTCGTCGCGGATGTCCGCCAGGACCTCCGGCGCCTGGTCCCGCAGGAACATCTCCCGGCACCGGCCCTGCCAGCGCATGTAGTTGACGTAGTAGACGTTCCCGACGAGGTTGGTCTCCTCGAAACCGACCAGGTGCCGGTACTCGTAGTAGGACTCCATGACTTCACCTGCTTCCTTCCGCCAGCATCGTGAACACCACCGGGTCGGCGACGTCGTTGAGCGCGGTGACGAAGGTGGCGACGCGCGCCGTCCCCGACCGCAGGGCCACCCAGCCGGCCGTGCCGTTCGGCTCGGCCACCAGGTCGACCCGGGCGTGGCCGTTCTTGCGCAGGCACTCCACCGCGCCCCAGACCCGGGTGGCGGCGACCGACAGGTCCTCGCCCTGCTCCCGGGCCAGCAGCGTGGCCAGGGCCAGCCCGTCCTGGCCGATCAGGCCGGCCCACTCGTCGGCGGAGCGGGCCGAGGCCAGCTCCACGTCGCAGCCCACCGCCGCGGAGGCGCCGGCGACGGCGACGGTGACCCCGGCGCCGTGCGAGGCGGAGATCCGGACGTCGGCGTCGACCTCCGGCTTGCCGTCCGGCCGGTAGCGCACCGTCGTCTCCGTGCCCAGCGCCCAGCTCACCGCGCGGGCGGTCTGCCGGCGGCGGGCCTGCGTGCCGGTGGCGTCGGCGTCGTCGGGCCGCACCACGACGCGCAGCTCGTCGGGCAGGAACGCGCCGACCCGCCGCTCCAGGTACGGGCCGACCAGCGCCGGCAGCCACGGCCCCGTGCCGTCCTGCTTGCGCACGGCGTGCAGGCGCAGCCCCTGCCACCGCTCGACGAGGTTGCCGTCGGCGTCGCAGACGTCCACGTCGTAGTGGTAGGTGTCGCCCTGGCGCAGCCGCTCCACCGCGTGGATGGTGACCGTGTCCAGGGTCGCGGCGACCTTCGGGTCGGCCAGGTGCAGCCGCTCGATCGCGCCCGGCAGCAGGGTCGCGTCCGGCACGCAGCACTGCAACGCGTGCATCACCGTGTCCCGGGTGCCCGGGTCGCCGAGGACCAGGTCGCCGGGGCGGTACCGGGCGAACCACGCGTCGACCGGCCGGTTGGACACCCGCGCCGTGCAGCTCGTCGCCGCCAGGTCCAGGTAGCCCAGCAGGCGCTGGAACCGCCGCCCCTGGAACAGCACCGGGCCGTACAGGTCGCGGGCCGGGTCGATCGGCAGCAGCCCCGCCGCGGCGGTGCCCGCCCGGGCCTCGACCCGCAGCGGCCGGTCCCAGCGCAGCCGGGCCCGGAAGTGGTCGGCGGCGAAGTTGGTGTCGCTGCTGCGCACCACCGCCTCGACCGTGCCGTCGGCGGCGGCGAGCACCGCGATCCGGATCGTGTTGCTGCCGGTGGGCGGCACCACGATCGGCCGCAGCAGCTCGACGTCCTCCAGCACCGGTGCCTCGGTGCGCCCGGTGAGCGCCGAGGCCGCCTGCGCCATGGCCTCCATGCCCAGCACGGCGGGGAAGAGCAGGTCCCCGTCGAGCAGGTGGTCGGCCAGGTAGAGGTCGTCGTCGGCGGTGAGGTCCGCGTCCACGACCAGCTCCACGCCCGGGTAGTGCACCTGCGGCCGGTCGACGAAGCGCAGCAGCGGCAGCTCGCGCCGCTCCAGCGTGACCGTCGCCAGGCCGTCGGCGCGGCCCATCACCACCAGCGCCTGCGGCGCGGCCGGGCTGGCCAGCACCTCCTTCAGCGTGGCGATGCCGGCCTCCACGGGGATCGGCGCGATGCCGTCGCGGGTGAGGGCCTCCAGCACCCCGAGCCGCTCGCCCATGCCGGCCCCGGACCACACCGACCACTCCAGCGCCAGGCACCGGATGTGCGGGTAGTCCTCGCCGACCTTGCGGGTCAGGTCGGTCATCCAGTCGTTGGCCGTGGCGTAGTGCCCCTCGCCGCGCAGCCCGGCCCGGCCGATGATGCTGCCGAAGGTGACCAGCAGCCGCAGCGTGTGCGGGTCGGTCGCGGCGAGCACGGCCTCCAGCCCGTCGATCTTCGGGGCGAGGGTCCGCCGGAACGTCGCCTCGTCGAGGTTGGCCACCGCCGTCGGCTCGTTGCGGCCGGCGCCGTGCAGCACGCCGGTGACCGGGCCGAGGACCCGCTCGATGTCGTTGACGGCCGCCTTCACCTCGTCCAGCGCGGTGATGTCCGCGCGGGCGTAGTGGAAGCGCACCCCGGCGGCGGTGAGCCGGTCGAGGTTGGCCGCCAGCTCCGCGTCGGTCGCCGGGTCGGAGCGGCCGATCAGGCCGACCGCCGCGAGGGTGTCCCGGCCCAGCGCGAGGGCGCACTCGGCGGTGATGCCCTTGCCGCCGCCGGTGACCAGCAGCACGTCCTCCACGCCCAGCCCCGGCCCGCCGTTGGGCGGCAGGGCCGCCGGCCGCAGCACCGGCACGTGCCGGTTGCCGTCGCGGTCGTAGTGGACCTCGCTGAACCCGGCGGTGGCCGCCACGTCGGCGACCACCCGGGCCACCGTGGCCGTCAGCGCCTCCTCGGCCGGCTCGTCGACCAGCGGCAGGACGACCACCGTGGTGACGATCTCCGGGTGTTCCTGGTGCAGCGTCTTGGCCAGGCCGGCGGCGGTGCGCCGGTCACCGACCGCCACGAACCGCACGGCGCCGCCCTGCGCCAGCGCGGACCGGGCCGCGCGCAGCATCACCGGGATGTGCTCGGGCTGGCCGTCGCGCGGCAGGCACAGCAGCACCCCGTCGCCCACCCGGGCCTGTTGCAGCGCCGTGCGCAGCGGCTCGGCGAGCGGGTTGTGCCCGGCGGTGAACACCTGCCACCCCCCGTCGACCGGGGCGCCGACGCGCGGACCCACCTCCGTGGGCACCAGGTCGACGGCGAACGCCCGCACCCACGGGGCCACCCCGGCGATCGACGCCTCCTGCTCGTCGCCGCCGGCCGCACCGCCGGCGGCGTCGTCGAGGATCTGCGCGATCTCCGCCACGGTGGCGGTGGCGTAGCTGGAGGTCAGCGTCGGCGCGGCCACGTTGAGCTCCCGGGCGGCCTGGTTGACGATCTGCCCGACGGTGATCGAGCTGAGGTGCAGCTCGTCCAGCGGCCGGCTGTCCGGCCGCACCGCCTCCAGCGGCAGCTCGGCCCGCTCGGCGGCGAGCCGGCGCAGCAGCTCCAGGCTGTCGAGGGTGGCGCCGGGCCCGGACACCGCCACCGACGTGCCGTTCGGCGTGGCCGCGACGGCGGCCAGCTCCTGCGCGGTACGGGCCACCGCGAAGTCCCCGGCGGGGGCCGACTCGGCGGGGCTGGCGAAGAACCGCAGCGGCCGGCCCGGCTCCAGCGGCCGGGCGAACCGGTCCTGGAACAACGCCTCGTGGTTCACCGCCGCGCCCGCCGCGTACGCCGCGCCGACGGCGTTGAGCAGGCCCGCGAGGGAGAGACTGTCGGTCTCCAGCGAGACCGTCGGCACCTGCGGGGCGATGTCGGCGGCCAGCCCACGCAGCACCCGACCCGGGCCGACCTCCAGCAGCAGGTCGGCGTCGTCGGCGAGGCGGCGCACCGCCTGGGTGAACCGCACCGGGTCCAGCACCTGCCGGCGCAGCAGCTCCGGCACGTCGGTGTCGGCCGGCAGCACGTCCCCGGTGACCGTGGAGACCATCGGCCGCGCCAGCGGCGCGAAGGTCCCGCCGCGCAGGTGCTCGGCGAACGCGACCGCCGCCGGGGCGACGGCCTCGGAGTGGAAGGCGTGCGACACCGCGATCCGGGTCCAGAACAGCCCGGCCCGCTCGGCCGCCGCGCCGACCTGCAGCACCGCGTCGACCGGGCCGGAGACCACGGTCTGCTGCGGGCTGTTGTAGCCGGCGATGACCACCGGCGTGCCGGCCAGCAGCGGCTCCACCACCTCGGGGGCGGCGGAGATGCTGGCCATCGTGCCGTCCCCGGCGCTGGCGTCGGCCATGATCCGTCCGCGCGCGCCGGCGGTCGCGATGAGCGTCTGCTCGTCCATCGCGCCGGCCCAGTGCAGGGCGGTCAGCTCGCCGAGGCTGTGCCCGGTCGCGCCGGTGGCCCGGATGCCGAGCATCGACAGCGCCCGCAGGCCCGCGACCGATCCGGTCACGATCCGCGGCTGCGCCACGGCCGTGGCCACCAGGTCCGCGCCGGGCGGCGGCTGGTGGGCCTGGTAGAGGGCGTCGATCTCCTCGAACCGGCGGCGCAGCGCGCCGCCGTCGGCACGCCGTCCCGCGCCCTGACCGGGGAAGAGGAACCCGATCCGCGGGGCGGGGCCCGCCGCGCCGAGGAAGACGCCGCCGGCCGCGTCGATCACCCGCTGCTCGCCCGCGTCGACCAGCTCGACCAGCCGCTCCAGGCGCTGCCGCGCCTGCTCGGGCGAGGCGACGACCACCGCCGCCCGCACCGGTCGCCCGGCCAGCTTCCCGGCCAGGGCCACCGCCAGGTCGCCCAGCTCCGCGTACGACAGGCGGCCCACCCACGGCGCCAGGTCCGACAGCCGCGAGCCCAGCTCCTCCGGGGTACGCGCGTCGAACATCAGCAGCTCGGTGTCCTGCCGGGAGCGCACCAGCGCGGTCGTCGACGCCCCGATGCGGGTGCGCCGGCCGCTCTCCGCGCTCTCGACCACCACGTGCGCGTTGATGCCGCCGAAGCCCATCGACGACACGGCCGCGCGGATCGGCTTGTCGGCCGGCCACAGCTCCGCCGTGGCGGGCACCCGCAGGGCGGGCTCCGCCACGTCGAGCACCGGGTGCGTGTCCACGTGCCCGGTGGCCGGGGGTATGACCTGCTGGCGTACGGCGAGGATCGCCTTGAGCAGCCCGGCGACCCCGGCGGCGGCCTTGGTGTGGCCGAAGTTGCCCTTCACGGTGCTGATCGCGGCGGGTGCCGCCGCCGCGTCGGCCTCCTGCCGGGCCTCGGTGAACGCGGTCAGCTCCGTGGCGTCGCCGACGGCGGTGCCGGTGCCGTGACCCTCCAGGTAGGACACCGAGTCGATGCCGAAGCCGGCCCGCTCGTACGCCCGGCGGATGGCCAGCCGGTGGCCGCTGGCCTCCGGCCGGGTGATGCCGCCCTTGCCGTCGGAGGAGTAACCCCAGCCGGCGATGACGGCGTGCCGGCGCAGGCCGCGCGCGACGGCGTCCTCGTCGCGCATCAGCACCAGCATGCCGCAGCCCTCGCCGGGCCAGAACCCGTTGGAGTTGCGGTCGTAGACCCGCATCTCGCCGGTGGCCAGCGCGCCGGTCTTGGCGAAGCCGATCACCTCGAACGGGTCGATGCTCAGGTCCACGCCGCCGGCGACGGCGGCGTCGAGGTCGCCCCGGGCCAGGGCGTTGCAGGCGGTGGCGACCGACAGCAGCGACGACGAGCAGGCCCCGTCGACGGTGTAGCCGCCGCCCTTGAAGTCGAAGTGGTTGCAGACCCGCCCGGCGATGGTGTTGGCCAGCCCGCCGGCGAGGGTGTCCTCGTCGATCGGCGGGAACGGCGCCTTGTAGCGCGGCTCCAGCTCGTCGAGGAACGCGCCGACCGCGGCGTCGTCCCAGCCCTGCTCGCGCAGCGCCGCCCCGACCGTGCGCCGCACGTACGGCCAGCGCAGCCGCAGCAGGTTGGCCCGGCTGAACTCGCCGGTGAGGGTGTTGCCGATGACCACGCCGGTGGTGGCCAGCGGCAGCCCCTCGCCGTCGGCGAAGCCGGCGTCGGCCAGGGCCCGGGCGACGGTGTCCAGGGCCAGCCAGTGCGTCATGTCGGTGGACCGGAAGGTGCTCCCGGCGATCTTGTACTTGACCCGGTCGAACTCGAAGCCCTCGATCACGGCGGCCTTGGCCGAGTAGAACCGGTCGGGCGCGGCGGGGTCGGGGGAGTAGTAGTCCTCGGCGTTCATCCGCTCGTCGGGCAGCCGGCGGAACGCCCGGCGGCCGGTGAGCACGTTCTCCCACAGCTGGTTGGGGTCCTCCGCGTCGGGATACCGGCAGGCGATCCCGACGACGGCTATCCGGTCGCTCACGCGATGCTCCTGGGGGTGTCGAGGGTCAGCTTGGCGGTGGCCCGGGACTTCTTGCGCATGTCCGCGATCCACCAGCCGATGCCGCGGATGCCGCAGACGACGACCACCGCGAAGAAGAGCGTGTAGACGACGTTGAACAGCATCAGCACGCCGTAGGCCATGGCCACGCCGGAGCCGAACATGAACTGGTTCATCGGCTTGACCGGGGTGGTGCCCGGGTCGGTGATCATGTAGTTGGTGAAGAGCACGAACGCCACGCCGGTCATCACGGCCAGCGCCGAGAACAGGGCCACGTCCCAGATCCAGGCCCGCAGGAACGCCTGGATGGCGAAGCCGCCGAGCCAGCCCACGATCAGCGGGACCTTGCGGGTCAGCAGCGCGTTGATCACGGTGCCGGCGGTCACGATGATGATCGGGATCATGATCCGGAAGTACGTGTTGGCGTTCTCCGTGAACTGGTACGGCGGGGCGATGGAGATCCAGGAGCCGAAGCACACCAGCGCCATCGTGATGCCGAAGTTCGACGGGTTCATGTAGTGCCGCATCCGGCCGTAGACCGGGGCCTGGAAGACATACTTGCCGGTCACGCCGACGATCACGGCGAACGCGATCGGCAGGAACATGTCGTTGGCGTACAGGAGCATGTTGCAGGCCAGCGCGGTGATGTGCGAGGGCAGCAGGAACTCGTACACCCGGCGGCCGCCGCCGCCGAGGAACCGGGGGGCCTCCTTCTTGGCCCGGGCCCGGATCAGCTCGAAGGTCAGCTCGGTGGCATAGCCGGTGAGCACCGCGAAGATGGGCCACAGCCACGGCTGCTCGAAGCCGAGCAGCGTGTAGCCGAAGATGTTGAAGACGCTGATCGAGATGGCGAAGTTGCGCAGCGCCAGGTAGCGGCGGTCGGGCTCGGGCTTGGCCGGCGCGGGGCGGACGGGCGCCGCGGGGGCGGTGTCGATGCTGGGGGGCGGGGCGATCGTGGTCATCGGTTCGGAACCTCCTCGACGCGGTCGGTCAGCACGAGGGTGTGCGTGCCGGCGGTGAGCTGCTGGCTGGTGCTGTGCTGCTGGCCGTTCAGATCGCGCCAACGCATGTCGACGGTGACCGGGCCGCTGCTGGCCCCCAGCCCGAAGTGGACCTCGAAGCTGCGCTTGCCGCCGTGGCCGCTGCCGCCGTCGAGCTGGGAGATCTGCTTGCGCCCGTCCGGCGTGGTGACCGTGACGGTGGCGCCGTACGCCGGGGTGCAGAGCATCTGGTCCTCCGCGGCGCCGACCGCGGGCCGGTACAGCCGCAGGTTGAGGTAGTTGCCCTTGGCGGGCGCCTCGTTGGCGTAGAACGCCGGCGGGCCCCACTGGCGGGCCACGGCGAGGTCCAGCGCCCCGATGCCGCGGGTGTCGGCGGTGGCGATGCCCCGGGTGGGGATCGGCACGTCCAGGCCGACCTGCTGGGTGATGTTGGCGAACTCGCCGCTTTCGGTGCGGGCGAAGAACGCCAGCGGCTGGCTGCCGGCGATGTCGTCACCGGGCTGCATGTTCGGCCACATCGCCGGGTTGGACATCAGGTCGTCGTTCATCATGGCCATCTCCTGCAGCCACGGCCAGCGGTCGATCTTGCCCTTGACGAAGCCGAGGGTCTGCACGACCTCCAGGTCGCCGCTGTTGAGGAAGTCGCCGAACTTCACGTCCCAGCCCCAGCCGCTCCAGGCCAGGCCGAGCGGTCGGGCCTCCTGGGTGAACGGGGCGACGCCCTTGTCGAGCTTGGCGAGCATGTCGCGCTCGTCGCGGGCCTTGTTGATCCAGACGAAGTTGCTCTCCTCCAGGCCCCAGGCCGTGGTGATGTTGGAGACCATCATGTCGAAGCTGCCGTTACGGTCCAGGTCACCGAAGTCGATGCCCATGCCCTTGAACGAGCCGTTGCCGAGCACGAACGACTTGGGCGTGGTGGGGGTCCGCTCGCCGACGGCGACCTTGAACTCGATGCGGCCGGGCCGGGAGACGTTGTGCAGCAGGTGGTCGTGGCCGAAGTCGTTGGCGACGTAGACGTCGGGCAGGCCCCGGCCGGTGAGGTCGGCGGCGTTGAGGCCCAGCGTCCAGCCGGTCGACGCGACGAACGGGATCGCGGCGCGCTCCGGCACGAACGTCACCGACGGGTTGTCGCCCGAGGTCGCCGACACCCAGCGCAGGACGTGGCTGCCGCCGCCGTTGGTGGCGCTGGACAGCGTCTCGTTCATCTCGACGTTGTCCTGGCCCCGCGTGTTGAGCACGTCGGACTCGGGGAAGTAGTTGCCGATCACCACGTCCGGCTTGCCGTCGCCGTCGAGGTCGCTGACCAGCGAGGCGTTGGTGTGCCACTTCGGGCCGTGGTAGATCCCGTCGGGCGAGCTCTGCGGCAGCAGCTCCTGGCGCTGGTAGGTGGCGTTGGACACCGTGGTGGCGCTGGCCTTGTGCAGGAACAGGATCGGCACCCGGCCCCAGTAGGTGACCATGAGGTCCATCCGGCCGTCGAGGTTGTAGTCGCCCGGCACGCAGCCCATCGGGGCCATCGTGTCGTCGAAGGGCAGCGGCGCCGGGTCGAGCAGGAACGGCGCGAACTGGTCCTCCTTCGGCGCGGTGGGCGCGTAGGTCACGACGACCTTGTTGGTGCGCACGTCCACGAAGCAGAGGCTGTTGGCGCGGCCGTGGCCGGTCAGGTCGTTGATCGCGATGCTCGCCCCGACCGACGAGATCCAGGCCCGGATCTTGTGGTACGAGCGGTTGACGTCGCGAATCGTTTTCTTCGGTAGCTGGTCGTAGCCGTCCGGGTAGGCGATCGACTGCTCGGTGAAGCGGTACTTTGTGGCGGCTTCGTCGGCGCCGGCGACCGACACGCGGCTGTCGATGATGAAAAAGAGCGAGGCCACGAGTAGAATCGCGACTATTCCGGGACTGAGCGAGCGTGCGCGTTGACCCAGCACGGTACGGTCTCCTTACAACAGAGCCATCGGCTTCTGCCAAAGCCGATGGCGTGAACAGGGCAGACGGCATCACCGCGGCGGTGTTCCACGGGCGGGTCCCGGGTTGCTGCGCGGTAAGGGGTGGGGGAGTGTCGCCTGACGTCGGGGGCTTCGCGGCGCGACGGTCCGGCCGGAGGAAGATAGTTTCCCCGGCAATTTTCCGTCGGCGCGGCGAATCTGGTTTCTGCGTGCCTGGTTTCCTCCTGCGGCGGTCGGGAAAAGTGGATGCTCGGCGACCGGATCAGGCCAGGTTCATCGTGCGACGGTGGCGCCGGGGCGCGCTTCTTTCACATTGCTCCCGACGTTTTCGCAGCATGCGGCCGGTTTAGTTCGCGTATAGCGGACGATTTGACGCGTCGGATCCCTATTGGTCGATCTCACCGCGTTGACCCGCTGTGTCCACCCGTCGGCCCAAGACGGCAATATGGCGACTAACTGTCGTCGGCACGATGGCTAGCGTGGGTGGCGGCGCTGCCCGAGGCGCCGCCCGGGCGTCGTCCTGCGGGACCGCCCGCGCCCGGGACCCCGGCAAGAGAGGAAGCCGCCGTGTCTGTCGAGGGATTCTGGAAGGTGGCCGTGGCCACCCCGTTCGGCGTCCGCCGCACCGAGTTGGAGCTGTTCAGCAAGGACGGTGTCCTGCAGGGCATCTCCCGCGGCGAGAAGGAGACGCTCACCCTGAACGATCTCACGCTGGAGGGCAACCGGCTGTCCTGGTACCAGTCGATCAAGAAGCCGATGCGGATGGACCTGGCCTTCGACGTGACGATCGACGGTGACGAGATGACCGGCACCGCCAAGGGCGGACCGATGCCGGCGGCGAAGGTCAGCGGCCACCGCGAGCCAGCCGCCCAGCCCGCCTGAGCGCACCGCCCGCGCGCCGGCCGCCCCCGCCGCAGCGGGGGGGGCGGCCGACCGTCGATCTCCGTCCTTCGGCCGCACCATCCAACCCGGATATGTATTGACTTAAGTGCATTTATCCACAATGGTCATGGGAACTCGACGCGGGAGCAGCCATGACCGACTTGCCAGAGGGCACCGAGCACCACCGTTACCTGATCATTGGCGCCGGCCCGGCCGGCCTTCAGCTGAGCTACTACCTCCAGCAGGCCGGCAGCGACTACCTGACGCTGGAACGCGCGGCCGAACCCGGCGAGTTCTTCCGCCGGTTCCCCCGCCACCGCAAGCTGATCTCCCTGAACAAGGTGCACACCACCAGCACCGACCCCGAGATCCGGCTGCGCTGGGACTGGAACTCGCTGCTGCACACCCCGGCCGACCTGCCGTTCGCCGACTACAGTCGCGAATACTTCCCCTCCGCCGACGACATGGTCCGCTACCTCGGCGACTTCGCCCGCCACCACGGGCTCGCCGTCCGCTACGACACGACCGTCGAGCTGGTCACCAAGACCGACGACGGTTTCCTCGTGCGCGCCGGCGGTCGGCTGCTGCACGCCGACTGTGTGGTGTGGGCCGCCGGCTGGGGCCGGCCCAACATCCCCGACGTACGCGGCATCGAGCACGCGATCGGCTACGAGGACATGTCCACCGACCCGGCCGACTACGCCGACCAGCGGGTGCTCATCCTCGGCAAGGGCAACTCCGCGTTCGAGACCGCCTCGGCGATCCTCGGTCACGCCGCCATGATCCACCTGGCCAGCCCGCGCCCCCTGCGGCTGGCCTGGAACACCAAGCACCCCGGCGACGTACGCGGCCACCACGGCGCGGTCCTGGACAGCTACCAGTTCAAGACCCTGCACTCCGTGCTCGACTGCGTCATCGACGAGATCCGCCCGGTGGGCGACAAGTACGAGGTGCACCTGACCTACACCCACGCCGACGGCGAGACGGCCGTGATGGAGTACGAGACGGTGCTGCGCTGCACCGGCTTCGCCATGGACACCTCGGTCTTCGCCGACAGCTGCCGCCCCGGCATGGTGCCCAGCGGGCGGCTGCCCGCCACCCGGCCCGACTGGCAGTCGGTCGACGTCGACGGGCTGTACTTCGCCGGCACGCTCGCCCAGGACCGCGACTTCAAGAAGGCGTCGTCCGCGTTCATCGACGGCTTCCGCTACAACCTGCGGACGCTCACCGCCCTGCTGCGCGAGCGGTACGAGGGCGCGCCGCTGGCGTACGAGAAGGTGGCGGCGGACGCCGAGGCGCTCACCGAGGCGGTGCTGGACCGGGTCAACTGGAGCTCGGCGCTGTGGACGCAGTTCGAGTTCCTCTGCGACGTCCTCGTCGTCGACGCGGCCGCCGGGGTGGTGCGCCACTACCACGACCTGCCCGAGGACCATGCGGTCGCCCGGTTCGGCGGCGAGAGCCACTACTACACGTTCTCGCTGCGCTGGGGCCGCGACGAGTACGGCGACGTGTTCGCCATCGAGCGGCACCCGCAGCCGGACCGGGCCGCCGAGAGCGCGTTCATCCACCCGGTGGTGCGCCGCTACCGGGGCGGGGAACTGGTCGAGGAGCTGCACCTGCTGGAGGACCTGCTGGCCGAGTGGCGCCGGCAGGACCGGCACGTGCAGCCCCTGCGCGAGTTCTTCACCGCGGACCTGGGGCGCTGACGCCTACCGCAGGACCATGACCTCCGACAGCGACTTGCGGGTCAGCTCCGGCACCGTGACCCCCTCGGCCGGGTAGCCGACCGGCATCACCAGGCAGGCGCGCTCCTCGGCCGGGCGGTCGCAGATCTCGTTGAGGAACCGCATCGGGCTCGGCGTGTGGGTGAGCGTGGCCAGCCCGGACAGGTGCAGGGCGGTGATCAGCACGCCGACGGCGATGCCGACCGACTCCTTGACGTAGTAGGGCTTCGGGGTCTGCGGCCCCTGGTGGACCTCGAACACCACGATGACCACCGGCGCGGTCTCCAGGAACGGCTTCTGCCAGTCGGTGCCCATCGGGGCCACCGCGTCGAGCCACTCCCGGGAGGCGCGGCGGGTGTAGAACTCGATCTCCTCGGCCTCGGCGGCCTCGCGCAGCCGTCGCCTGCGGTCGGCGTCGGTCACCACCACGAATCGCCAGGGTTGCAGGTTCGCGCCGCTGGGGGCGGTCGCGGCGGCCCGGACGGCCTCCTCGACGACCTCCAGCGGCACCGGCTCGTCGGAGAAGTGCCGCACCGACCGGCGGGCCGCCATCCGGTCGGCGAACGCCCGGGCGGTGCGGTTCATCAGCGTGGGTTCCAGCCGTTGCAGGTGGAACGGGACGGTCGCGATCTGGTCCATGAACGGCCTCCATCAGCAGGTCGGGCCCTTCCAGCATCACCCACGCCACCCGCCGCCGGTTGTGCGCGATTGCCCAGATTCGCGGGGTCCGGCCGGGGGACGGGTGGCCCGCCGGCCGGCGGCAGGTCAGCCCGCCGTCCACTCCGAAAGCCGGTCGACGACGTCGGCGAGCGTCCCGCCGGCGTGCACGACCGCCCGTTGCCGCCGCGCCCCGGTGCCGTCGGCGGCGAGCTGCTCCAGCCACCGCGCGACGGGGTCGTGGTCGCCGTGGGCGCGCAGCGCCGGCTCCACCGTGGCCAGCAGCTCGCGGGCCAGCTCGGCCGCCGGTCGGAGCCGGCCCGTGCGCGGGTCCACGCCCGCGCCGTCCAGGCCGTCGCGGGCGGCCCGCCAGTAGGCCACCCGCAGCAGCTCCCCGGCGACGTGCGGGGCGGGCTCGCCGGCGTCCACCGCCGCCGACAGGTGCGCCACGAGCGCCCGCACCAGCGCCGCGTAGCGCGCCGCGTCCTCGGCGGTGAGGGCCGAGTCGGCCACCCGGACCTCCAGCGTCGGGTGCCGTTCCGAGGGGCGCACGTCCCAGAAGATGGTGGCCCGGTCGACGAGGGCACCGGCGTCCAACAGCCGCCCCACCACCTCGTCGTAGTGCTCCGCCGAGTCGAACACCGGCGGGGGACCGGCCACCGGCCACCGGCCCCAGACCGTGGTGCGCCAGCTCGCGTAGCCGGAGTCGCGGTCGTCCCAGTACGGCGAGTTCGCGGTGAGGGTCAGCAGCAGCGGAAGATAGGGCCGCAGGTGGTTGCCGACCAGCACGGCCCGCTGCCGGTCCGGCATCTCCACGTGCACGTGCAGCGCGCACAGCGCCAGCTCGTCGTGCAGCCCCCGGAAGGTCTCGGTGCCCCGGGTCTGGCGCGGGCCGACGGTCATCGGCGGCGGCACCGCCCCGGCGACGGGGGCCGTGCCGGCGGCCACCACCCGCAGCCCCGCCGCCCGGGCGCAGTCCGCGACGACCTTGCGGGCCTCGCCGAGCTGGTCGGTCAGCTCGCCGAGGGTGCCGCAGGCGTGGGTCCTGGTCTCCAGTTGCAGGGTGGTGATCTCCCCGGACACCCGCTCCCCGAGCGACGCCGACGCCGCCGCGACGACCTCGGCGGCCCGGGGCACCGGGGCCCGGGTGGCGGCGTCGACGACGAGGAACTCCTCCTCCACCCCGAAACGGGGCGGGGCCGGGGACCGGCGCGTGCTGCGGCTCATGACACACCATTATGGACGGTGTGCGGGCCCGTGGACAGCAGCGACGCGCCTCACAGGCGCGCGGGCACGCCCCGGGCCGCGGGCGTCGGGCCCCGCCGCTGCCGAGTGAGCACCCCGGCGACGGTCGCGGCGAGCAGGGCGGCCCGGTCGGGCATCTGGCTGACGTCCACCCACTCGCTGCGGGCGTGCGACCCGCCGCCCACCCCGCCCAGGCCGTCGAGGGTGGCCACGCCCAGCGACCCGGTGAAGTTCGCGTCGGAGGCGCCGGCGGCGTGCGCGGCCTCCAGCGGCGGCAGGCCCAGCTCGCGACCCGCCCGGCGGGCAACCTCCAGCAGCGGCATCGCCACCGCCTCCTGCAGCGGGTAGCGGTTGATCCCGCCGCCCACCACGAGCGCGGCCTCGGCCAGCTGCGGGGTCAGCGCGTGCATCTGCCGGTCCACCCGGTCGAGCTCCTCCCGGGTCCAGGCGCGCACGTCGACGCAGAACGTCGCCGACTCGGGCACCTGGTTGCTGATGCTGCCGGCGCTGAGCACCGTCGGTGTGACGCTGGTACCCTCGGCGGCGAACGCGCGTACGGCGAGGACCTGGTGGGCCAGCTCGACGGCCGCGTTCACCCCCCGGTGCGGTTCCACGCCCGCGTGCGCGGCCCGGCCGCGGACGGTGATCTCGTACCGCGAACCGCCCTTGCGGGCGACCTTGAGCGCGCCCGTCTCGGTGGACGGCTCGCCCACCAGCACGGCCCGCGACCGGCGGGCCTGCTGCTCGATCAGCGGCCGGGACGTCGGCGACCCGCTCTCCTCGTCGCAGGTCAGCAGCACCCCCACCCGGGAGGGGTCGGGCAGCAGGGACAGGGCGGTGACCAGCTGCACGATGCCGGACTTCATGTCGCACACCCCGGGCCCGGTGGCGATGTGCTCGGCGAGCGCGAAGGGCCAGTCCCGCGTGGTGCCCTCCGGCCACACCGTGTCGTAGTGCCCCAGCAGCAGCACCCGCTGGTCCTCGGCCTGCCAGAGCAGGTGCGGCAGCCCGTCGCGGGTGACCCGCACGGCGGGCCGGCCCAGCAGCGGACTGATCCAGCTCTCCAGCAGGTCGGCGCAGGCATGCAGGCGCCGCACGGCCCCGGGCGGGGATTCGGCGTGTACGAGTTGGCGAAGTCGGTCCACCATGGTCCCGGACTGCGCCCGGGCCCCCTGCCGTATGTGCGTCGTGTCGACCATGGTGCCGATCGTGGCAGCGGCTGCTGTGCAGCGGCAATACGCATCCGTGCCCTGCTCGTCGCCCTCCGTGTCGGCGCAGGTGCCGGCCCCGCGGACGGCATTCTCGAAGAGATCGCGGGCCGCGGACGCCGGTCGGGGTGGGCACGGTCGAAGAAGCGGACCGGCGGCGGGGCCGGCACCATGCGCAGCAGGACCGCGTCGCCGCCGGCCGCGGCCTGTCACGCCGAGGAGAGACACGTGGCACACATCGATCTGGGTCTGGACGAGACGCAGTACCCGGGCATCAGCGGGCTGATGCGTTACCGGCCGGAGACCGCCGTGGCGCTCAACGCCCTGGCCGAGGCGTTGCTGCACGCCCCGCACCCCACCCTCAGCGCCGGCGAGCGGGAGCTGATCGCCGCGTACGTCTCCGGGCTCAACGAGTGCACGTTCTGCTGCTCGTCGCACTCGGCGTTCGCCGCCGCCCAGCTCGACGGCGGCATGCCGCTGGTGACCCAGGTCCGGGCGGACCCGGACACGGCGGAGGTCTCCGCGAAGCTGCGCGGCCTGCTGCGGGTCGCCGCCGCCGTCCAGGCGGGCGGCCGCACCGTGAGCGCCGCGCTGGTCGACGCGGCCCGCGCCGAGGGCGCGACCGACCTGGAGATCCACGACACGGTGCTGATCGCGGCCGCGTTCTGCATGTTCAACCGCTACGTCGACGGGCTCGGCACCCGGCTGCCGGAGGACCCGTCGGCCTACACCGAGACCGCGCAGCGGATCAAGGTCGGCGGGTACGTCGGCTAGGCCCGAGCGGCCCCGGCCCGGCGGGCGCGGTCCCGCGCCCGCCGGCACGACCCGCGTCCTAACCGTTGTACGGCATGGTGGGGAACCAGCCGTAGCCGAACATGGCGGGCAGCCGCACGTCCCAGTAGACGACCATGAACACGCCCAGCGCGATCAGCAGCGCCCCGGTGACCGCGGCGGTGCGGGCGGGGCTGGCGGCGAGCCACTGCACGAACCGGCCCCGGGTGACCACGATGACCAGCGCGAACAGGGCGGCGACGATGGCGATGTTGCCCAGCGACTGGAGCACGAACGCGCCCGCGCCGTACAGCGGGTTGCCGGTGTCCACCGCCCAGTGGAACAGCTTGTTGAACAGCGGGTACGGCCGGCCGATGAGGAACCCGCCGACGAGCGCGCCGAGCACCACGACCCGGGCGACCGGGCGGTGCGCGAACGGGTCCGGCAGCGTGCCGAGGGCGGCCAGGCCGAGGTAGACGAAGGCGAGGCCGATCACGCCGAAGACGACCATCGACTGGACCAGGCGCACGGGCAGCCCGCCGACGGTGCCGGTGGACAGCTGCGGCAGCCGGTCGCCGAGCAGCACGCCGACGAAGCCGTACGTCGCGGCGACCGCCACCATCCCGACGGTGAGCCAGCCGACCGGCCGCAGCAGGACGCGCAGCCCGGCCCGGGTCGCCCCCGCCCCGCCGGCCTGGCTCATCGGGCCGACGGCGGCGGCCATCGCGATGTTGCACGCCGTGAACGTGCCGGCCAGGCCGGAGACGAAGGCGAAGACCAGGCCCGCGACGGTGCCACCGATGGCGGTGCTCTTCGCGTCGTGGCCCAGCAGGGTGTTGGCGACGTTGTCGCCGATCACGTGGTCGACGAACTCGTACGACCACAGCACCGCCAGCAGGACTCCCGCCGCGACGCCGCCCAGGACGATCCCGCGCGAGCGCGGGTGGGTGTGCGCGGAGAGGTGGACCGCGCGTCCTCTTTCGGTGACAGCCATGGATGGATTGTGGGGACGGGTGACCCCATCGGCTTCTTCGAGGTTGCCCGATCGCCCCGGCAGGACGGCAACCTCGAACAAGTGTTCGCGCACCCGCATCCTCCATCGTGGACACATGTCGGTCAACCCGCACCAGTGGCGTCGCGTCCGCACCTCCGTGCCCGTCGTCCTCGGGCGGCTGCTCGACCTCGTCGACGATGCCCCGCCCGACCGGCCCGCCACCGCGCACTGGACGGTGGCGGACACCATGGCGCACCTGTGCGGCGTCGCCGCGATGGGCCTGGCCCTGGTCCGGGGCGGCCCGCCCGACCTGCCGGTGCCCGACCTGCTCGAACTGCGCCGGCGCACCACGGTCGACACGATCTCGGTGATGAACGCCGAGGTGCTGCGGCACTTCACCGAGCGGCGGCTGCCGGTGCTGGCCGACCGGCTGCGCGCCGACGTCGAGGAGGTGCTGCGGGCGGTCGACGAGGCCGGTCCGGAGCACGAGGTGTCCTGGCTCGGCGGGGCCCGGCTGCCGGTCACGGGCCTGCTGGCCCACCTGCTCAACGAGCTGAACCTGCACGCCTGGGACATCGCCCGGGCGATCGGCCGGCGCTGGGTCGTCGATCCCGCCGACGCGGCGCTCTTCGTGGACCTGTTCATGGTGGGCATGACCAGGCGCGGTTACGGCCGGCTGCTGGACCGGGACGGCCCGGTGCGTCCGGGGACCATCTCGGTGAACTTCCGGCACCGCTTCGGCCCCGAGGTGACGATGGCCCTGGCCGATGGCCGGGTGACGGTGGCGCCGACCGAGTCCCGTCCGGACGTCCGGCTCTCCTTCGACCCGGCGGTGTTCACCCTGATGTTGTTCGGCCGGGTGTCCCGGCCGCGCGCGGTCCTCGCCCGCAAGCTGTGGGTGGGCGGCCGCCGGCCCTGGCTGCTGCCGGTCTTCCTGCGCACCATGCGCCTGCCGTCCTGACCTGGGCCGCCGCCCTTGCCGGCCCCCGGGACGGGCGGCCGTGCCGGCGGACGACGGCCGGCCGGCGGCGGGAGGCGCGGGGCGCAACACGGAAGAAGTGCCCGCACGGCGACGGGTGCGACCGTGGGACGGACAAGGTCCACAAGACCGGAGAGCCTTCCCAAGGAGGACTGGTGACTGTAACCGAAACCCCCACGCGCGAGGAGATCCTCAGCCGCGTCGCCAAGGCCGAGCCGGTGCTGCGGGAGCACGTGGCCTGGTCGGAGGAGAACCGCCGGCTGCACGAGGCGACAGTCGAGGCGATGGCCGAGGCGGGCATCTTCCGGATGCGGGTGCCCAAGCGCTACGGCGGCTACGAGTGCGACGGCGCGACGCTGGTCGAGGTTGGCGCGGCCCTGGGCCGCATCGACGCCTCCGTGGCCTGGGTCGCGATGGTGAACTGGATCCCCACCTACCTGGTCTGCATGTTCCCCGACCAGGTGCAGGACGAGGTCTTCTCGACCCCCGACGTGCGGGTCTGTGGGACCAACGCCCCCAAGGGCACGATGGTGCCGGTCGAGGGCGGCTACATCCTCAACGGCCGGTGGCCCTTCGTCAGCGGGGCGCACCACGCGCACTGGATGGAGGCGGCGGCCGTGATCCTGCGCGACGGCGCCGAGCCGGAGCCGGTCATGACCATGGTGCCGATGTCCGACATGGAGCTCGTCGACGACTGGCACACCACCGGGCTGCGCGGCTCGGGCAGCATCACGACGGTGGCCACGAACGTCTTCCTGCCCGCCGAGCGGGTCATCCCGCTGGGCGCGGCGCTCGCCCCGAACACGCTGTCGGAGACCAACCGGAACATCCCGATCTATTCCACCCCGGCCACGCTGGTCGCCGCGGTCTCCGGGGTCGGCATGCTGGTCGGGATCGCCAAGGCGGCGTGGGACACCTTCTTCGACCGGCTCCCCGACCGGAAGATCATCTACACCGACTACCCGAGCCAGGCCGAGGCCCCGCTGACCCACCTGCGGGTCGGGGCCGCCGCCCACAAGATCGACCAGGCCATGTTCCACGCCCGGCGGATCGCCGAGGTCGTCGACCACAAGGCGTTCAGCGGCGAGGCGTGGACCGTCGAGGAGCGGGTCCGGGTGCGCGCCGACCAGGGCGAGGCGGCCCGCCTGGCCAAGGAGGTCGCCGACACCTTCCAGATGGCCAGCGGCGGCACCTCCATCTACAGCGACGTCCCGATCCAGCGCATCGTGCGGGACATCACCTCGGCTGCGCTGCACGGCCTCGTCGTCCCCGACGTCAACACCGAGCTGTACGGCCGGGTGCTGTGCGGGCTGGAGCCCAACACCCTCTACATGTGACGCCCGACCACCGCGCCGGCGCTCCCACCACCGCCGCTGGGAGCGCCGGCGCGGCGCGGCGTCAGCGCACGGCGGTGGGGGAGGGCGTCGCGGTGCCGCCCCGGGGCGCCTGCGGGGTCATCAGCCGGACGATCTCCGCCTGGTCGGCCGCCGAGGGCAGACCCCAGTCGGGACGGTAGCCGTACACCTCGCGCAGCGGCGTGGCGGAGGTGCGCCCGTCGAGGATCTCCACCGAGTCCGCGTCGATCAGCCCCGGGTGCTCCACCCCGCACGCCTCGGCGACCTTTACCAGGTCCCGGCGCAGTGTCCGCAGGTAGTTCGCCGCCCGCACCGATTTGCGCGCCGGGTCCAGGCCCCGGGCCAGCCACGGGTGCTGTGTCGCCACCCCGGTCGGGCAGGTGTCGGTGTGGCACTTCTGGGCCTGGATGCAGCCGATCGCCAGCATCGCCTCCCGGCCCACGTTGACCATGTCGCAGCCGAGGGCGAACGCCACCACGGCGTTGTCGGGCAGGCCCAGCTTGCCGGCGCCGACGAACACCACCTGCTCGTGCAGCCCCCGCTCGGCGAAGACCTTGTAGACCCGGGAGAAGCCCTGCTGGAACGGCAGCGACACCGAGTCCGTGAAGATCAGCGGTGCCGCGCCGGTGCCGCCCTCGCCGCCGTCGACGGTGACGAAGTCGACCCCCCGGCCGGTGTCGCGCATCAGGGTGGCCAGCTCCGCCCAGAAGCCGAGGTCACCGACGGCGGACTTGATCCCCACCGGCAGACCGGTCTCGGCGGCCAGCAGCTCCACCCAGTCCAGCAGGCTGTCGCAGTCGGCGAACTCGGCGTGCCGGGACGGGCTGACGCAGTCGCGCCCCTGCGGGACGCCCCGGGTCGCGGCGATCTCCGCCGACACCTTCGCCCCCGGCAGCAGCCCGCCCAGGCTCGGCTTCGCGCCCTGGCTCAGCTTCACCTCCAGCGCCCGCACCGGCGCGCCGGCGACCAGATCCTTCAGCCGGGCCAGGTCGAACCGGCCGCGCTCGTCGCGGCAGCCGAAATATGCGGTGCCGAGCTGGAACACCAGCTCCCCGCCGCGCCGGTGGTACGGCGACAGGCCGCCCTCGCCGGTGTTGTGCAGGCAGCCGGCCAGGGCCGCGCCCCGGTTGAGCGCCGACACGGCGTTGCCCGACAGCGAGCCGAAGCTCATCCCGGAGATGTTGACCACCGACTCCGGCCGGAACGCCCGCGCCCGCCCCCGGGCCGCCCCGAGCACCTTCGCGCACGGCAGCCGCACGTCCTGCCCGGCGGCCGGCGCCGACGGCGGCACGGCCCGGCCGAACGTGCGGTGCTTGATGATCGGATAGCCGGCCGTGTACTCGATGTCGTTGTCCGTGCCGAACCCGAAGTAGTTGTTCTCCTGCTTCGCCGACGCGTACACCCAGCGCCGCTGGTCGCGGGTGAACGGCCGCTCCTCGTTGTTGCCGGCCACGATGTACTGCCGCAGCTCGGGGCCCAGCGACTCCAGCAGGTACCGGGCCCGTCCGAGCACGGGGAAGTTGCGCAGCAGGGCGTGGTCGCGTTGCAGGACGTCGCGGGCGGCGAGGGCCGCGACGGCGGCGGTGACGGCGGGTACGGCTCGGCGGGCCCATCTCATGCCGCCAGTCTCCCCGCACCCGCCGGCCGCCGCACGGTTCGTCCGCGCCCCGCCGTGTGCTGCACCTGCCATGGGAAAGGCCCGTGTCGGCTTGCTGATGCCACGCATAACCCGCAGGTTTCCCCGCAGGCGCGGCACGGTAGGGTGTCGGCGTGGCGATGTTCCGGATCGGCGAGGCAGCCGAACTGCTCGGCGTCAGTACCGACACGGTGCGACGCTGGGTCGACGCCGGCCGCCTCGCCGCCACCCGCGACGCGCACGGCCACCGGGTGCTCGACGGCGTGGACCTGGCCGCCTTCGTCCGGGCCGCGGCCGCCGCGCCCGAGGAGCACGCCGAGCTGTCCTCGGCGCGCAACCGGCTGCGCGGCATCGTCACCGCGGTGGTCAAGGACACCGTCATGGCCCAGGTCGACATCCAGGCCGGGCCGTTCCGGGTCGTGTCGCTGATGAGCCGCGAGGCGGTCGACGACCTGGGCCTCGAGGTCGGTGCGATCGCCGTCGCGGTGATCAAGTCGACGACGGTCGTGGTGGAGCGGCCGTCCGCTGCGAAAGGCAGGACCGGCACGTGACCGGAACGACGACCCGCACCGCCCTCGCCGGGGCGTTCGCCCTGGCCCTCGCCCTCGCCGGTTGCGCCGGCGGGTCCGACCGGCCGGCGCCGGGGGAGAGCGGCGCCGAGGTGCGCGGCCCGGTCACCGTCCTCGCCGCGGCGTCGCTGACGGAGTCGTTCCACCGGCTCGGCGACGAGTTCGAGGCCGCCCACCCGGGCACCACCGTCACCTTCAGCTTCGCCGGCAGCTCGGCCCTCGCCACCCAGGTCAACCAGGGCGCCCCCGCCGACGTGTTCGCCGCCGCGTCCCCGGCCACCATGCGCCCGGTCACCGACGCCGGCAACGCCGCCGGCGAGCCGGCCACCTTCGCCCGCAACCAGCTGGTCATCGCCGTGCCGAAGGGCAACCCGGGGGGCGTCGGCGCGCTGGCCGACCTGACCCGGCCCGGGGTGAAGGTGGCGCTCTGCGCCGAGCAGGTGCCCTGCGGCGCAGCGGCCCGCACCGCCCTGGACGCCGCCGGCGTGGCGCTCACCCCGGTCACCCTCGAATCCGACGTCAAGGGCGCGCTGGCCAAGGTGCGCCTCGGCGAGGTCGACGCCGCGCTGGTCTACCGTACCGACGCCACCGCCGCCGCGTCCCAGGTGGACGCCGTGGAGTTTCCCGAGTCGGCCCGGGCCGTCAACGACTACCCGATCGTCGTGCTGCGTCAGGCCGGCAACCCGACGGCCGCGCGGGCCTTCGTCGCGTACGTGCTGTCCGACCGGGGCCGGGCCGCGTTGACCGCCGCCGGGTTCCAGCCGCCCCGGGCCTGACCGCCGGTGGTACGCCCACCCGGCCCGGCCCCGCGCCGCCGCGTCCCCGGCCGGCGGGTGCCCGTCGCCCTGTTCGTTCCCGCCGGCCTCGGGCTGGCCTTCCTCGTGCTGCCCCTGACCGGGCTGCTCGCCCGCGCACCCTGGGCCACCCTGCCGCAGCGGCTCGCCGCGCCGGGGGTGCTCACCGCGCTGCGGCTGTCCCTGCTGACCGCCACCGGAGCGACGCTGCTCTGCCTCGCCCTCGGCGTACCCCTGGCCTGGGTGTTGGCGCGGGTGCGGTTCCCCGGCCGGCGGCTGGTGCGGGCGCTGGTCACGGTGCCGTTGGTGTTGCCGCCGGTGGTCGGCGGCGTGGCCCTCCTGCTGGTCTTCGGCCGCCGGGGGCTGCTCGGCGGCTGGCTCGACGCGACCTTCGGCGTCACCCTGCCGTTCACCACCGCCGGGGTGGTCCTCGCCGAGGCGTTCGTGGCCATGCCGTTCCTGGTCATCGCCGTCGAGGGCGCCCTGCGCGCCGCCGACAGCCGGTACGAGGAGGCGGCCGCCACCCTGGGCGCGGGCCGGTGGACGACGTTCACCCACGTCACGCTGCCGCTGGTCGCCCCCGGCGTGGCGGCCGGCGCGGTGCTGTGCTGGGCCCGCGCCCTCGGCGAGTTCGGCGCGACCATCACCTTCGCCGGCAACTTTCCCGGCCGCACCCAGACCATGCCGCTGGCCGTCTACCTGGCCCTGGAGACCGACCTGGAGGCCGCGATCGTGCTGAGCCTGGTGCTGCTCACCGTCTCTGTGGCGATCCTCGCCGGCCTGCGCGACCGCTGGGTCACCGGCCCGTGACCGCCGCCGGGCCGCGCCGCCGGGCGGCCGGGACCCCGCTGCTCGACGCCCACCTCGTCGCCGACCGGGGCGGATTCCACCTCGACGTGGCGCTGCGGGTGCGGGCGGGGGAGGTGGTCGCGCTGCTCGGGCCCAACGGCGCGGGCAAGACCACCGCGCTGCGCGCCCTGGCCGGCCTGCACCCGCTGGCGGCCGGGCACCTCACCCTCGACGGGGTCGACCTCGACCGCCCCGACGGGCGGGTGTGGGTCCCGCCGGAGCGCCGCCCGGTCGGCGTCGTCTTCCAGGACTACCTGCTCTTTCCGCACCTGAGCGCCCGCGACAACGTCGCCTTCGGTCCCCGCCGGCGCGGCGCGGACCGGCGCGCCGCCCGCGCCCGCGCCGACGCCTGGCTGGACCGGGTCGGCCTCGCCGGCTACGCCCGCCGCCGTCCCCGGGAGCTCTCCGGCGGCCAGGCCCAGCGGGTGGCGCTGGCCCGGGCCCTCGCCGTGGAGCCGACCCTGCTGCTGCTCGACGAGCCGCTCGCCGCCCTCGACGCCCGCACCCGGGTGGACACCCGCGCCGAGCTGCACCGCCATCTCGGCGCGCACCCCGGCGCGACCGTGCTGGTCACCCACGACCCCCTCGACGCGCTGGTGCTGGCCGACCGGCTGGTCATCGTGGAGGGCGGCCGGGTGGTCCAGGAGGGGGACGCGGCCGCCGTCACCGCCCGCCCCCGCACCGACTACGTCGCCCGCCTGGTCGGGCTGAACCTGCACCGGGGCCACGCCGACGGCCACCAGGTGCGCGTCGGGGCGCTGACCCTGACCGCCGTCGACCGCGTCGTCGGGGAGGCGTTCGTCGCGTTCCCGCCCGCCGCCGTGGCCCTGCACCCGGCCCGGCCCGACGGCAGCCCTCGCAACACCTGGCCCGCCACGGTGGCCGGGGTGCAACGGCACGGGGACCACCTGCGGGTCGAGTTGGACGGCCCGCTGCCGGTCTCCGCCGACGTCACCCCGGCGGCCGTCGCCGCGCTGCGGCTGCGCCCCGGCCAGCAGGTGTGGGCGGCGGTGAAGGCCGCCGAGACCCGCGCGTACCCGGCGGGCGGCTGATCCGCACCGGCTCAGGTGGTCGACGCCTCCGGCCCGGTCGGCACGCGGCCGGCGCGGGGACGCGGGGCGTGCTCCCGCGCCAGTGACCAGCCGTGGCACCACTGCCGCTCCGGCGTCTCGTCCGCGGCCACCGCGAACGCGGTCAGGGCCGCGACCGCCTCCGGGCACCAGTGCGCGGCCGTCTGCGCGACGATGCGGGACAGCGCCTCCTGACGCCGGCGGAGCACCTCGTCGACCAGGCCGGCCCCCGTGGCGCTCAGCCGCAGCCGCACCACCCGGCGGTCGCTGGCCGAGCGGGTCCGCTGGACCAGCCCTTTGGCGGCCAGCCGGTCGCACATCCGGGTGCCCGCGGAGGGGGCGACGCCGAGCTCGGCGGCGATCTCCGCCGCGCGTTGGGGCCCTCGCGCGGCCAGGACGACCAGCGTGCGGAACTGGGACAGGGTGACCTCCGGGCCGATCCCGGCCAGCGACCGGGTGGTCAGCCCGACGAGGGCCCCGCTGGCGGCCAGGAGCGCCGCCACCGCCTCGTCCTCGATGCCCGGCGGTGGATCGGCCATGGTGGACCTCCGGCTGCGGTGCGGGCGGCGGGAGTCCATCATGGCAGCAAAAATCCGTTTTGCGTAGCGACAGGCCGGTATGCGCACCCGCCCTGCCGACCCGGGGCGTTGCTGACGGATCAGGGGACCAGCGCAGCCTGGCGGGACGGGTCAGCCGCGGGTGTTCCAGACCAGGGGCGCTTTGCGGATCCATGCGTCGTCCTCGATCGTCTGAACGAGGAACCGGGCGAGGTCGGCGCGGTTGATCCGTGCGCCGGGCCTTTCGGTGCCTGCCTCGGCGGCCCGCACGGGACCACCGGCGGGCTTGTCGGTCAGGGTCACAGCGCGGGCCAGGGTCCAGTCGATGCCGGACGAGGCGTGGATGACCTGGTCGACCCCGGTGTGGTCCTCGAAGCCTGCCTTGATGTTCGACAGTTTGATGAACGCCCTGACCAGCGGGTTGAGCCGGGCCCAGTCGCCGCCCGCGCCCTGCGTGGACGTCAGCACGATGCGGCGGATGCCCTGCTCGCCCATGACGGTGAGAGTGTGGCGGGCGGCGACGGTCATGAACATCGGCGGGCTGACCGGCTTGGCCCACGGGTTGTCGGAGGCGCGGGCGTTGTTCAGGACGCTGATCACCCCCTCGGTGCCTTCGGCAGCCCGGCGGATGTCGTCGATGTTCGCAGGGGTGCCAGGGATCAGCTCGACGCCGGCCGGTGCCTGCACCTTGTCGGGGTCGCGGACGAGGGCGCGGACGCGGTAGCCGCGCTGAGCCGCGTACGCCAGCACGTGAGCGCCGGTGCGGCCGCTGCCGCCGAGGACGAGGAGGTTGCTCATGGTGATCAGGTGCCTTTCGCTCAGTTCAGGGGTGGATCAGGCGCGCTCGGGGACGGCGCAGCCGTCCGGTCCGCAGACCGGCTCATCGCCGGCGTGGTCGGCGAGGGTGCGGGGATGGCTGTCGCTGTCCTGGGCGCCGGGCACGCCGTAGCGGTCGTCGATGACGATGAACGGCGCGCCGGTCGCCCCCAGGCGCTGGGCGCGGGCCGCGTCGTCGCGGACCTGCTGGCGGTAGCGGCGGTCGGTGAGGGCCTGGCGGGTCTGCTCGCGGTCCAGGCCGAGTTCGTCGGAGAGCCCCAGCAGGTCGTCGGAGGAGAAGACCGGCTCGGCCCTGCCGAAGTAGGTGGTGAAGACCGCGTCCCAGGCCTCGCGGTTCTTGCCCTGGGCGCTGGCGTGGGCGAGGAACTCGTGCGCCAGATCGGTGTTACCCACCTTGTTGTCCAGCACCTGGTACGGGATGAGTCCCTCGCTCTCGGCGAGCTTCTCGATCCGCCGGGTCGAGGTCTCGGCCTGGCTGCCGCCCATACCGTGCCGGCGGAGCAGGGCCTCGCGGACGGAGAAGGTGTCTCCCTCGGGGAAGCTGCTGCTGAGCGGGAACGAGTGGTGGACCAGTTCCACCTCGTCCGCGTGCTCGAACCGCTCGATGGCCTTGGCCACCCGGTAGTTCCCCAGGCCGCACCAGGGGCAGGTCACTTCGGCCCAAATGTCCACCTTCATCACTAACCTCCTTTTCTTACGACTTGTTTGTAACGCAACGATAGGCCAGCATGGAAGGCGGTACAAAAGGCACACCGGTGTTCGTGTCGGAGAGGAATGTGCGTCATGGAGACGGTCGACGGAGCAGAGGCGACGGCAGGAGCGGCGGCGATCGGGCCGTGCGCGGCCATCCCTGTCGAGCACATGGACTTCATCCGCCAGACCCTCGACCGCGTCGGCGACAAGTGGAGCCTGTTGATCATCGCGGTCCTGGAGTCCGGGCCGCTGCGCTACACCGACCTGCAACGGCAGGTCCCCGGCATCTCCCAGCGCATGCTCAGCCTGACCCTTCGCCAGCTCGGGCAGGACGGGCTGATCACCCGCACCGCCTACGCCGAGGTCCCTCCGCGCGTCGAGTACACCCTCGCCCCGCTGGGCCGCGGGCTACACGAGATCGTCACCTCGCTGATCGGCTGGGCCGCCGACCACCACGACGAGATCCGGGCCAATCGCGAGCGCGCCGCCACGACCGGATCCTGACCGCTACGCAGGCGGTCGCGGACGCGATGCGTCTCATCGGCGTTCGCCTGCGCAAGGTCGTCATCCAGTACGACACCGCTCGCTTCCGGCTCGTACCCCACCTGGCCAAGACGCTCAACGTCGCCACCCCCGAGTCCGCAAGCCGGGGTCGATCTGGATCGAACTGCCCCGCCCTCCCGACGCGAAGTGGGGTCGGCCTGCCACGTCCGCATCGGCCACGCCCGTGCCTCCACGGGCCGGCAATCCCGTGACACCCGGCTCGACTCACCGCACTGCGCCGGCATCACCCGGATCTTCTCCGAGAAGATCTCCACCCGCGCGGCGACGCGGCCCGCGCTCGACCAGGCCGTTCATCTCGCCCAGGAGCTCCGCGCCTCCGGCGCCGCGGTCACCCTCGTCGGCCACGAGCACAAGCACCTGTGCCGCGGGCTGGAACTGGCCGCCCTCGCCATGCTCGCCATGGCACTACACCTGCGCAGTGACGAGATGAGCCTGCGCGACATCGCCTCGCAGCTCGTCGTCACCAGGGGAAAGAAGAACAACTGTTGACCCCTGGTCGCGCATCCGTTGGCAACGCCTCGACGCGGCCGGGCGGGTCGGCCGTCGCCGGCCCGCCCGGCCGGGTCCGTCAGGGCCGCCGGAACGACTGCCGGACCACTCCGCCGACGATCGCGCACCACGTGCCCGTGCCGACCTTGCCGTTGGGCGGCAGGCCGTGCAGCCGCTGCACGTCCTGCACGGCCAGGCGGGTGGCGTGGTCGAACTCGCCGGTCACCGCCACGTCGGCGTAGCCCTTCCAGTTGAGGATGAACTGCACGGCGCTGACCGGCGCGCCGCTGGCGTCCCGGCCCAGCTCGGGGGCGAGGGTCTCCCAGGTCGGCGTGGTGAGGGTGGCGTCCACGTCGACCGGGATGCCGTTGCGGGCCTGCCAGTCCTGCACGGCGGCGACGGTGGCGGCGTCGAACGTGCTGTTGACGGGCACCGCGTAGCCCCGGTGGGTGAGCAGGTACTGCACCACCCGCACCGAGGGGGAGCTGACGAACCGCCACAGGTCCGGCCAGCGCCGGGCCGGCACGTCGCCGAGGCGGGTGCCCAGCTCGCGGGCCACCCGCCTGCGCAGATCCGGGAACTGCCGGTAGAACGCCGTCCCGGGGCACGCGGTGGTGCGGAAGTCCCAGTGGCCGAAGATGTCGTGGGCGTGCAGGCCGTACTGCCGGCCGATCGTGGCGCAGAGCCTGACCAGCGAGTCCAGCAGCGACTCCGGCGGGGTCTCGTCGACGTACGTGCCCTCGTTCTCGATGCCGATGGCGCGCCCGTTCTCGCCCGGGCAGTGCGCGGAGACCATCTGCCGGTCGCCGGCGGCCAGCCGTTCGAGGCTGCCGTGCCGGCCCTCCAGCACGTAGCCGCCGCGGCTGACGGTGAAGTGCTGGCCGGTGTCCGACCAGCCGTTGCCGTCCATGTGCAGGTCCTGGCAGTCCCGGGCCAGCTTCACGGCCTGCTCGCGGGAGTAGTCGGTGACGTTCGGGAACGCCATGTGATGCACGATGATCTTGTTGGTGGCGATCTCGCTGACCGAGAGCGGATCGGCCGGCGGCCGGGCGTCCCACTCGTCGCAGCCGATGATCCAGTCGAGGTCCGCACCGGACGCCGCCCGCGCGGAGGCGGGGGTCGCGAGCTGCGTGCCGACGACGGCGACCGTGGCCGCGCCGAGCCCGGCCCGCAGCAGGGTGCGGCGGTCGAGCTCCGGATGGTCGAAGTGCATGGCATCTCCTCTGTGGCCGACGGCGGCGCATGAGTGAAAAGGAGCTCCAGGAGCAACGCGTGATGTGGAGGATATTGCCAACGCGGGTCGCGCGCCAGGGGTCAGTCGCCGCCCCGACGGTCCGGCCCACTTCACCTAGCCTCCTAGGATGCCTTACGCGACGTGCGCCACGTCGCCACAGCCGACCGACACCGGCGCAACGAAAGCACGCCCGGGGAAGGGGATGCAGCCGTTGCGCCGATGGCCCACTGGACGGCGCCGGTCACAATGAGCGGCGTCGGATTCGGGTGTGGGCGGGCCAGCGGCCCGGGGGAGCGGTGGAGACCGTCGAATGAGCGCCAACAGCTGGCTGGTGTCCGGCTACACCGAGGTCCGTGAGCTGGGTTCGGGTGCGTCGGGTCGGGTGGTGCTGGCCACCCACGACGCGACCGGCACCCCGGTCGCCGTGAAGTACCTCGTCGGTGGCCTCGGCGGTGACCCGTCGTTCCGTGAGTCCTTCCGCGCCGAGGCCCGCCTGCTGGCCGACATCGACGACCCGCACGTTTCCCGCCTCTACGAGTACGTCGAGTCGCCCACCGGGGCGGCGATCGTCATGGAGCTGGTCAACGGCGTCTCGCTGCGGCAGATGCTGCGGGCCAACGGGCCCACCGGGCCGGAGGCGGCGCTCTGCGTCCTCAAGGGTTCGCTCGCCGGCCTGGCGGCCGCGCACGACCGGGGCGTGGTGCACCGCGACTACAAGCCGGAGAACGTGCTGGTCACCGCTCAGGGGGAGAGCAAGCTCGCCGACTTCGGCATCGCCATGCCGATCGGCGGGGAGTCGACCACCATCGTCAGCGGCACGCCCCGCTACATGGCGCCGGAGCAGTGGACCGGCGCGGCGGCGGCCCCGGCCTGCGACATCTACGCCGCGACGGCGACCTTCTTCGAGTGCCTGACGGGCCGTCCCCCGTACGACGGGCGGAGCCTGCTGGCCCTGCGTGACCAGCACGCCAGCGCGCCGGTGCCCACCGATCCGGCCCCGCCGCCGGTGCACGAGCTGCTGCGCCGGGGGATGGCCAAGCGGCCCGACGACCGGCCGCAGCCGGCGCAGGTCTTTCTCGGCTTCCTGGAGCAGATCGCGGGCGGGGCGTACGGGCCGGACTGGGAGGAGCGCGGGGTGCGGGAGCTGGCCCGGCGGGCCGCCCTGCTGGCCGTGTTCTTCCCGTTTCCGGATTCCTCGGGCGGCAGCACGAGCGTGGCCAGCACGGTCCTTGGGTCGGACGCCGGGTTCGGCAGGGGGCGGGAGATCCGCACCGGTCGGCGGATGCGGACGGGGCGGGCGCGTACGGCCCTGGTCGGTGGGGCGTTGGTGGCGGCGGTGCTGGTCGGCGGTGCCGGTTACCGGTACGCCTCGGGTGCGGAGCCCGACGTCGCGGCGCCGGTGGAGGCGAAGGATCCGACCGGGGCGGTGACGCCGGTTTCGGGCGGTGGTTCCGCGTCGGTCGCGCCGGAGGTCACGGTGAGTCCGTCGGGCGGTACCCCGACGCCCGCGCCGACGTCGGCGAGTCCGACGGTGGCGGCCCCGACCACGGGTGCGCCGGCCACGACGCGTCCGCCGTCGTCGACGCCGACGAGCCGGCCCACCCGGACGGCGTCGGCGACTCCCAGCCCGAGTGCGAGCACGTCGTCCCCGCCGTCGGATGTCACCGCGCCCTCGGTGGGGTCGCCGAGCACCGGGGTGACGACGTTGGAGCCGGAGAGCTGCAAGTACGGGCCGAGGTCGACGTCGGTGACGGTGAGTGTGACCGACGATCGTTCGGAGGCGGGGGAGTTGCGGGTGACGTTCCGGTACACCGTGGGTCGGTTGTCCACGTCGGTGGGCATGGAGTCGGTGGGGAAGGGCGTCTTCCAGGGCACGTTGGGTCCGTTCGCGGCGCCGGAGACGACGGTTCGTATCCCGGTGTCCGTCACGGCGGTCGACGCCGCGGGGAACTCGGCCGGGCCGGTGGGGCCGGTGTATGTGAGCCTGCAGTCGTTCTGCACGCCGGGTTGATCGCGGGTGGGGTCGAGGTTGATGGGGGGCGGCGGTGAGTAGTCCGAACGAGCCGACGGCGGCGTTGCCTGCCGATGGTGCGCCGACGGAGGCGTTTCCGGTTGGGGGCGCGTCGGTGGGGGAGCCGACCGTGGACCTGGGTAGCACCGTGGGTCTGGGGCGGACGGTGGGTGTGGGGCGGACGCAGGTGTCCGGGGCCGGTTCGGAGGCGACGGTGGCGGGGGCGGGGGCGGGGGCGGGGGCGGTGTCGTCTCGTACCGTCGGGGTTTCCACCGCGCCGGTGGCCGCGGCCGGGGGTGAGACGCGGTTTGGTCCGGGGGTGCCGGTGGGGCCGCCGGCGGCCCCGGCGTGGCCGCAGTCGGGCGCGGGGGTGCGTTCGCGGTCGGTGTGGCGTCGGGTGGTTTCCGTGCTGTCCACTCTGCTGACGGTGGTGTTGCTGGTGGCCGTGGGGTTGTTCCTGTGGCAGCGGCTGAGCCCGTTGGAGATCGAGGGGGTCACGGTGGCGGTGGTCGAGCCGGCTGGGACCCGGTGTGACGTGACGGTGGAGGTGGCGGCGACGGTGCGGACGAACGGCAACGCCGGGACGATCCGTTACCAGTGGTTGCGTTCCGGTTCGCCGCCCGGTGCGTTGGTCAGCGAGCGGGTCGGCCGGGGGCAGCGGTCGGTGAGTCTGCCGTTGAAGTGGTCGTTCACGGGTGTGGGCACGGCTCGGGAGACGGCGACGGTCAACATCGTGGAGCCGTCGGTGACGCAGGCGGGTACGGAGGTTCGGTACGCCTGTCGTCGTCGTTGACGGTCGGCCGGGGGTGCCGTTTTCGCGCGGGTGGGTCAGGGTAGAGCGGACGGGTTGTTCGCTGTCCCTGGTGTGAAGGATCTGTGCGATGAGAGACGATTTCGGCGACGCGGTGGGCGACGTGCTGCGTGGGGTGTTGCTTTTCCTGCCCAGGGCCGTGGGTTTCGTGGTGGTCCTGGTGGTCGGGTGGTTGGTCGCCAAGGCTGTGGTGCGGGTGGTGGGCAGGGTGTTGGCGCGGGTCGGGTTCGACCGGGCGGTGGAGCGTGGGGGGATCAAGACGGCGTTGGCGCGGTCGGGGTACGACGCGAGTGAGATCGTGGCGAAGCTGGCGTACTACGGGGTGCTGTTGGTGACGTTGCATGTGGCGTTCGGTTTGTGGGGGCCGAATCCGATTTCGGATCTGATCGCTGCGGTGGTGGCCTGGTTGCCGAGGGCGTTCGTGGCGATCGTGATCGTGGTGGTGGCTGCCGCGATTGCTCGGGCGGTGAAGGACATCATCAGCAGTGCGTTGGGTGGGTTGTCGTACGGGCGGGTGTTGGCGGGCGTGGCGTCGGTGTTCATCGTCGGGTTGGGGGTGATCGCGGCGTTGAATCAGGTGGGCGTGGCGACGGCGGTGACGACGCCGGTGTTGGTGGCGGTGTTGGCGACGGTGGGCGGGATTCTGGTGGTCGGTGTCGGTGGTGGGTTGGTGCGTCCGATGCAGAGTCGGTGGGAGTCGTGGTTGAGTCGGGCGGAGCGGGAGTCGCGGGTGGTGGCGACGCACGCGCGGGCGTATCGGGCGGGGCGGCGGGATGTGGAGGAGCGGTTGGCTGCGGCGGCTGCGCCGGTGGCGGGGGAGGATGTGGATCGGACGCAGGTGGTGCCTCGGGTGGGTGAGGAGTCGGAGCGTACCCAGCCGGTGGGTCCGTATGCGGGGTCGGAGGTGACGCGGCCGGTTCCGCCGTTGGCGCAGCGTGGTGGCGGGCACGAGGCGGTGGTGGGTGACGATGAGGCGACGGTGGTGATTCCTCGGCCGGACGGGGGTGGTGTCGGCCGGTGAGGTGGGGGCTGTTGGCGTCGGCCCGGGGTGGTGCGGTTCAGTCGGGTTGGGCGTCGAGGTAGACCCAGCGGCCGTTCTCGCGGGTGAAGCGGCTGTGTTCGGTGAGGGTTTCGGGTCGGCCGGCCTGTCGGTAGTGGGCTTGGAAGGTGACGGTGCCGGTGGTGTCGAGCAGGCCGCCGCGTTCGGTGTGGAGGATGTCGAGTCGGGTCCATCGTTGGCCGGGTTCGGGGTGCAGGTGGGTGGGGCGGGTGGAGGTGTGCCAGCTGCGCAGCAGGTAGGCGGTGTCGCCGATGGCGTAGGCGCTGTATCGGGAGCGCATGAGTGCTTCGGCGGTGGCGGCGTCGGCTTGCCCTCGGTGGAGTTTGCCGCAGCAGTGGGGGTAGGGCTGGCCGGTGCCGCACGGGCAGGGGTGGGTTGCCGGGTTGCGGTGTCGTTTCGCCACGTGGTCATCCTGCCGTAGTGGTGCGGAAAGGGCCGGCCCCGGTGGGGCCGGCCCTTTCTGGTGGTTGTGGGTCAGGAGGTGGCGTAGCCGCGGGTGGCGATCCAGTCGGCGAGGTGGTCGACGGTGATCCAGTAGCTGGCCTGGTCGGGGTTGGCCGAGTCGGCGATCTTGACGGTGTGGCCGTTGTCGCGGTAGCCGACGACGCTGATGTAGTGGCCGCCCTCGAAGGAGTGGGTGACGCCGTCGGTGTCGGTGGTGGTGCCGGCGATGTTGGCGACGACTGCGCGGCCGTTGTCGACGGTGCGGACGATGTCGGCCCGCAGGGTGTCGGTCTGCTTGTCGTCGGCCTTGTGGGTGCGGATCTCGACGCTGCGGTAGGCGTCGGGCTTGCCGGTCTCCTTGTTGAGCACGGGGGTGATGTCGTTGATGGAGTTGGTGCCGGCCTCGGTGGTGCCCATCTCCTTGGCCATGGTGTCCACGTCGATGTTCTTGCCCTGCACGCTCAGCGCGTTGCGCGCCGCGGCCGGGCCGCAGTAGTAGAAGTTGGGCTGCGCCTCGTAGCGCACGTCCAGCTGACGCTCACCCGCCGGGCGGCGCTCGGCCTGCACCGACGCGGCGGCCCGCTCCGCGGGAGCGGCCTGCGCGGCCAGCGCCGGACCCGCGATCCCACCAGCGGTGGCGGCGATACCAGCAACGGTCAGAGCGGTACGACGAATCAGATCGGTACGCATGACAGCGTGCTCCTCTGCTCGGGGGAAAGACACGGCGTCACCACAGGGGAAGGGCGGCACCGCGAGAAGACTGGGGGACACACACCCGGCGGCCGGGGGGCGGCCTGCTCGGGGCGTCGGGAGGATGTAACGACCCCGGCCCGTCCGCCATTCCCCGACCCGGGATCCGGGCTGACGGGGCGGGGCTGACCGGGCGGCAGAGCCCCGGTCGCATGCCAGTTACAACGCCCCGACCCCCCACGCCGATTCCGCCACCGCGGTGAGGCGGGCCACGGGACGCCGTGGGATGGACCGGACAGGTGGGTGGTGGGTGGCGTGCCGGGTTGTCGTGGTGGGTGGTCAGAGCCAGCCGGAGCGGCGGAACAGTCGGTGCAGGGTCAGTGCGGCGGTGGCCATGAGCAGGAGTGCGGCGCCGTAGCCGTAGCGCCAGTGCAGTTCGGGCATGTGGGTGAAGTTCATCCCGTAGATGCCGGCGACGGCGGTTTGGGTGGCGGCGATGGCGGCCCAGGCGGCGATCTTGCGCATGTCGTTGTTCTGTTCGACGGCCAGTTGTGCCAGTCGGGTCTGCAGGATCGAGTTGAGCAGGTCGTCGTAGGCGTTGACGCGGTCGACTGCTCGGGCGAGGTCGCCGTCGACGTCGGTGAACCAGCGGCGTAGCGCGGGGGGTGGGCCGTCGGTGGGTGGTGTGGCCAGGGTGCGCAGTGGTGCCTGTGCGGGTAGGACGGCGCGTTTGAGTTCGACGATTTCTCGTTTGAGTTGGTAGATGTGCGGGATGTCGGCGGTGCGCTCGCGGGCGAAGACGGTTTCTTCGAGTTGTTCGAGGTCGGTTTCGACGTGGGTGGCGACGTCGAGGTACTGGGTGACCATGCGGGCGCAGATGGCGTATGCGACGGCCCAGGGGCCTTCGGCGAGGATGGCGCGACGTTGTTGGAGGTCCTGGCGGACGGTGGTGAGTGCGCCGGGTGCGCCGTGGCGGACGGTGACGACGAAGCGGTCGCCGATGAAGATCATGACGTCGCCGGTGTCGACGACTTCGGAGGTGTCGGTGAGTTCGGTGTGTTCGACGTATGCGGCGGTGCGGAGGACGAGCAGGGTGACGTCGTCGTGGCGTTGCAGGGTGGGTCGGTGTCCGTCGGTGAGGGCCTGGGTGATGTGGAATTCGTCGAGGCCGAAGGTGTGTCCGACTGCGGTCATGACGGCGGGGGTGGGGTCGTGCAGGCCGAGCCAGACGAAGGAGTGTCGGTTGCGGCGGCTGTGGGTGTGGGCGTCGGTGTAGTGGGGGCGGCCGGGTTGGCGTTGGCCGTCGACGTAGACGGCGCAGTCGACGACGGCGTCGGGGTTGGTCGGTCCGGTGGCGGGTGGTGTGGCGCGGGTGGGGCGGCGCAGTGCGCGTCGGAGCAGGTCGGGCAGGGTGGTGCGCTGTCGGGTCGGTGCGGGTCGTTGGTCCACCGGTCACCTCCGCCTTGCGGGGACTGACGGCAACCGTAGGGGATCTTCGGGTGGGGTGGTGGGTCAGGGCACGGCGGTGGCGAAGACGATGAGGTTGTCGGGGTAGGTGTGGTGGCGTTGGTCGAATGGGCCGCCGCAGGTGATGAGGCGGAGTTGGGGTGTGGGGCTGGTGCCGTAGACGAGGGCGGTGGGGAAGCGGGTCTTGGGGTAGGCGCGGATGTCGTCGACGGTGAAGGTGGCGGTGCGGTTGTCGGCGCGGGTGATGTGGATGCGGTCGCCGGGTCTGAGTCGGCCGAGGTTGAAGAAGACGGCGGGGCCGGTGTCGCGGGAGTCGACGTGTCCGACGATGACGGCGTTGCCGGCTTCGCCGGGGCTGACGCCGGGGCGGTACCAGCCGGCGGTGGGGGGTGGGCCGGCCGGGGGGACTTCCAGTTGGCCGTCGGTGGTGGTGGCGACGGGGACGATGTCGGCGTGTACGTCGATGGTGGGGATGGTGATGTGCAGGGGGGTGGCGTGGGGCAGGGGTGGTGCGGGGCTGGTGGTGCTGGTGGTGGTGGGCTTGGTGTCGGGTTGGGGTGGTGGGGGTGGGGTGTGGGTTGCGGCGGTGGCGAGGAGGCCGAGTCCGGCGGCGGCGGTGAGGGTGGTCAGTGTGATGGCGGCCCGGTGGGTGTGGTGGGGGGCTGCCACGGTGTCTCCTTTCGGGCAGGTGGGGGTGCCCGCGTCGGTGGTGGCCGGCGCGGGCACCCGTGGCAGGGATGGGTGGTGTGGTTCAGGCTGGTGCGGTGGTGCGGCGGCGTCGTCGGCGGGTGAGGATGAGTGCGCTGGTGGCGGCGGCGGCGACGAGGGTGGTGCCGGTGGCGAGGAGGCCGGTGGTGTCGCTGTCGGTGCCGGTGCCGGCGGGTGCGGCGCCGATCGGGGTGACGGTGAAGGTGGCGCTGCCTGAGGTGGTGCCGTCGCCGCAGGTGGCGGTGACCGTGTAGGTGCCGAGGGTGAATCCGGCGGTGAACAGTTCCGCGCTGAGTCCGCCGCCGGCTGCGGCGGTGGTGGATCGGACGTTCTGGTCCCGGTCGGGTCCGGTGACGTGGAAGAGCGCGTCGCCGGATTTCGGGTTGCAGGTGGAGGTGAGCACGACGGTGCCGCCGACCGGGGTGGTGGCTGGTGAGACGGTGGTGTCGGCGAGGGCGGCGGCGGGGAGCAGGAGTGTGCCGAGGCCCGCGCCGAGCGCTGCCGATCCGAGGATTGTCTGTGCCTTCATACGCGTCTTCCCTCACTTTTCGTCCGCTGTCGCGTGGGACGTCGTTCGGGTGGCCAGCTCCGTGTGTAGCACCGGTGTGTCCCACACTAGGAGGGTTGGGTCCTCGATCCGGTGGGATTGAGAATTCTTCGTTGCCGTCCTGTGGCGGGGGCTGGTGGGGCGGTGTGGGTGGTCCGTCCGTGCCATGATCGTGATCATGAATACGGGGACTGTTACCGCGGACGCCGCGGGCACGTGGACGCTGGGCGATCTCACGGTCAACCGGATGGGTCTGGGCGCGATGCGGTTGACGAAGACGGCGGATGGTCGACCCAGCGACCGGGGGCGGGCGGTCGGGGTGTTGCGCCGGGCCGTGGAGTTGGGTGTCAACCACATCGACACGGCCTCGTTCTATTTCTCGGCGTTGCGTTCGGCGAACGAGCTGATCAATACGGCTCTCGCCCCGTACCCGGAGGATCTGGTGATCGCGACGAAGGTCGGGCCGTCGCGGGACGCGTCGGGGGAGTGGTTGCCGTTGGCGCGGCCCGAGCAGTTGCGGGGGCAGGTGGAGGAGAACCTGCGGCAGTTGGGCCGTGACCACCTGGACCTGGTGTATCTGCGGCAGGATGGTCTGGAGTCGGTGGCGGAGCATTTCGGCGCGTTGGCCGAGCTGCGTGAGGCGGGTCTGATCCGGCAGCTTGGCATCTCCAACGTCCGTCCGCATCATCTGCCGCAGGCGCAGGCCGTCGCGCCGGTGGTGAGTGTGCAGAACGCGTACGGGCTGGGGTACCGGCCGCGTCACGACCAGTTCCTGCGGGACTGCGCCGCGCAGGGTGTGGCGTATGTGCCGTTCTTTTCCCTGGCGACCACGGGCCGGGAGGCGGGCGCGAGCGGCGTGGAGGACGCGGAGGTGCGGGCGGTCGCCGCGGCGCACGGGGTGTCGCCGGTGCAGGTCCGGCTGGCGTGGACGTTGGGGCGGGGCCCGAACGTGCTGGCGATTCCCGGCACGGGCGATCCGGATCATCTGGTGGCGAACGTGGCGGCGGGGGCGTTGCGGTTGACCGACGGGGACCTGACCCGGTTGGAGGCCGTGCACCGGCGCGGCGAGTGATGGTGACGGTGGCGTTGTCGCCGCCGGCCGGTGTCGGGTGGCGGCGGGTGGTGTGACAGCGTGTCGGGGTGAACGATGGCGTGCCGGTCGACGTCGACGTCGCCCTGGTCGGCGGTGGGGGTGCCGCGTCGCTGGTCCTGGCGGCGCTGGACCGGCACGGGCTGGCGGGGTTGCGGGTCGCCGTGGTGGATCCGGTGCGCAGGCGCGGCCAGGATCGCACGTGGGCGTTCTGGGGTCGCCCCGGTGGTGAGCTCGACGGGGTGCTCAGCGCCAGTTGGGGGCAGGTGGAGGTGGTCACGCCGGCTCGCCGGCGGGTGCTGGACCTGGCGCCGCTGCGGTATGCGATGGTGCGGTCCGCTCCGGTGTATGCGCGGGCGGCGGAGGCGGAGCGGCGGCTGGGGGCGGTGCGGTTCGACGCGGCGGTGGCGGGGCTCGACGACGACGGCACGCGGGTGGTGGTGCGCGGCGGGGACGGTGCGCCGCTGGTGCGGGCGTCGTGGGTGCTCGACTCGCGTCCCCGGCCGCCGGCGCGGCCGGGCCGGACGAGCTGGTTGCAGCATTTCCGGGGTTGGTGGGTCGCCTCGGAGGCGGCGTTGTTCGATCCGCGGCGGGCGGTGTTGATGGATTTCCGCACCCCGCAGCCGGGCCGGGGGGTGTCGTTCGGTTACGTGTTGCCGGTCAGCGACCGGTTCGCGCTGGTGGAGTACACCGAGTTCTCCCCGGCCCGGTTGACGGGCGACGAGTACGACCGGGCGTTGCGCGGCTATCTGGGTCGGCTCGGGTGGGATCCGGCGGCGTTGGTGGTGCGGGAGGTGGAGGACGGGGTGATTCCGATGACCGATGCGCCGTTTGCGCGTCGTCCCTCGCCTCGGGTGGTGCGGTTGGGCACAGCGGGTGGCGCGACCCGCCCGTCGACGGGGTTCACGTTCTCGGCGATGCTGCGGCAGGCCGAGCAGGTAGCGGCGGCGTTGGCGGGTGGGCGGGCGCCGGTGCCGGCACCGGCGTATCCGCGTCGGCACCTGTGGATGGACGCGGTGGCGTTGCGGGCCCTGGACACGGGTCGGGTCGGTGGTCCGGAGTTCTTCGACGGGTTGTTCGACCGTAATCCGGCGTCGCGGGTGCTGCGGTTCCTCGACGGTGACACCGGGGTGGTGGAGGATCTGGCGGTGATGCGGTCGAGCCCGTTGGCGCCGATGACGTCCGCGGTGCTCGGTGACGCGGTGGGGCGGTTGCGTGGTCGGCTGCGCCGGCCCGGGTGAGCGCGGGCTCGCCGGTCAGCCGGCGCTCGCGGCGACGGTGTCGCGGATGCGGGCCCGCAGGTGCTGCAGGGGGTCGCCGTCGCCGACGGCGAGACGGTTGCGGGTCGCGGCGACGGTGAGGCCCCACCGGGGGTAGGCGAAGGCGAGGCTGCCGCCGCTGCCGGCGGCGCCGAAGGACCCGTCGTCGTCGATGGAGTAGCCGAGACCCCAGGTCGTTTCCCGGCCGAAGACCCATTCGGTGCCGCGGACGGCGGGGGAGGACACGGCACGCAGCCGGTGCGGTGAGATCAGCCGTACGCCGTCGACGGGGCCGAGGAGCGCGGCGTACATGCGGGCGGCGGCGCGGGCGGTGAGGGTGCCGACGGCGGGCACGTCGACGGCGAGCACGTCGGGTCGGGTGGCGAGGGTGACGTCGGGGCGGACCCCGGGCGGGACGACCCGGTCGAGGTGGGGTAGTTGACCGGCGAACACCTCGAGCATGGTCGACAGGTTGCCGTCTTCCATGCGGGCCAGGCCGGGTTGGGCGGTGGGGTGGACGCCGCAGAGCAGTTCCCCGGCGACGCCGAGGGGCGCGGCGACATCCTCGGTGAGGATGTCGCCGACGCGGCGGCCGGTGACGCGGCGGATCACCTCGCCGACGATCCAGCCGAACGTCCACGCGTGGTAGGCGAGTTGGTGGCCGGGTGTCCACAGGGGGCGGGCGTCGGCGACGATGCCGCACATGCGGTCCCAGTCGGCGAAGTCGTCGAGGGTGACGTCGGCGGGTAGCGCCGGTATCCCGGCGGTGTGGGTGAGGGCGTGGCGCAGGGTGATGTGGTCCTTGCCGTGGCGGGCGAACTCGGGCCACACGTCGGCGATGCGCAGGTCGTAGTCGAGGTGCCCGCGTTCGGCCAGCACGTGTACGACGGTGGCGGTGAGTCCCTTGCCGGTGGAGACGCCGTAGACGCCGGTGGCGGCGGTCATGGGCCGGCCGGTGGTGGTGTCGGCGACGCCGGCGTGGGCGTCGACGATCGGTTCGCCGTGCAGGTAGGCGGCGACCTGTACGCCTGCCTCGCGGCCGGTGCAGACGAGGTCGTCGATGGTGGCGTGGATCTCGGCCCGGAGGTTGTCGAGGCGGTCGGTCACGGTGAGCCACCCTGCCATGCCGCCGGTGGTGGCGCCGCCGGTTTTCTGCCGGCGGGGGTGGTCGGTGCCGGTCGGGGCGGCCGGTAGGTTGCGGGCATGGTGGATGCGGCGGCCGGTGGGGTCGTGGAGATCTGGACCGACGGGGCGTGCAGCGGCAATCCGGGTCCGGGTGGGTGGGGTGCGGTGCTGCGGTACGGCACCCACGAGCGGGACCTGTGCGGGGGAGAGGCGACGCCGACGACCAACAACCGGATGGAGCTGATGGCGGCGATCCGGGCGTTGGAGAGTCTGACCCGGCCGGTGTCGGTGCGGTTGCACACCGACAGCACGTATGTGCGTAACGGCATCACGGGTTGGTTGGCCGGGTGGAAACGCAACGGGTGGGTGACGGCGGCGCGGCAGCCGGTCAAGAACGCGGACCTGTGGCAGCGGTTGGAGGCGGCCTGCGCCCGGCACGAGGTGACCTGGTTGTGGGTGAAGGGGCACAACGGGCATCCGGAGAACGAGCGGGCCGACGCCCTGGCCGGCCGGGGCATGGCGCAGGCGCGGGCGGAGGTGGGGGCGGCCCGACTGGGGTGACGTTGCGTCACGGGGTGGGGTTGTGCCGGGGCACACCGGTGGGTAACGTTGCGGATCGATGGCGTTACTTTCAGTTGTCACGGGAGGTGTCCGCGTGACCGCGACCGCCGCTACCGACCTGCCGCTCTGGCCGGCGTCCACTCTCGATCACGGCCCGTTCGCGCTGCTCGACGAGGAGCAGCGGCATCGGCTCGCGGGGCCGGTGACCCGGGTCCGGCTGCCGACCGGCGCGCCCGCCTGGCTGGTCACCCGGCACGCCGACGTGCGTCAGGTGCTGCGTCACCCCGGGTTCAGCGCCGACCTGGAGCGTCCCGGGTTTCCGCTGCTGCGTCCGCTGCCCCCGCAGTCGGAGTCGGACCGGCAGGGCGGCTTCATCCGGATGGACGGTGAGGAACACTTCCGGCTGCGTCGGATGCTCACCGCCGAATTCATGATCAAGAATGTGCGGCGGATCGAGCCGTTGATCCAGCAGACCGTCGACGCGGCGTTGGCCGACCTGGCCGCGGCGGGTCCACCCGCGGACCTGGTCGAGACGTTCGCCCTGCCGGTGCCGTCCATCGTGATCTGTCACCTGCTCGGTGTCCCCTACGCCGACCACGACTTCTTCCAGGTCCGCAGCCGCACCCTGCTGGACCGCACGACGTCGATGGAGCTGGTCCGGGCCCACGCGCAGGAGCTGCGCGACTACCTGCGTGAGCTGGTCGTCGCCCGGCACCACGACGCCGACGGCGACGACCTGATCAGCCGGCTGGTGCGCGACCGGGTCGCCACCGGGCAGCTCACCGTCGACGAACTGGTCGGCATGGCCCTGCTGCTGCTCGTCGCCGGCCACGAGACCACGGCCAACATGATCGGCCTGAGCACCCTGCTGCTGCTGCGCGAGCCGGGCCGCTTCGCGGCGCTGCGCGAGTCGCCGCACCGGGCGGCCGAGCTGGTCGAGGAGCTGCTGCGCTACCTCAGCGTGGTGCGCACGGGGCTGCCCCGGCTGGCCCTGGTCGACGCCGAGATCGGCGGCCAGGTCATCCGGGCGGGGGAGGGCGTCATCGCGGTGTTGTCGCTGGCCAACCGCGACCCGGAGGTCTTCGACGACCCGGAGGAGTTCGACCCGTACCGGCAGGCCCACCAGCACCTCGCGTTCGGCTTCGGGGTGCACCAGTGCATCGGTCAGCCGCTGGCCCGCGCGGAGCTGCGTATCGCCCTGGTGGGGTTGGCCGACCGTTTCCCGACCCTGCGGGCCGCGGTCGTGCCGCAGCAGGTGTCGACCCGCGACACGTCGGTCGTGTTCGGCCTCAACAACCTGCAGGTGACCTGGTGAGCCAGGTGGGCGTGGTGCGGGTGGCGGTGGACCGGGGCAGGTGCTGCGGGTCCGGCAACTGTGTGGTCGCCGCGCCGGAGGTCTTCGACCAGGACGACACCGACGGGCTGGTGCTGCTGCGGCGGCCCGAGCCGCCGCCGGCGGCGGCCGAGCGGGTCCGCCGCGCTATCGAGGTCTGCCCGGCCGGCGCCATCCGCCTCACGTCGACGACGCAACCCTGACCGGCCGGGCCCGCCGGTGCGGGGGCGGCGGCCCAGGCCGCCCCGCACTCCTCGACGACCCACGACGACGGTTGACGTCGCCGACACCGCCCGCCGGGTGAGAGGTCAGGGTTCGCGGGAAGGGTCGGCGGCGCCGGAGACGGCGTCGACGTCGTAGCCGGCCCGGCTGGTGTCCCGGGCCGGGCGGGCCTGTTCGGCCGGCAGGTCGGCGAAGTCGTCCCCGCTGTCGGTGCTCGTGCGCACCGAATCGCCCGGCGGGCGCAGGGAGGCCTCCATGGCCGGCACGCCGTCCGGCTCGTCGGTGCTGGCACGGTCGTAGCGTCGCTCACTGGTCATGGGGCCCTCGTGCCCGGCTGGCCGGCCCGCAAACGTCCCCCGGGCCGGCGGTGAGCGCCGCCCGGGTCGAGCGTCGGCCGGTCAGCGTCGGCCGGTCAGCGGCGGCGGACCCGGCCTGCCGGGTTCGCGCCGCGGCGGCGGACCGGGACGACCGGCAGCGACCAGTGCGCGGGGCGGGTCACCGTCGCCGGGAGACCGGTGCGGTGGTCGCCCCGGGCCGCGTCGACCTGCGACTGGTGCACGAACAGCGCCCCGCGCATGTCCGCGCCCCGCAGATCCGCGCCCCGCAGGTCGGCGCCGGTGAGGTCGGCCAGCGTGAGGTCCACGCCCCGCAGGTCCGCCCCGAGCAGCACCGCGCCGCGCAGGTTCGCCCCCACCAGGTCGGCCCGGCGCAGGTCGGCGGCGACCAGCGCCGCCCCCCGCCGGTCCGCGCCGGCCCGCTCACCCCGGACCCGTTCGCTCACCCGCACCAGCAGCGGGTTCACCCGCCCCCGGTGCGCGTCGACGTCCACGGCCAGCAGCTGCGCGGCGGTGCCGCCGGCCAGCCGTCGGGTCTGCGCCAGCGCCGCGTCCAGCTCGGCGCGCAGCGGCCCCGGCGCGGTCAGCGTCACCGCCTGCGTCAGGTACCACAGCAGCTCGTGCAGCGGCCGCATCACGGCGAACACGTCGAACATGCGGGTCGCCTCGCCGGGAGCCGCCCGCCAGTCCCGGCCGGCGAAGGTGACCTGGGCGACCCGCTGGCCCGCCCCGAAACAGTCGAAGACGGTGCACCCGGGGAAGCCCCGGGCCCGCAGGTCCCGGTGGATGCCGCAGCGGAAGTCGTCGCCGAGGTTCGGGCACGGCCGCCCGGCCGGCTTGTCCACGGCGAAGTCCGACGAGGCGGCGAAGGCGGGCGCGACACAGCACAGCCCGACGCAGCGGGCGCAGTCGGCCCGCAACTCGTCGCCGGAGTCGGGCGGGTCGGTCTCGGACACGTCGGGCCCTCCTCGAAGACGCCGCAACAGCGCCGGGACACGCCCGGGCCCCGCCCATTGTCGCGTCGGCGGCCACCCACCCCGGACACAGGGTGGGGCCGCCGGCGGCCAGTGTCGTGGCCGTCAGCCCTGCCGCCAGTCGTCGGCGCTCAGGTGCGAGCCCGCCTGCGGGCCCATCAGCAGCATCCCGCCGTCGACCGGCCACGACGCCCCGGTCACGTACGCGGCGGCGGGGGAGGCCAGCAGCGCCACCACCGCCGCGACCTCCCGGGCGTCGCCGGGCCGCCCCACCGGCACCCCGGGGCGCGCCTGCGTCAGCGGGTCGACGTCCTCCTGCCCGGTCATCGGGGTGGCGATCTCACCGGGGGCGACCGCGTTGACGGTGATCCCGTCGGCGGCCAGTTCCTGCGCCATCACCCGGGTCAGCAGGCCCAGCCCGCCCTTCGCGGCGCAGTACGCCGACGAACCCACCCGGGGGGCGTGCTCGTGGACGCTGGTGATGTTGACGATCCGGCCCCCGGTGCCCGCCGCCCGCATCCGCCGGGCGGCCCGCTGACCGCACAGGAACGGCCCGTCCAGGTCCACCGCCAGCACGTCGCGCCACTGCTGCCAGCTCGTCTCGACGAACGGCGCGGACGCGCCCGTGCCGGCGTTGTTCACCAGCACCCCGAGCCCGCCGAGCCGGTCGGCCAGCTCGTCGACGACGGCCGCCGCGTCCGGCAGCCGGGTCAGGTCCAGCTCGGCGGTGGCGCAGCGGCGGCCGGCGGCGCGTACCTCGTCGGCCGTGCGCCGGGCGCCGTCGGCGTCGCCGTACCAGGTGATGCCGATGTCGAAGCCGGCGTCGGCGAGCGCCACCGCGCACGCCTTGCCGATGCCGGAGTCGGCGCCGGTGATGATCGCGATGCGGGGGTAGTCGTCGTAGCGCTGAGGCATGCGGGGGCACTACCCCCGTTGGCGGCGTCGAACCGCCGGGGTGCGGCCGCGACGTGTAGCCGGCCGCCGGGCGGGTAGCCGCAGCGGCATGGAGCTGGTCGAGGAGTCGCCGTACCGGTTCCGGATCGACCGGCGCGACCCGATGCGGGTGCCGGGGGTCGTGTTCGCCTCCCGGGAGCTGATCCCGCACCTCGACGAGGACCGGTGGCCGCAGCAGGTGGCGAACGTGGCGACCCTGCCCGGGATCGTCGGCGCCTCGTACGCGATGCCCGACGTGCACTGGGGGTACGGGTTCCCGATCGGCGGCGTCGCCGCCACCGACGTGGCCGCCGGCGGCGTGGTCTCCCCGGGCGGCGTCGGTTTCGACATCTCCTGCGGGGTGCGGCTGCTCGCCGCCGACCTCGACCGGACCGACCTGCCGAGGGTGCGCGACGCGCTGATGGACGGCCTCGACGCGGCGATCCCGCGCGGCATGGGCCGCGGCGCGGTGTGGCAGCTGGCCGACCGGGCCGAACTGGACGCGGTGCTGCGCGGCGGCTCCCGCTACGCCGTCGAACGCGGCCACGGCGTGCCCCGCGACCTGGCGCGCTGCGAGGACGCCGGCGTGGTCGACGACGCCGACCCCGGGCAGGTCAGCGACCGCGCCGTGCAGCGCGGCCAGCAGCAGGTGGGCAGCCTCGGCTCCGGCAACCACTTCCTGGAGGTGCAGGCGGTCGACGAGGTGCACGACGAGGCGGTCGCGGCGGCGTTCGGGCTGCGCGCCGGCCAGGTCGTCGTGATGATCCACTGCGGGTCGCGGGGCCTGGGCCACCAGATCTGCACCGACCACGTCCGGGCGATGGAACGGGCGATGCCCGGCCACGGCATCGAGGTGCCCGACCGGCAGCTGGCCTGCGCGCCCGTGCGGTCGCCGCAGGGCCGGGCGTACCTGGGGGCGATGGCCGCCGCCGCGAACTACGCCCGCGCCAACCGGCAGTTGCTCACCGCCGCCGCCCGCCGGGTCTTCGCCCGCACCGCCGGCAGCGGCCTGCACCTGGTGTACGACGTGTCGCACAACCTCGCCAAGATCGAAACGCACGGGGTGGACGGGGCGGACCGGCGGCTGTGCGTGCACCGCAAGGGCGCCACCCGGGCCCTGCCGCCCGGGCATCCGCAGCTGCCCGCCGACCTGCGCGCCGCCGGGCAGCCCGTGTTCGTCCCTGGCTCGATGGGCACCGCCTCGTACGTGCTCACCGGCGTGGCCGGTGCGCCCGCGTTCGCCTCGACGTGCCACGGGGCGGGCCGGGTGCGCAGCCGCGCGCAGGCGGGGAGGTCGGTGCGCGGGCAGGAGCTGCGCCGGGAACTCCAGGCGCGGGGCATCGCGGTGCGGGGGGCGTCGTGGCGGGGGCTGGCCGAGGAGGCACCGCAGGCGTACAAGGACGTGTCGGCGGTGGTCGACGTCGCCGAGGCGGCCGGGTTGTGCCGCCGGGTGGCCCGGCTGGTGCCGCTCGGCGTGGTCAAGGGCTGAGCGGGCGCTCACACGTCGAGGGTCACCGCGCAGGACCAGCCGCGCGGGCCGGGGCCGAAGCGCAGCTCCTGCAGGGCCACCGCCTTCGGCACCGCGCCGACCAGTTCCACCGCGCCGGTGTCCACGAGCCGCCAGCACACCCGCAGGCCGCCGGAGCCGGTGGCGCTCACCCGTGTCGTGACCGGCAGCGTCCCCCCGGTCTCCAACTGGAAGATCACCTCGTCGAGGACGCCCACCAGCAGGTCGGCGTCGTCGCCGGCCGGCACGTCGAACGCCGCCTCGACGCCCGCGCCCGCGCCGGTGGTGTCGGCGAACGTCTCCACCATCGCCGCCACGGCCTCGGCCACGCAGCCCTCCCGGTCCGGCGCCCACGCCTCGATCCGCACGTCGGCGGTGTGCGCGACACTGCGCCTGCCCCGCCCCGATCCTGACCGCATGCCCCGATCATGCCGGCCGTCGGGCCCGCCCCGGTCCCGATCGCGCCACCCGAGGCCGGGCGTTGACCGCCGTCGACGGCGGTGGATAGTGTCCGTTTCACCGCCTGCGACGGGAGACACGTCATGGCCTGCGAGCACGTCGACGTGCTGATCGTCGGCGCCGGCCTCTCCGGCGTCGGCGCGGCCTGCCACCTGCGCCGCACCTGCCCCGACAAGACGTACGCGGTGCTGGAGGCCCGCGACGCGATCGGCGGCACCTGGGACCTGTTCCGCTACCCGGGCATACGGTCGGACTCGGACATGTTCACCCTCGGCTACGCGTTCAAGCCGTGGACGAACCCGCGCGCCATCGCCGACGGCGAGTCGATCCGCGCATACGTGCGCGACACCGCCCGCGAGTACGGGGTGGACCGGCACATCCGGTTCCACCACCGGGTCCTCGCCGCGCGGTGGGACAGCGCCACGGCCCGCTGGACGGTGCGCGCCCACCGCGACGACACCGACGAGGACGTCACCGTCACCTGCGGATTCCTGTTCGTCTGCTCCGGCTACTACCGCTACGACGCCGGCTACACCCCCGACCTGCCGGGCGTCGACTCGTACACCGGGCGGCTGGTCCACCCGCAGCACTGGCCGGCCGACCTCGACCACACCGACGCGCGGGTGGTCGTGGTCGGCAGCGGCGCCACCGCCGTCACCCTCGTCCCGGCCCTGGCGCGGCGGGCCGCCCACGTGACGATGCTGCAGCGTTCACCGACGTACGTCATCGCGTTGCCGTCGCGCGACGTGCTCGCCGACGCGTTGCGGCGCTGGCTGCCGGCGAAGGCCGCGTACCCGGTGGTGCGGTGGAAGAACGTGCTGCTCGGCACCGCCAACTTCCAGCTCAGCCGCCGCGCCCCGACGCTGGTCAAGCGGTTCCTGCGGCGCGCGGCGGCCGGCCGCCTCCCGGCCGGCTACGACGTCGACCGGCACTTCTCCCCCCGCTACGACCCGTGGGACCAGCGGCTGTGCGTGGCCCCCGACGGGGACCTGTTCGCCGCCCTCGGCACCGGCCGCGCCGACGTGGTGACCGACCGGATCGACACGTTCACCCCCACCGGCATCCGGCTCGCCTCCGGCGTCGAGCTGACCGCCGACGTCGTCGTCACCGCCACCGGTCTCGACCTGCTCGCCCTCGGCGGCATGACGCTCACCGTCGACGGGCGGGACGTCGACCTCGGCGCGACGGTCGCCTACAAGGGCATGATGCTGTCGCAGGTGCCGAACTTCGCGATGACCATCGGCTACACCAACGCCTCCTGGACGCTCAAGGCCGACCTCGTCGCCACGTACGTGTGCCGGCTGCTGCGGCACCTGGACGCCACCGGCCAGCAGATCGTCACCCCGCTGGCCCCCACCGGCGGCCCGCTGGAGCCGATCATCGACCTCAAGGCCGGTTACGTGCTGCGCAGCGTCGACGCGCTGCCCAAGCAGGGCGCGTCCGCGCCGTGGCGGCTGTACCAGAACTACGTCCGTGACGTGCTGCTCATGCGGCACGGCCGGCTCACCGACGCCGGCGTGCGGTTCTCGCGCGCCCCGCAGGTGTCCCCGACACAGCGACGCGACCCGGCCCACCCGGCCGGCAGCGGCGTCGGCTGACCGGGCGGGGCGAAGGGAGATCGACGTGCGCAGGTTCGACTTCACGGCCGGCACGGCCGTGGTCACCGGGGCGGCCGGCGGCATCGGCGAGGCCGTCGCCCACGGCCTGGCCCGGCGCGGCACCGACCTGGTGCTGCTCGACCGCGACGCCGACCGGCTCGCCGCCGTGGCCGCCGCGCTGCGCGCCGCCCACCCCGGCCGGCAGGTCGACACCGTCGTGGTCGACCTGGCCGACGCCGCCGCCACGGCCCGGGTGGCCGAGGAGCTGCGGCGGCGCCACCCGCGGCTGCGGCTGCTGGTCAACAACGCCGGTGTCGCGCTGGGCGGCCGCTTCGACCAGGTCACCCTGGACGAGTTCGGCTGGGTGGTCGACGTCAACTTCCGGGCCGTGGTGCAGCTCACCCACGCCCTGCTGCCCGCCCTGAAGGCCGAGCCGGGCGCGCACCTGGTCAACGTGTCCAGCCTCTTCGGGCTCATCGCCCCCGCCGGGCAGGCCGCCTACGCGGCCAGCAAGTTCGCCGTGCGGGGCTTCACCGAGGCGCTGCGCCAGGAGCTGGCCGGCGACGGCATCGGGGTGACGTGCGTGCACCCCGGCGGCATCCGCACCCGCATCGCCGCCGACGCCCGCGTCGGCAGCGGGGTGCCCGTCGAGGAGTACGAGGCCGCCCGCCGCCGCTTCGAGCGGCTGCTGTCCATCGACCCGGCGACCGCCGCCGAGGCCATCCTGCGTGGTGTGCAGCGGCGTCGGGGGCGGGTGCTGATCGGCTGGTCGGCGCGGCTGCCGGACCTGCTGGCCCGGCTCGCCCCCGCAGGGTATGGCCGGGTGCTCGCCCTCGCCGTGAACCGGCCCGCCGCCGCGCCGGCACCCGCCGCGAACCGGCCTGCGGTGCCCGGCCCCGCCGCGCCGGCCGGCAACCGGGGCAGCGGGGCCGCCGACGGGCCGGCGGGGGAGCCGGGGTGAGCGGACCGGCCGACACCATCGTCACGGTGCGGGGGCGCGTCGCCCGGTGCCGGGTCACCGGCGACGGCCCGCCCGTGGTGCTGCTGCACGGCATCGGCCGCACCCTCGCCGACTTCGCCGAGCTGCACGGGCGGCTCGCCCGCGACCACCGGGTGATCAGCCTCGACCTGGCCGGGCACGGCGGGTCCGCGCCGCTGGACGAGCCGCACACCCTGCCGGCGTTGGCCCGGGCCGCCGCCGACTGCCTCGACGCGCTCGGCGTGACCGGCCCCGCCCACCTGGTCGGCAACTCCCTCGGCGGGGCGGTGGCCATGCGGTTGGCCGTCGACGACCCGGCCCGCGTGGCCAGCCTGGTGCTGGTCGCCAGCGCCGGCTTCGGCCGCGAGGTGACCATCGGGTTGCGGCTGCTGGCGGTGCGACCGCTGGCCCGGCTGCTGCTGCGGCCGAGCCGGGCCGTGGCCCGCCGCACCGAGCGGGCCCTGTTCCACGACCGGCGGCACGTCACCGCCGCCCGCCTCGCCGAGGCGCTGGCGGTGGCCCGCCGCCCGCACGCCGCCCGGGTGATGGGCGAACTCGTCGCCAGCCTCGGCACGGTGCGGGGCGTCGCCGCGCCGTGGCGTCAGGAACTGCTCGACGCGGTGGCCCGGCTGGACCTGCCCGTCCTGGTCGTCTGGGGCGACCGGGACCTGATCCTGCCCGCCGCCCACCTCGACGCCGCCCGGGCCCGGCTGCCCCGGGCCCGCACCCACCTGTTCGCCGACACGGGGCACCTGCCGCAGATCGAGCGGGCCGAGGAGTTCCACCGCCTCGTCACCGGCTTCTGGGCGGGCCGCCCCGCCGACCACTGACGCACGCCGACCGGCGGCGCGGGTGAACCGACGCGCCGCCGTCTGCGTCAGGGCGGGCTGCTGCCGCGCTTGTCCTCCTGCGCCAGCACCGCGTCGCGTAGCTGCGGATCGTCGCGTTCGGCCAGCTCCGCGGCCAGCCGCGCGTCGCCGACGAGCCGGTCGTGGTTGCGGTGCAGGAACGCGTCGAACCCCCCGGTGTACGGGCAGGCCAGGTCGCCCAGCGTCGTCTCCGGCTGGTAGCGGCACCCGGTGCAGTAGTCGCTGAGCTCGTCGATGTAGCGGCCGTCGACGGCGTACGGGCGGGTGTCGATGCGGCCCAGGTCGGCGTACTGGCTCATGCCGATGACGGTCGCGTTCATCACCCAGTCGGTGCCGTCGACGAAGCAGTCCCGGAACCAGTCCGCCAGCTCCGCCGGCCGCCAGCCGCGCTGCAACGCGTAGTTGCCGAGCACCAGCAGGCGCTGCGCGTGGTGCGCCCAGGCGCGGTCGCGGACCCCGGCGAGCACGTCGGCCAGGCAGCGCGCCTCCACGGCGTCGGCGTCGAGCCCGGCGAACCAGTCGGGCAGCGGCTCGGTCGCGGCCAGCCAGTTGCCGCCCCGGTAGCCCGGCTCGTAATACCAGTAGAGCTGCCAGAGGAACTCCCGCCAGCCCAGCAGCCCCCGGATGAACGGCTCCACCGCCGACAGCGACGCGGCCCCCTCCCGCCAGGCGCCCTCGGCGGCCCGGACCGCCTCCGCCGGGTCGAGCAGCCCCAGGTTGAACGACGACGACAGCACACTGTGGGTCAGCAGCGGGTCGCCCGCGCTCATCACCTCCTGGTAGCGGCCGTAGTCGGGCAACCGGTGCGCCACGAAGTGCCGCAGCCTCGCGTCGGCCTCGGCGTGGGTGGCCGGGTAGCGGCGCGGGCCGTCGCGGCCGACGAACCGCACGCCGTCGCGCTCCCAGCCGTCCAGCTCGGCGCGGACCTCCGCGTCGATGTCGTCCTCCACGATCGGTGGGGGAGCCGGCGCCACCAGCCCGGCGGTGGCGGCGCGGCGGGGACGGCGGGGAACCCGCCCCGGCGGGCCCTCGAACACGCCGTGCTCGCGCCGCGCCCAGCGGTAGAAGTCGGACACCCGCAGCGGCCCCCGGCGGTCGGCGTCTGCCCACGCCGCGAAGTCCTCCCGGCGGACGAGGAAACCACGCGGCGGCAGGACGGTCAGCCCCGGCACCGAGCGGGCGAAGGCCAGCCCGGCCCGCGACGGCGGGTGGCAGACCTCGACCGGCCCGTCGACGCGCTCCAGCGCCTGCCGGAACGTGTCGGCGCGCACCAGCAGGGCCCGGTCGCCCAGCTCGGCGGCGCGGTGCCGCAGCGCGGAGAGCAGCAGGTGCGCCTTCTGTCGGTGCATCGGGCGGCGCCGGAACAGCTCCCGGGCCTCCACGAGCAGCACCGGCTGCGCCGCGTCGTCGAGGAAGTGGGGCCCGAGTTGATCGGCGAGCAGCCACCGGCGGGAAGACATGTGTCGATTCTGCCCAGTCCGTTCCGACGCCGCCGCCCGGCACCGGCGTGTCCATCAGGTGGCGCACGCCACAGCGCCGCCCGGGTGGGCCGCGCCACGTTCCGCCCGCCCGTGGCGGACACCGGCGCGAGCGACGCCCATCATGGATGGATGACGCATCCCAGCCCGGTGGCGGGCGCCGCCGCGCGACGGCCGGCGACGTCGCCGCGCTGATGGCCGCCGACCGGGCGTTGCACGCCACCGCCGTGGAGGCCGCCGCCGCGGTCGAGGCGACCGCCGCGCCCGGCCGGCGGGCCGTCGGGGTCTGGGCCGTCGCCCTCAGCGCGTACGTGGCGGCGGTGTTCCACCGCGGCTCGCTCGGCGTCACCGGGGTCGACGCGGCGCACCGCTTCGACATCAGCGCGGCCACGCTGGCCACCTTCACCGTCGCCCAGCTCGCCGTGTACGCGGCGATGCAGGTGCCCGTGGGCGTGCTGCTCGACCGGTACGGCTCGCGGCGGCTGCTCCTCGCCGGCGGCGCGTTGATGGTCGCCGGTCAGCTCTGCTTCGCGGTCGCCACGGACGTCGGCCTCGCCGTCGCCGCCCGGGTGCTGGTCGGCCTGGGCGACGCGATGACGTTCATCAGCGTGCTGCGCATCGTCGCGTTCTGGTTTCCCGGCCGGCGCAACCCGATGATGGTGCAGCTCACCGGCACCCTCGGTCAGCTCGGCGCGGTGCTGGGCGCCGTGCCGCTGGTCGCGCTGCTGCACCACGCGGGCTGGACCCCGGCGTTCCTCGGCGCCGCCGGGCTCGGCGCGACCGTGCTCACCATGGTCGTCGCGGTCGTCCGGGACACCCCGCACCGCGGGCCGGCCGCCGTGCCGGCCCCCGACCTGACGACGGTACGCCGACAGCTCGCCGCGGCCTGGGCGCAGCCCGGCACCCGGCTGGGACTGTGGACGCACTTCGTCGCCCAGTTCTCCGGCTCGGTGTTCGCCCTGCTGTGGGGGTACCCGTTCCTGGTGCAGGGGCAGCAGATGGCACCCACCGCCGCCGCGTCCCTGCTCACCCTGATGACCCTGGCCAGCCTGGCGGCGGGCCCGGTCGTCGCCCATCTGTGTGCCCGCTACCCGCTGCGCCGCTCGGTGCTCGTGCTCGCCGTCACCGCGGCCACCGCCGCGGTGTGGGCGGTGGTGCTCGCCTGGCCGGGCCGCGCCCCGGGCTGGCTGCTGGTCGTGCTGGTGCTGGTGCTCGCCGCGAACGGCCCCGGCTCCGTCATCGGCTTCGACTACGCCCGCACGTTCAACCCGGCCAGCCGGATCGGCAGCGCCATCGGCATCGTCAACGTGGGCGGTTTCGTCGCCTCGATCGCGCTCGTGCTGGCCGTCGGGATCGTGCTGGACCTGGCGACCCCCGCCGGCCGGGCCGCCCCCGACCTGGCCGCGTTCCGGTGGGCCTTCGCCGTGCAGTACGCCCTCTGGGCGCTCGGCGCGGTCCAGGTGCTGCGCTACCGCACCGCCGCCCGCCGGGTCCTCGCCGCCGCGCAGAGCATCGGCCGACCGGCCGAACCGGTCCAGGCCGCCCCGCCGGTGGTAACCCCCGCACGTCGGTGGGTCCGGCGAGGTGATCGGCGGTAGTTTCGCCGGGGAACGTGATCGGCGCGGGCAGCCCGCCGGCGCGTACCGCGTCGTCGGCCGGGGCCCGGTGGCGGCGACACCGACAAGCGCGTGGACCAGGAGGAATCGTGAGCCAGGAAGTCCGGGGAGTCATTTCACGGCGCAAGGGCGCGCCGGTCGAGGTCACCACCATCGTGGTGCCCGACCCGGGGCCCGGCGAGGCGGTGGTCCGCGTCCAGGCGTGCGGGGTCTGCCACACCGACCTGCACTACCGCGAGGGCGGCATCAACGACGAGTTCCCGTTCCTGCTCGGCCACGAGGCCGCCGGGATCATCGAGCAGGTCGGCGACGGCGTCACCGACGTCGCCCCCGGCGACTTCGTGGTGCTCAACTGGCGGGCCGTGTGCGGGGTCTGCCGCGCCTGCCGCCGGGGCCGGCCGTGGTACTGCTTCGCCACCCACAACGCCGCCCAGAAGATGACGCTCACCGACGGCACCGTCCTGTCGCCGGCGCTGGGCATCGGCGCGTTCGCCGAGAAGACCCTCGTGCACGCCGGGCAGTGCACGAAGGTCAACCCGGCGGCCCGGCCCGCCGCCGTGGGCCTGCTCGGCTGCGGGGTGATGGCGGGTCTCGGCGCGGCCATGAACACCGGCGGTGTCACCCGCGGCGACTCCGTGGCTGTCATCGGCTGCGGTGGGGTCGGTGACGCCGCCGTGGCCGGCGCGGCCCTGGCCGGCGCGACGACGATCGTCGCGGTGGACACCGACTCCCGCAAGCTCGACTGGGCCCGCAGGTTCGGCGCCACCCACACCGTCAACGCCTCCGAGGACGACCCGGTGGAGGCGATCCGGGCCGCCACCGGCGGATTCGGCGCGGACGTCGTCATCGACGCCGTCGGCCGGCCCGAGACGTGGAAGCAGGCGTTCTACGCCCGCGACCTCGCCGGCACGGTCGTGCTGGTCGGCGTGCCCACCCCGCAGATGAGCGTGGAGCTGCCGCTGCTGGACGTGTTCGGCCGCGGCGGCGCCCTCAAGTCCAGCTGGTACGGCGACTGCCTGCCCAGCCGCGACTTCCCCCTGCTCACCGAGCTGTACCTGCAGGGCCGGCTCGACCTGGACGCGTTCGTCACCGAGGAGATCGCCCTGGACCAGGTCGAGGAGGCGTTCACCCGGATGCACCACGGTGACGTGCTGCGGTCGGTGGTGGTCTTCCCGTGACCGCCCGCGTCGACCACACCGTCACCTCCGGCACGTTCTCCCTCGACGGGCAGACCTTCGACGTCGACAACAACGTGTGGGTGATCGGCGACGACAGCGAGTGCGTCGTCGTCGACGCCCCGCACGACGTCGACGCGATCCTGCGTACCGTCGGCGGCCGGCGGGTGGTGGCGATCCTGGCCACCCACGCCCACGACGACCACGTGCGGGTCGCCCCGCAGCTCGCCCGGGCCACCGGCGCGCCGGTGCTGCTGCACCCCGACGACCGGGTGCTGTGGGACATGGTGCACCCCGACGTGGCCCCCGACGGCGAGCTGCGCGACGGCGCGACGGTCGAGGTGGCGGGCACCGAACTGCGGGTGCTGCACACCCCCGGCCACAGCCCCGGGGCGTGCAGCCTGCACGCCCCGGCACTCGGCGTCGTCTTCACCGGCGACACCCTCTTCGCCGGCGGGCCGGGGGCGACGGGCCGCTCGTACAGCGACTTCGGCACCATCATCGAGTCGATCCGGACCCGGCTGTTCACCCTGCCCCCGGAGACGGTCGTGCACACCGGCCACGGCGACAGCACCACCATCGGCGCGGAGGAGCCGCACCTCGCGCAGTGGCTGGCCCGGGGCCACTGACGGTCAGCACGCGGCCGGCCGGGGATGCCCGGCCGGCCGGCGTCAGTCCTCGTCGGCCAGGCCGCCGCGCACCAGCTCCAGCAGCCGCGCCAGCCCCGGCCGGCAGCCGACCAGCCGCACGCCGCGCGGGCCGGCCCGCACGAGCGTCGCGGCCGAGCGCACGTCGACGAAGGTCAGCCCGGACAGGTCCAGCACGACGGGCTGCCGCGCCGGCGTCTCCTCGGTGACCGCGGCGAGCAGCGCCGCGAAGGCGTCCCGGTTGCTGCGGTCGACCTGCCCCACCAGCCGCAGCCCCGCCGGGTCGGCCGTGCGGTGGGCGCGCAGCAGCGGTGTCCAGCGCGGCCCGCACGCCGGGGCGGCGGCGGCCGGGTGCGCGGACATCATCGTCTGGCACCACTCGGTGGAGAAGATCCGCCGGTCGTAGAGGCACAGGCCGGCCGCCCGGCCGTCGAGAAAGAGCGCGCTGGCGGCGGCCTCGTAGCGGCGCAGCGTGTCGATGCCGACCTGCCGGCGCGCCGCCCAGGCCATGTCCCCGACCAGCCGTACGCCGGGGTGGCCCTCGCGGTGCGCCGAGGCGATCTCGGCGGCGAGGGCGTCGACGACCCGTTCGGGCTGGAACCGGCCCCCGGCGAGGTAGCTGTCGCCGCAGGGCACGATGCGCAGCTCACCGGCGTGCGGCGCGGGCCCGGGGGTTGCGCCGTGGCGGGCGGCGGACGCCCGCACGTCATCGGCGGACAGCACGTCGAGGAAGCAGACGACCCGGTGGCCGAGCCGCAGGCCTGCGGCGGCGAACCGGCCCACGGCGTCAAGGCCGTCGGTCTCGTCGTCGTGGAACCAGCAGACGTGGTCGCCCAACTCCATCTGGTCCACCACCGCGGACGTGGTCACCTCATCGCCTTCCGGTCGACGCACCTCCCACTGTAACCCCGCAGCGGTGCGGCGACCGGTGTCGCGGCGGTGCCGCCGTCAGTCGGCGCGGTCGACGATGTTCGCCCTGGCGGCCGCGTACCGTTCGCGGATCGCCGGCACGACGTCCGCCTCGTGCTTCTCCGCCTGCCCGATCGTCCACCGTGGCGGCTGTGGCCCGCCCGACAGCATCCAGGCCGCCTGGCGGGCGGCGCCGTCGGCGACGTACTCCCCGGGTGGGGGGACGAGCACGGGGCGGCCGAAGACGGCGGGCGCGATCCGGCGTACCCCCTCCGAGCGGGCACCGCCGCCGACCAGGATGACCCGGTCGACCGTCGCGCCCTGCGCGAGCATCGCGTCCAGCCCGTCGGCGAGCGCGCACAGCATGCCCTCCACCGCCGCGCGGGCCAGGTGCGCGGGCGTGGAGGTCCGCAGGGTCAGCCCGTGCACGGCGCCGGTGGCGTGCGGGCGGTTCGGGGTGCGCTCGCCCTCCAGGTAGGGCACCAGGACCAGCCCGTCGGCGCCCGCCGGGGCCGACAGCGCCAGCGCCGACAGCCCCGCGTGGTCCACCCGCAGCATGGCCGCGGCCGCGTCCAGCACCCGGGCGGCGTTGAGCGTGCACACCAGCGGCAGGAACCGGCCGGTCGCGTCGGCGAACCCGGCGACGATCCCGCTCGGGTCGGCGGCCGGCACGTCGGAGACGGTGGACACGATGCCGGAGGTGCCGATTGACACGATCACGTCGCCCGGCCCGGCGCCGACACCCAACGCCGCCCCGGCGCAGTCGCCGGCGCCGGCGCCCAGCGGCGCGCCGGTGCGCAGCCGACCGGCCCGGCCGGTCGGCGCGAGCACCTGCGGCAGCAGCACGTCGTCGCGGCCGAACGCCAACCCGAACAGGTCCCGGCGGTAGTCGCCGGTGGCGGCCGACCAGTATCCGGTCCCGCTGGCCTCGCTGCGGTCGGTGCGCAGCGCGTCGAGCCCCGGCGCGCCGGACAGCCGCCAGGTCAGCCAGTCGTGCGGCAGGCACACCGCAGCGGTACGGGCGGCGTTGCGCGGTTCCGCCGAGGCCAGCCAGCGCAGCTTGGTGACGGTGAAGCTGGCCACCGGCACCAGGCCGACCGCCTCGGCCCAGGCCCGCCGGCCCGCCTCGCCGCCGCCGAGGTCGGAGATCAGGTCGGCGGCGGCACCGGCCGAGCGGGTGTCGTTCCACAGCACGGCGTCCCGGACCACCGCGCCGTCGGCGTCGAGGCACACCATGCCCTGCTGCTGCCCGGCGATCGAGGCGGCCGCCACGTCGTCCAGGCCGCCGGCCCGCGCGACGGCGTCGGCCAGCGCGGCCTCCCACGCGGCCGGCGGCACCGCCGTGCCGGCCGGGTGCGGCGCGCGCCCCTCGCGTACCAGCCTGCCGGTGTCGGCGTCGCGGACGACGACCTTGCACGACTGGGTCGACGAGTCGACTCCGGCCACGAGCGGCACAGGTCCTCCTGCGGCTCGGGGACACGGGCGGGAATTTGTTCAGCAGATGAATTATTCGAATCGGGCCCGGCCCGTGTCAACCGGCCGCCGGCGCGAAATGCGCTACGAGCCTCGGGTGCCGGCCAGGCACAATCGGCGCTTGTGTCCCACCCACCCCGAACGGCGCGCCCCGCCCCTGCCACCGGCCACCCACCGCTGACCCCGGCGCAGGCCGCCGCCCTGGCGCACGTACGCCGGTCGGCGCTACGCCGGCGCCCGGCGGCCCGCGCCGTGATCGCGCGGCACCTGGCCGCCTCCGGCGTCGGCCGCCGGCCACAGGAGCTGGTCGCGGCGGTCGGCGCGCACGGCCGGCTGACCGTGAACTTCCACCCCGACCGGCTGCTCGCCGACGGACGGACGGTGGCCGACGCGCTGGCCGCGCAGGGCGTCTACCGCAGCCAGTTCGCCACGGGCATCTCCAACGGCGGCCTGACCGCGTTCCCCGGCGGCGACCGGGACCGCTGGGAGGAGGCGATGTTCGGCGGCGCCTACCAGGAGGCGGGCGTGCTTCCGGCCGACCGCCCGACGTACGGCGGGCTCAACCTGCTCGACCACCCCGACGGCGCGTGTCCCCGGTTCGGCTCCTGCCACCTGCGGCTGAGGCCGCAGGTGCTGGCCCGCGCCACGTTCTGCTTCGGCGACAGCCACCTGGAGCCGCCCCACCTCGGCACCGTCGACGTGCCCGAGCCGGTGCTGGCGGAGCTGCTCGACGCCACCGCCGGCACGGGCGTCAGCCTCGGCGTCGCCGGGACGGACCCGGCCACCCTGCTCGGGGCCCTGCTGCGCCGCCGCGACCGGGACGCCTGGCGCGCCGGCCCGGCCGTCCGCGCGCTGGACGACTACGTCGAGGCGCAGATCCACGGTGCGGTGGACCTCGGCCGCGACGTCGAGGCGTTCGTGCTCGACCCGTCGTTCGCGGGCACCCGGGTGGGCCGGGTGCTGGCCGACCTGGCGGCCCGCCACGGGGCGGCACTGCACTGGCACGCGGGCTTCGAGCTGCCGGTCGACGGGGTCGACGCCGAGTTCCGGGGCCCCGGCATCCCGCCGCTGGCCGCCCGGATCCACGCCGAGTTCGCCCGCCCCGGCGAGCCGGTCGACGCCGCGCTGATCGGCCGGGCCGCCGCCTCGGCGGTCACCGAGCCCGACCGGTGGGCCGACCGCGGCCCGCTGGCGGCCACGCTGCAGGACCTCAAGATGCTCTGGCACGTCCTCGTCCGGTTCGGGGCGCCGCGCGCCCGCTGACCGGTGCCGGCCGTCGTGTCCGGCTCCGGGCGTGGCCGGGGCCGCAACCCGGCCGCCTGCACCCGTATCCGGAATGACGGACACGTGAAGCTGGTTGTGTCCCCCGTACCGCCCGCCGGTAAACCCCACCGGCCGGGGCGGGTTCGGAGGGGCGCTCACCCCGGAGCGCGTCGTGTCGACCGAAAGGGCAACCATCGTGAAGGCTGACTTCACTCGATGGCTCCCGGCCATCGCGAAAACCACGAACCGCAGGACCGTCCTGACCATCAGCGGCGTCGCCGTCCTCGGCGGCCTGGCGTTCGGCCCCACGGCCGTCGCCGCCCCCGTCACCACCGGCCCGCACGCGGGCGCCGTCGCCGCCATCGACCTGGCCACCGGCAAGACCCGGGAGGGTGCCACCGCCGAGTCCGCGTTGACCACCGGCGCGGGCGCCGGCACGTCGACCCCGTCGACGGGCAAGCCGAGCCGCGACGAGCTGATCCCGCACGGCGTCGAGGGCGCGCAGTCGCGCATCCCGCTCGACGACGCGCAGGTGGCCAACGCCAGGGCCATCGTCGAGGCCGCCAAGGAGAGCGGCGTCGGCGAACGGGGCGCGGTGATCGGCGTGGCCACCTCGCTGCAGGAGTCGAAGCTGTACAACCTCGGCCACCTCGGCGCGTACAACGACCACGACTCGCAGGGCCTGTTCCAGCAGCGCCCGTCGTCCGGTTGGGGCTCGCCCGATCAGATCACCGACCCGGAGTACGCGTCGAAGGCGTTCTTCGGGGCGCTGAAGAACGTCGGCGGCTGGCGGGAGCTGCCGCTGACCGCCGCGGCGCAGACGGTGCAGGTGTCGGCGTACCCGTACGCGTACGCCCAGTGGGAGGAGCAGGCCGCCGACATCGTCGCGCAGCTGTGGTGAGGTGACAACACCCGAACGCCCCCGTGCCGATCTGGCACGGGGGCGTTCGCCTCCCCGGGTGCGGCCCGGCGCGGCCGTCGGGGTTCACTTCCTGCATGGACGAGCCGATCTGGGATGCGGTGCGGGCGGCGCGCGGGTGGCTCGACGCCGCCAACGGCGCCGGGGACGCGGAGTTGACCTGCCGGATCCTCAAGCTGACCGAGGAGGCGGGTGAGGCAGCCGGGGCGTGGATCGGCGTGCTCGGGCAGAACCCCCGCAAGGGGGTCACCCACACCCGCGACGACGTGACCGCCGAGCTGGCCGACGCGGCGTTCACGGCGCTGGTGGCCATCGAGAGCCTCGGCGGCGACGCGCGGGCCGCGCTGCTGGCGTGCGCCGAGAAGGTCCGCTCCCGGCAGCGGTGAGCAGCGGTGAGCACCGCCCCCGGCGGCGGAAAAAGATCCGCTGAGGGTCGCGGCGCGGCGGGCGCTGGCCTATGTTCAGAACGTCAGCTTCTGTCGACGGGGAAGGGGTGCGCGCCGATGGGCCTGCGGACGTTCCTCGCGGGCTGGCCCGTCTACCGGCAGCTCACCGGCACCGACCCGCTCGGCCGGGGCGCGGCGGCCCAGTCGGCCCGCTCGGCGGCGCTGACGGCCCGCACCGAGACCGCCGACAGCGTGGCCCGCTCGGTCTGCCCCTACTGCGCCGTCGGCTGCGGTCAGCGGGTCTTCGTCACCGACGGCCGGGTCACCCAGATCGAGGGCGACCCGGACAGCCCGATCTCCCGGGGCCGGCTGTGCCCGAAGGGCTCGGCCAGCAAGAGCCTGGTCACCAGCCCGCTGCGGCAGACGACGGTGCGCTACCGCCGGCCCTACGCGACCGAGTGGGAGGACCTGGACCTCGACACCGCGCTCGACATGATCGCCGACCGGATCCTCGCCGCCCGCGAGGACACCTGGGAGGACGTCGACGACGCGGGCCGGCCGTTGCACCGCACGCTGGGCATCTCCAGCCTCGGCGGGGCGACGCTGGACAACGAGGAGAACTACCTCATCAAGAAGCTGTTCACGGCGATGGGGGCGCTCCAGATCGAGAACCAGGCCCGCATTTGACACTCCGCCACCGTCCCCGGTCTGGGGACCAGCTTCGGTCGCGGCGGCGCGACGGACTTCCAACAGGACCTGGTCAACGCTGACGTCATCGTCATCCAGGGCTCCAACATGGCCGAGGCCCACCCGGTGGGTTTCCAGTGGGTGATGGAGGCCAAGCGGCGCGGCGCGAAGGTCTTCCACGTCGACCCCCGGTTCACCCGCACCAGCGCGGTCGCCGACTCCTACCTGCCGATCCGGGCGGGCACCGACATCGCGCTGCTCGGCGGCGTGGTGCGCCACATCCTGGAGAACGAGCTGGACTTCCGGGAGTACGTGCTGGCGTACACGAACGCGGCGACGATCGTCAGCGACCAGTTCGCCGACACCGAGGACCTCGACGGCCTGTTCTCCGGCTACCGCCCCGACACCGGCTCGTACGACACGTCGAGCTGGCAGTACGCCGGCCACGAGGACCACGCCGAGATCACCGGCACCGGCAAGGAACGCGACAGCGCGGCCGGGCTGCGCCACGAGTCGCACGGCATGCCGGTGCCCACGCCGACCCAGCGCGACGAGACGCTGCAGCACCCGCGCTGCGTCTACCAGATCCTGCGGCGGCACTTCGCCCGTTACACCCCGGAGATGGTGGAACGGGTCTGCGGCATCCCGCAGGACAAGTTCCTGGAGCTGGCCGACGCGTGGGCGGCCAACTCGGGCCGGGAACGCACCGGCGCGCTGGTCTATTCGGTGGGCTGGACGCAGCACAGCGTCGGTGTGCAGTACATCCGCACCGGCGCGATCATCCAGACCCTGCTGGGCAACATGGGCCGCCCCGGCGGGGGCATCCTCGCGCTGCGCGGGCACGCCAGCATCCAGGGCTCCACCGACATCCCCACGCTCTACAACCTGCTGCCCGGCTACCTGCCGATGCCGCACCACGCCGACCACGAGACGTTCGACGACTGGGTCGACAGCATCCGCCACCCCGGCCAGAAGGGCTTCTGGGGCGACTCCCGGGCGTACGCGGCGAGCCTGCTCAAGGCGTACTGGGGGGACGCGGCGACGCCGGAGAACGACTTCTGCTATGACCACCTGCCCCGGATGACCGGCGACCACGGCACCTACCAGCAGGTCCTCAACATGATCGACGGGAAGATCCGGGGCTACTTCCTGCTCGGCCAGAACCCGGCGGTCGGCTCCGCGCACGGCCGCGCCCAGCGCCTCGGCATGGCCAACCTCGACTGGCTGGTCGTGCGCGACCTGTTCCTCATCGAGAGCGCCACGTTCTGGAAGAACAGCCCCGAGGTGGCCACCGGGGAGATCGTGCCGGAGCAGTGCCGCACCGAGGTGTTCTTCCTGCCGGCGGCCTCCCACGTGGAGAAGGAGGGCACGTTCACCCAGACCCAGCGGCTGTTGCAGTGGCGGGAGAAGGCCGTCGACCCGCCGGGCGACGCCCGCTCGGAGCTGTGGTTCTTCTACCACCTCGGCCGGCGGCTGCGGGAGAGGCTGGCCGGGTCGCCGCACCCGCGCGACCGGGCGCTGCTCGACCTGACCTGGGACTACCCGACGCACGGCCCGCACGCGGAGCCGAGCGCCGAGGCGGTGCTGCGGGAGATCAACGGGTACGAGGTGGCCACCGGCCGCCCGCTGTCGGCGTTCACGCAGGCCCGCGACGACGGGTCCACCGCGATCGGCTGCTGGATCTACACCGGCGTGTACGCCGACGGCGTCAACCAGGCCGCCCGCCGCCGCTCCCGCCACGAGCAGGACTGGGTGGCCGCGCAGTGGGGCTGGGCGTGGCCGGCGAACCGACGCACCCTCTACAACCGGGCCTCCGCCGACCCGCAGGGCCGCCCGTGGAGCGAACGCAAGAAGTACGTGTGGTGGGACCCGGACGCGGGGGAGTGGACCGGCTACGACGTGCCGGACTTCGAGAAGACGAAGCCGCCGACGTACCGGCCGCCGGAGGGGGCCTCCGGGGTGGCGGCCATCGCCGGCGACGACGCGTTCGTCATGCAGGGCGACGGCAAGGCCTGGCTGTACGCGCCCAGCGGCGTGCTCGACGGCCCGCTGCCGGCGCACTACGAGCCGGCCGAGTCCCCGATGCGCAACCCCCTGTACGGGCAGCAGGCCAACCCGACCCGCAAGGTCTACGAGCATCCGGTCAACTCGGTCAACCCGAGCCCGCCGGAGGCGCACAGCGCCGTCTTCCCGTACGTGTTCACGGTCAGCCGGCTCACCGAGCACCACACGGCCGGCGGGATGAGCCGCACGGTGCGTCCGCTGGCCGAGTTGCAGCCGGAGATGTTCGTGGAGGTGTCCCCGGAGCTGGCCGCCGAGGCGGGACTGACGCACCTGGGCTGGGCGCACCTGGTCAGCGGCCGGGCGGCGATCGAGGCGAAGGTGCTGGTCACCGACCGGCTCACCCCGCTGCGGGTCGACGGGCGGATCATCCACCAGCTGTGGCTGCCGTACCATTTCGGCACGGAGGGGCTGGTCACCGGCGACTCGGCCAACGACCTGTTCGGCATCACCCTGGACCCGAACGTGCTGATCCAGGAGAGCAAGGTCGGCACCTGCGACGTGCGGCCCGGCCGCCGGCCCACCGGGCCGGCCCTGCTCGACCTGGTCGCCGACTACCGGCGGCGGGCCGGGATGACCCCGCAGCGCCGCGTCCCGATCGTCACCACCGACGCGGCCGGCGGCGACGACGCGGCCGGTAGCACCGACGAACGCTCGCCGCAGGCGTCGGCCGACGAACAGAACAGGGGCGGGGATGCCTGACGCCAACAGCCTCTACGGGCCGCTGGACCCGGCCCCGGACGCCGGCTGGACCGACGCCCAGCCCCGGATGGGTTTCTTCACCGACACCAGCGTCTGCATCGGCTGCAAGGCGTGCGAGGTCGCCTGCAAGGAGTGGAACGACGTGCCCGGCTCCGGGCTGGACCTGCTCGGCATGTCCTACGACAACACCGGCGCGCTGACGGCGAACTCGTGGCGGCACGTGGCGTTCGTGGAGCAGCCCCGCCCCGCCGCCCCGGCCGCCGACGCGCCGGGCAGCATCGTCGCCGGCCCCCAGTTCCTCGGCATGCCCGGGGCGCGGCCGCCCGGCCGCGGCACCGGCGCGGAGACCCGCTCCGACTTCCGCTGGCTGATGATGTCGGACGTGTGCAAGCACTGCACCCACGCCGCCTGCCTCGACGTGTGCCCCACCGGGTCGCTGTTCCGCACCGAGTTCGGCACGGTCGTGGTGCAGGAGGACATCTGCAACGGCTGCGGCTACTGCATCCCCGCCTGCCCGTACGGGGTGATCGACCAGCGCAAGGGCGACGGCCGGGCCTGGAAGTGCACCCTGTGCTACGACCGGCTCGGCGCGGGCGGCACACCGGCCTGCGCGCAGGCGTGCCCCACCGAGTCCATCCAGTACGGCCCCCTCGACGAGCTGCGGGAACGGGCCGCGCACCGGGTCGCCACCCTGCACGAGCGCGGCGTGCCGCAGGCCCGGCTCTACGGCCACGACCCCACCGACGGCGTCGGCGGCGACGGCGCGTTCTTCCTGCTGCTCGACGACCCCGAGGTGTACGGGCTGCCACCCGACCCGGTGGTCACCACCCGGGACCTGCCCCGGATGTGGAAGCGGGCCGGGCTGGCCGCCCTGGCCATGGCGGCGGCGGCCGTCGCCGCGTTCGTCGGAGGGTCCTCGTGAGCACACCCCAGAAGCCGGTCGGTGACCGGTTCCGCCGCTACCGCAGCGGACGCGGCGGCGGGGAACAGCTGACCGTCCCGCCGGCCGAGTTCACCTCCTACTACGGCCGCCCGATCCTGAAGCCGCCGGTGTGGAAGTGGGACATCGCGGCGTACCTGTTCACCGGCGGGTTGGCCGCGGGGGCGTCGCTGCTGGCCGCCGGTGGGCAGCTCACCGGCCGGCCGGCGTTGCGCCGCGCCGGCCGGGTCACCTCGCTGGCGGCGGTCACCGCCAGCGCGTACTTCCTCGTCAACGACCTGGGCCGGCCGGCCCGCTTCCACCACATGCTGCGGGTGGCGAAGCCGACCTCCCCGATGTCGGTGGGCACCTGGATCCTCACCGTCTTCGGCCCGGCCGCCGGGGTCGCCGCCGTCGCCGAGGCCGCGCCGTGGCTGCCCGAGCGGGGCGTGCTCGGCGTGGGGCGACGGCTGCTGCCCGCCGCCGGGCGGGCCGCCGGACTGGTCGCCGCCGCCACCGCGCCGGCCCTGGCCACGTACACGGGGGTGCTGCTCGCCGACACGGCCGTGCCGTCGTGGCACGAGGCGTACCCGGAACTGCCGACCATCTTCGCGGGCAGCGCCCTGGCCAGCGGCGCCGGCGTGGGCCTGCTCGCCGCGCCCTGCGCCCAGGCCGGCCCGGCCCGGCGGATGGCCGTGGCCGGCGCGGCCCTGGAGCTGTGGGGCGCGCACCGGGTGGAGACCCGCCTGGGCCTGCTCAGCGAGCCATACCGCACCGGCGTGCCCGGCCGGCTGCTGCGCGCCGGCCGGACGCTGACCGCCGCCGGGGTCCTCGGCGCGCTGGTCGGTCGCCGCAGCCGGCTGCTGTCCGGCCTGTCCGGCGCGGCGCTGCTCGCCGCGTCGGTCGCCACCCGCTTCGGCATCTTCCACGGCGGTGTCGCCTCCGCCCGCGACCCGAAGTACACGGTGGTGCCGCAGCGCGCACGCGTCGACCGCCGCGCCGCGCAGGGCTGACGCCTGACGCCCTCCCCGCACGCCGGGCGGGGTGCTGTGGTCAAATGGCCGGTGGAGGCGTTCAGGCGGCTGGTGCCCCTCCCGGTCTTCAAAACCGGTGTGGTCCGGGACCCGGGCCAGGCGGGTTCGATTCCCGTCCGTCTCCGCCAGGCAACCCGTGGGAAGGACGCGATGCGCGACGCCGATCCCCGACGGCGGGTCCCGCGCACCGACGTCCTGCTCGCCGACCCCCGGCTGGCCGCCGCCGTCGACCGGCTGGGCCGCGACCGGGTCAAGGCCGCGATCGGCGCCGCGCAGGCCCGCGCCCGCGCCGGTGAGATCACCCCCGATCGGGTACGCGACGCCGCCCTCGCCGCGCTGCCCGCCGCGACGCCGGCGGCGGTGCTCAACGCCACCGGCGTCGTCCTGCACACCAACCTGGGCCGGGCCCCGCTGTCGGCCGCCGCCGTGGCCGCCGTGGCCGCCGCCGCCGGGCACACCGACGTGGAGCTGGACCTGGCCACCGGCCGGCGGGCGAGGCGGGGCCGCGACGCCCTCGCCGCGCTCGCCGCCGCCGTGCCCGACGCGGGCGGCGTGCACGTGGTCAACAACGGCGCGGCGGCCCTCGTCCTGGCCGCCACCGCCCTCGCGGCCGGGCGCCAGATCGTGGTCAGCCGCGGCGAGCTGGTGGAGATCGGCGACGGGTTCCGCCTGCCCGACCTGCTGGCCAGCACCGGCGCGCGGCTGCGGGAGGTCGGCACCACCAACCGCACCAGCCTCGCCGACTACGCCGACGCCGTCGGCCCCGACACCGGGTTCGTGTTGAAGGTGCACCCGTCGAACTTCGTGGTCACCGGCTTCACCAGCGCCGTCGGCGTCGACCGGCTGGCCACCCTCGGCGTGCCGGTCGTCGCCGACATCGGCTCCGGGCTGCTCGCCGCCGACCCGCTGCTGCCCGCCGAGCCCGACGCGGCGAGCACCCTGCGCGCCGGCGCGCACCTGGTCACCGCCAGCGGCGACAAGCTCCTCGGCGGCCCGCAGGCCGGGCTGCTGCTCGGCGACGCCGACCTGGTCGACCGGCTGCGCCGCCACCCCCTGGCCCGCGCCCTGCGGGTCGACAAGCTGACCCTCGCCGCGCTGGCGGCCACCCTGCACGGCCCCGACACCCCCACCCGGGCGGCCCTGCACGCCGACCCGGCTGCCCTGCGGCGGCGCACCGAGCGCCTGCGCGATCGGCTGGCCGCCGACGGCTGCAAGGCCGAGGTGGTGCCCACGGCCGCCGTGGTCGGCGGCGGCGGGGCGCCCGGCGTCGAGCTGGACTCGTGGGCCCTCGCCCTGCCCGAGCGGTACGCCCGGCCGCTGCGCCTCGGCGACCCGCCGGTGCTCGGCCGGGTCGCCCGGGGCCGGCTGCTGCTGGACCTGCGCTGCGTCCCCGCCGCCGCCGACGACGCGCTGCGCGCCGCCGTGCTGGCCGTGCCGGCGGAGGACTGACGTGCCGGCGGAAGCCGACCTGCGGGCGGTGGGCTGACGTGCGGGTGGTGGCCACCGCCGGGCACGTCGACCACGGCAAGTCCACCCTGGTGCGGGCGCTGACCGGGATGGAACCGGACCGGTGGGCCGAGGAACGCCGCCGCGGCATGACCATCGACCTCGGCTTCGCCTGGACCACGCTGCCCTCCGGCGGCACGGTCGCGTTCGTCGACGTGCCCGGCCACGAGCGGTTCGTGCCGAACATGCTCGCCGGGGTCGGCCCCGCGCCCGCCGCGCTGTTCGTCGTCGCCGCCGACGAGGGCTGGATGCCCCAGTCCGCCGAGCACCTGGCCGCGCTGCACGCGCTCGGCGTGGCGTACGGGCTGCTGGTGGTGACCCGCGCGGACCTGGCCGACCCGGGGCCGGCGCTGGCCCGGGCCCGCGCGGAGATCGCCGCCACCTCGCTGGGCCACGTGGAGGCCGTCGCGGTCAGCGCCGTCACCGGCGCCGGCCTGCCCGATCTGCGGGCGGCCCTGGACCGCCTGGCGGCCCGGCTGCCCGACCCGCCGGCCGACGCGCCGGTGCGGCTGTGGGTGGACCGGTCGTTCACGATCACCGGTTCCGGCACGGTGGTCACCGGCACCCTCGGCGGCGGCCGGCTGGCCGTCGGCGACCACCTGGAGCTGGCGGGCACCGGCGAGCAGGTGCGGGTGCGGGGCCTGCACCGCCTCGGCGTCGCCCGCGACCGGGTCGACGCGGTGGCCCGGGTCGCGGTGAACCTGCGCAACGTGTCCCGCGACCGGCTGGGCCGCGGCGAGGCGCTGCTCACCCCCGGCCGGTTCGGCCGCACCGACCTGCTCGACGTGCGCGTCACCGGGGAACCGGCGGCCGACCTGCCGGCCACCCTCACCCTGCACGTCGGCTCCGCCGCCGTGCCCGCCCGGGTGCGCCCGCTCGGCATCGACACCGTCCGGCTGCGGCTGGCCCGGCCGCTGCCGCTGCTCGTCGGCGACCGGGCGCTGCTGCGCGACCCCGGCCGGCACCTGATCGCCGGCGGGGTCACCGTGCTGGACGTGGCCCCGCCGCCACTGACCCGCCGTGGGGCCGCCGCCGCCCGCGCCCGGGTCCTCGCCGACCTCGACGGCCGCCCCGACCTGGCGGGGGAGCTGCGCCGCCGCGCCCTGGCCCGGGTCGGGGAGCTGACCCGGATGGGGGTGCCCGTCACCGCCGCCCCCGTCGCCGGGGACTGGCTGGCCGACCCCGAGCACTGGCGGTCCCTGGCCGCCCGGCTGACCGCCGAGACCACCCGGTACGCCGCCGCGCACCCCCTGGAGGCGGGCGTCCCCGTCGACGTGCTGCGCCACCGCCTCGGCCTGCCCGACCGGGCCCTGGTCGAGGCCCTCGTCCGCCCGCCGCTGCGGGTGGCCGGCGGGCGGGTCACCGCGTCGGCCGGCGACGCGTTGCCCGAGCCGGTGGCCCGCGCGGTGGCCCGCGTCCGCGCCGAGTACGCCGACCGGCCGTTCCAGGCCCCGGAGGCGCACCGCCTCGCCGAGTGGGGGCTCGGGCCCCGGGAGCTCGGGGCGGCGGTGCGGGCCGGGGCGCTGCTGCGGCTGGCCGACACGGTGGTGCTGCTGCCCGGCGCCGTGGACGCCGCCGCCCGGGTCCTCGCCGGGCTGCCGCAGCCGTTCACGCTCAGCGCCGCCCGGCAGGCCCTGGACACCACCCGCCGGGTGGCGGTGCCGCTGCTGGAGCTGCTGGACCGCCGGGGCGTCACCCGTCGCCTGCCCGACGACGCCCGCAGCGTCGTGTCCCCGCCGCCCTGACCGGCCGGGGTGCTTTGTTGCGCGGTGCTGCGATCGTGGCGTGGTGACCGATTCGGCTCCCGCCTCCGCCAGCGGGGGCCGGTGGGGCCGGGTGTTCCTCCTGACGATGGCGCTGGGCTGGTCGGTCTGGGCGGTGCTGGCCTGGTGGGCCGCGCCCCGCGAGTCCGACGTCGGGCAACTGGGGCGGGACGTGGCCGCCGGCCGGGTCGTCACCGTCCAGCGCGGCGACGGCTGGCAGCGCCCGGGTGCCTTCTGGGGCACGACGCCGAACCTGCGGCCCGGCCCGCGGGGCCCGACGCTCGCCTGGAGCCTGCCCGATGGCCGGATCCGCTACGCCGACGTGGGGGTGCCGCTGGGCGACCCGGAACCCACGCCGGACGGGACGGACGGTCGCCTGGCCCGCGTCGCGGAGGCCTGGCCGAGCACCTCCGCGCCCGCGCACCGGATCGCCGCCGCCGCGGAGGTGCTCGCCGCCGCCGTGACGCTGGGCTGGCTGGCGATGCTCGTCGTCGGCCCCGACCCGGTCGTCGGCACCCGCTGGTTCTGGTTCTGGCTGGGCTCGCTGCCGTTCGGGCTGGGCGTGCTCGCCTGGCTGCACCGGGAACGGTGGCGCCCGTCGCGCCGGCACGGGTCCACGCCGCCGGCCGTGGCCCGCCGGTCCGGGTGGGTCGGCCTGGGGTGGAGCCTGCTGGCCACGGTGGGGCTGTCCCTCGCGGTGGTGGCCCTGCGCGGGCTGCTCGGCGGCGCGCTCGTCCCCGGCTGACCGGGCGGGTTTCGCAGGCGCGGCCCCGGCGGGCAACGGGTGGCCTAGCGTGGCGGTCATGGACCCTTCGGCGGTCTGGCGGGACAAGAGCCACCGGTGGCGGATCGAGGCGTACCGGGCACCGGACCTGCGCTTCGCCATCGTCGCCACGAACGGCCCCACCGAGTCGGCCCCGCTGTGGCTGTTCGGGATGGCCGCCCTGGCCCGCTGGCTGATGACCCACGCGATCTCCCTCGACGACCTGGAGACCGACTGACCGGCACCACCCCGGTCGGGTGAAAAGCGGCTTTCACCCGCTTATGCGCGAATGGGGCTCCGTACCGTGCGGGGGATGAAGGACCGGGGAATGCGGACGGTCGTGGCGGTGCTCGCCGGCCTCGCGGTCATCTACTTCGGCAGCAGGGGCCGCAGCGCCGACGACGGTGGCGGCGTGTCCGGCGGGGTGGTGATCCTCGCCGTGCTGGCCGCCGCCCTGGCCTGGCACCTGACCAAGCCGAGCGACACCGCGGCCAAGTGACCCCACCGCGCCCCGGCTGCGGTCTCAGCGGGCGGCGGCCCGCCTGACCTCCCGCGCGGAGTCCTCGTCGAGGGCCACCCGGACCAGCGCCGAGGCGAGCCGCCCGAAGTCCGCCCCGTCGACCAGCCCGCCGAGCCCACGCGGGTCGGCCGGCAACCCCAGCAGCCCGGCGCCGGCCAGGGCCCGCCGGTCGGCGTACGGGCGCACGTCCGGCCAGACCGACTGCGCCTCGCGCAGGAAGATGTCCGCACCGGTCGGCCCGATCCCGGGGAACTCGGTGAGCAGCCGCCGCAGCGCCGCCGGTGACCCGCCGGCCTCCCGGTGCAGGCGGCGCAGGTCGCCGTGCCAGCGGTCCAGGCACAACCGGGCGCCGGTGCCGAGCATGGTGGCGGTCCGCTCGTCGTAGCGGCGGTAGTGCCCGCGGCCCAGCGCGTCGACGCGGGCCTGCCAGCTCGCCGCCTCCATCGCCTGCGGCGTGCGGTAGCCGCAGGCGAACAGCTCCCGGGCCGCCGCCACCGCCACGCCCGCCCGGATCCGGGTGCTCAACAGCGTGGCCAGCACCAGCAGTTGGTAGAGCGGGCCGGGCCGGTCGGCGAGCCGGATGCCGGCCTCCTGCGCGTACGTGCGGCCCTGCTGCTCCAGCAGCGCCCGGGCGGTCCTGCGATCGTCTGCCACGCCTTCGGGATACCCACGCCGCAGCCGCCCACCCGTGCGGACGCGTGGGGTGTGCACGTGGTTAGGAAGGGCCCCTTGTACAACAGAATGCGTTAACAAGGGGCCCTTCCTTGCGCCGCATGCGGGGTGCCGTGGCAGGTAGACGCGACGTGGCGCGGCCCACGCCGCGCCGTCCACCCGGAAGGGAGAATCCCGTGACGAACCCGCAGCAGCCGGAGCTGCGCCGCAACGCGCGCAACGACGCGGTGCAGGACGCCAAGGGCCCCGGAGCGTCCGGCCATCCCCGCCACGGCGGCGCGTCGCCCGGCGACCGGGGACGCACCGTCCCACGGGGCCAGGTGTCGAAGTACGGGCCGGCGGGGGCGCGGGTCGCCGACGACGACAGCGACGACTAGCCCCGCCGCGACGAGGGCGGCCGCAGCCGGTTCCAGGTGGCTGCGGCCGCCATCCCGTACGCCAGGTGCGGCACGACGTCCGACAGCCAGTCGGTGCGGCTCCACCGACGCGGGTCGGTCACCCCCAGCGCCGTCATCGACGCGTCGGAGGCGGCCATCACGCCCCCGCCGAGCAGCAGGACCGCCACCGGCAGGGGCGGGGTGCGCCGCCGCGCGACCAGCACGGCGAACGCCGCGCCGGCGGCGATGCCCAGCCCGTACCCGAGCAGGGGCCCGAGGCCCGCGCGGCGGTTGGCCGCCCGGTCCTCGGGTCCCAGGTCCACGTGCGCCAGCCCGGCCACGCGCCGGGCGCTCTCCTCGGGGGTGCTGCTCGCCGGTCGGGCGCGCAGCACCATGTCGACGTAGCTGACCGCGTTGAGCGCGACGCTGCCGACCGCGCCGGCGACGGCCCCGTCGACCAGTGGCGTCCGGTTCACTTCGGGTCGCCCGGTTCGCGTTCGCCCTTCGGGCCGTACGTCCGTTCGCCCCGCACGATGCCGCGTTGTCCCCGGTCGTCCTGCAGGATCCGGTTGGCGACCTGGTTGGCCTCGGAGTCGGCCGCCCGTCCGGAGTTCTCGATCAGGTCGCGCAGTCGCGCCCGCTCCTTGTCGTACGCGTTGCTGCCCGGTCGTGGTCCTGGCATCGCCGCCTCCTCGCGGTGGTGGGGCCGTTGGCGCAGGTCGTCTACCCGCCTGCGTCGCGGCCAACCGTCCCTCGGCCGCCGCTCAGGCCGGTGCGCGCACCACGGCGACGGGGCAGCCGGCGCGGTGCAGCACGGCGTGGCTGACCGAGCCGAGGAGCAGGCCGGTGAACTCGCCGTGGCCGCGCCCGCCGACCACCAGCAGTTGGGCGTCGCGAGAGGCGTCGGTGAGCGCCGCGACGGGCCGTCTGCGCACCACCTGCGCCTCGACGGGCACCTGCGGCCAGCGTTCGCCGAGACCGGCCAGGGAGTCGCCCAGCACCCGCTGTTCCTCCCCGCGCAGGCGGTCCTCGTCGTACACGAGGGGCTGCATGTCGCCGGGCCCGGCGGAGGCCGGGTGCCGGTAGGCGTGCACCGCGCGCAGTGCGACGCCGCGCGCCGCCGCGGCCTCGGCGGCGAACTCCACGGCCACCCGCGACAGCGCGGAGCCGTCCACCCCGACCACGACCGGCCCGCCGGGGCGCGCCGCGCCGCGCGCCACGAGCACGGGACAGTCGGCGTACGCGGCGACCTGCACCGCCACCGAGCCGAGCACCAGCGTCGCGAACCCGCCCAGCCCCCGGTCGCCGACGACGACCAGCGCGGCGGTGGGGGACTCGCCGACCAGCACGGCCGCCGCCTCCCCGTCGATGATCTCCCCGGTGACCCGGACGTCCGGCGCGGCCTTCTCGGCCTCGGCGACGGCGTCGGCCACGAGCTGTTCGGCCTGCTGGCGCAGCCCGGCGCCGGGCGGGGCGCCGGCCGCCGGGCCGAGCGGCACCCGCAGCAGCGGCCAGATGAAACCGTGCACCACCCGCAGCGGTCGGTCCCTGCGGGCCGCCTCCGCGGCGGCGAGCCCCACGGCCCGCAGGGACGACGGCGAGCCGTCCACGCCGACCACCACCGCCGCGCCGTTGGCCGCGTTCACCGTCGTACCTCCTTCGCCGTGCGCCCCGCGGTCAGTATCGCGGCCCGCCGGCCGTCGCCGAGGCGATACCGCCCACGCCCCGGGGGCCGATACGGTGACCGGACATCTCCGCAGGAAAGGACGCCGATGGACGACGCCGCGCAGCCGAGCACCGCCCGCATGATCGACTTCTGGCTCGGCGGGGAGCACCACCTCCCGGTCGACGTGACGGCGGCCCGGGCCTTCGAGGGGGCGTACGGGCCGTGCGCCCCGCTGTTTCGCGACCTGCGGGCGTTCCTCGGCCGGGCCGTGCGGGCGATCGCCGCCGCCGCGGTGGACGCCTTCCTGGTCTTCGGCGCGGGCGTGCCCACCCGCGGCAACGTGCACGAGGCGGCGCCGCAGGCGACGGTGCTCTACACCGACGTGGACCCGGTCACCGTCGGCATCGGGCAGCGGATCCTGGCCGGCAGCGACCGGGCCGGCTACGGCTTCGGCGACGCCACCGACCTCACCACGATCGACCCGGCGCTGCTGCACCGGTTCGTGCCGGGGTGGGGCAGCCGCCCGGTCGGCGTGGTCTTCCTCGGCCTCGCGGCGTTCCTCGACGACGCGACGCTGCGGCGCACCCTCGACGACCTGTACGCGGCCACCGCCCCCGGCAGCCTCCTCGCCGTGGACTTCGACAGCGAGGAGTTGGCGGCGTATCCGCAGGCCCTGGCGATGATGGGCCCGACGTTCCGGATGCGGCCGCCCACGGCGTTCGGTCCGCTTCTCGGCCGGTGGACGCCGACGCCGGAAGGGATCGTCCCGGTGGCCCGGTGGCGTCCCGACGGCCCGCCGGCGGACCTGCCCGACGCCTTCCACGGCGGGCTCGCCGTCCGGCACGCCGACTGAGACGGCGGCTGCCACAGCGCCCGGTGACGCGCCCGACGGGGTTCGGGGTGACCGTGCCCGCCGGCTGGCCGGAGCCCTCCGTATGATGCTTGCCCTACAGCAAGAGTTGTCGGAGGGTGATCATGCCGGAGGCGTCCGGAACGGTGTCCCGCGCGCTGCGCGAGGCGCCGCCCGACCGGTTGGCGGAGGCCGCCGACCGGGCCATCCGTGCTGCTCTCGGTGCGTCCCGCACCGACGTGTTCGTCGCCGACTACCGCATCAGCGGCCTGTGGCCGGTGCTGGACCCGGACCTGCCCGACGCCGGGTTCCTCGCCTGCCACGGCGTGGCGCAGCGCTGCTTCAGCAGTCAGCAGCCGGTCCTCGACGGCGGCGACGACGGCCGCTGCCGGGTCTACCTGCCGCTGACCGTGTGGGGCGAGCGCCTCGGCGTGCTCCTGGTCGAGCTGCCGGCTACCCCGGCCGCGTCGACCGTGGAGGCGGCCCGGGACATCGCCGGTGAGCTGGCGCTGGCGCTGCGCGCCGCCGACCGGGGGACCGACCGGTACCGCCGGGCCCGCCGCCGCGAGCGGCTGAGCATGGCCGCCGAGATGCAGTGGGACCTGCTGCCGGGCCGTAGCGTCACGCACGGCGCGTTCCTGCTGGCCGGGCAGCTGGAGCCGGCCTACACCGTGGGCGGCGACCACTTCGACTGGTCCGTCGACGGCGACCGGCTCGCGCTGACCGTGCTCAACGGCGCGGGCACCGGCCTGTCGGCGTCGCTGCTGACGGCGGTGGCGGTCAACGCGATGCGCAACGCCCGCCGCTCCGGCGGCGGCCTGGTCGAGCAGGCCGAACTGGCCTCGGACACCGTCTTCTTCCAGCACCGCGGCGAGCGGCACGTGGCGACGCTGCTGCTGGAGTTGGACGCCACCGACGGGCGGGTCCGCGCGGTGGACGCGGGCTCGCCCCACGTGCTGCGGCTGCGGGGCGGCTCGGTGCAGCGGGTGCCGCTGGAGCAGCAGTTGCCGCTGGGCATGTTCGCCGAGACCCGCTACGAGGTGCAGGAGTTCACCGTCGAACCGGGCGACCGGCTCTTCGTGGTCAGCGACGGCGTGTACGCGGCGGCGCCGGACGGCGGCGAACCGTACGGCGAGCGGGCCATGGCGCGCTCGATGCGCGCGACGCGCTTGCAGCCGGCGACCGAGGCAGTTGGTACGGTGATGCGCGGGCTGCAGTCCTACCACGCCGACGCCGATCTGCGCGACGACGCGGTGGTCGTCTGCCTCGACTGGCACGGCCGGGCCGGCGGTCAGGGCGGCGGGGCGCGGTGACGGGGCGGTAGCGGGACACGGACATCGCAGGGGACGTCGGGTGGAGCAACCGGATCTCGCCGCGGCGATCGACGCCGCAGCCGAGGCGCTCGTGCGCGTGCTCGACCCCACGGGCTCCCGCCACCAGATGACGGTCTCACCCACGCAGCTGCGGGTGCTGTCGCTGATCAGCGCCCGCCCCCGCACCAACGTGAACCGCCTCGCCGAGCTGCTCGACGTGGTGCCGTCGTCGGCGAGCCGGCTGTGTGACCGGTTGGAGGCGATCGGGCTGCTGCGCCGGGTCGCCGACCCGCGGGACCGGCGGGAGGTGCGGCTGGTGCCGACGGCGGCGGCCGAGGCGCTGCTGCGGGAGCTCACCGAGCGCCGGCACCGGGCGGTCCGCGCGGTGCTGGAGCGGATGCCGTCGCGTACGCAGCACGAGCTGCTGTTGGCGCTGCTGGCGTTCGGCCAGGCGGCGGCCCCGGCGCCGGCGGTGGCCCAACCCGAGCCGGGCGCCCGGACGGCCTGACCGCGCCCCCGGCCCGCGCTGCGGCATGATCGGCCGCGGGGTGGTCGCGCCGCGACGACCAGCGCGACGTGAGCTGAGCCACATTGACGCGACCGGCCCGGCGAGGCGAACGCGGGCCGCCGGGAGCCGGAACCAGGCCCGATATAGTGGCAGCGCAACTCACCGGCCCCTGATCCTGCGATCGGGGGCCGCACCAGGGGAGGTCCCAGCCCGGGATCCGAGGGCGCCGGCGGCGGCCGGCCCGGCAACGCGCACGTCCCTCCGCAGCGCCCGTCCCGGGCGCCGGACCGTGCTGCGGAGGGAGGTTCGGTGTCGCGTCGGCCGGCGGGGGGCCCACCCCCGGATGAGACCCACGGCCCGCACGCCGCGCCGACCGGGGACCGCGTCCTCACCCTGCCCAATCTGATCAGCTTCGTCCGGCTGCTCGGCGTGCCGCTCTTCCTCTATCTGCTGCTGGTCGCCCACGCCGACGTCGCCGCGGTGGTGGTCCTGGCGCTCGGGGGCACCACGGACTGGGTCGACGGCTGGATCGCCCGCCGCCTGCGGCAGGTCAGCCGGCTGGGCGAGCTGCTGGACCCGCTGGCCGACCGGCTCTACATCCTGGCGACCCTGCTGGCGTTCACCGCCCGCGAGGTGGTGCCCTGGCAGTTCACCGTGGCGCTGCTGGCCCGGGAGCTGCTGCTGCTGGGGTCGCTGGGGGTGCTGCGCCGGCACGGGTACGGCCCGCCGCCGGTGCACTACGTCGGCAAGACCGCCACGTTCCTGCTGCTGGCCGCCTTCCCGGTCCTGTTGCTGGCGCACGCCACGTCGGCGGTCACGGCGACGGTGGCCGGGGCGGTCGGCTGGGGGCTGGCCTGGTGGGGTCTGGTGCTGTACTGGGCGGCCGGTGCGCTCTACGTGCTGCAGGCGGCGCGGCTGGTGCGGGCGGTGCGGTCCCCGGCGGCGGGGGCGGCGGCGTGACCGCCCCGCAGCGGCGGCCCGACGCCCCGCAGGGCGACGGCCCGGCGGCCCGGGTGTACGCGCCGGACTTCCTCACCGAGCTGTTCCGCAACCCGCTGGACCCGGGGTACGCCGACGCGGCGGCCCGGCGCCGGGACGCGCCGCCGTCGGGGTGGCGCAGTGGGTCGGCGCGGTCGGTCAGCCTGGTGGTGCTCGTGGCGTTGGGGTTCCTGTTCGCGGTGGCGTACCGGCAGACGATGGCGGAGGAGCCGGGGCGCAGCAAGGCGCGGGCCGACCTGGTGGCGCAGATCAAGGAGCGCGAGGCGGAGACCGACGAGATGGCGGCCCGGGCCGACCGGCTGCGGGAGGAGGTCGGCCGGCAGCGGGACGCGGCGCTCAGCGGATCGCAGGCGTCGCGGTTGCGGCGGCTGGAAGCGGGCACCGGCCTGGGGCGGGTGCGCGGCGACGGCGTGGTGGTGCGGTTGGCGGACGCGCCACCGAAGGACGACGGGACGGTGACCGGCTCCGCGGGCGGGCCGCCGCAGGTGTTGTACACGGATCTGCAGAAGGTGGCCAACGACCTGTGGGCGGCGGGCGCGGAGGCGGTGGCGATCAACGGCCAACGGCTGACGGCGACGTCGACGATCCGGTCGGCGGGCGCGGCGATCCTGGTGGACTTCCGGCCGGTGACGGGGCCGTACGAGGTGTCGGCGATCGGGCCGGGCTCGCTGCGGGACCGGTTCGACGACAGCCGGGCCGCGTTCCTGATGCGGGAGCTGGTGAACTCGGTCGGGCTGTCGTTCCAGGTCCGGGAGGTGGAGGACCTCACCCTGCCGGCGGCGCCGGAGCCACGGCTACGCTACGCCGAGCCTTCGGTCAGTCCGAGTCCGTCCGTGTCGGGTTCGGGCGTCGAGGGTTCGTCCGGTCCTGAGCCGTCCGGCTCTGGTTCGTCTCCCAGTCCTTCCGGAGGTGGCCGATGATCGCGGTGCTGGCGTTGCTCGCCGGGGTGGTGCTCGGGGTGTACCTCGATCCCACGGTTCCCGCGGCGTTGCAGCCGTATCTGCCGATCGCGGTGGTGGCGGCGTTGGACGCGGTGTTCGGCGGGGTGCGGGCGAAGCTGGACCGGATCTTCGACGACAAGCAGTTCGTGGTGTCGTTCATCTCGAACGTGCTGGTGGCGGGTCTGATCGTGTATCTGGGTGACCAGTTGGGCGTGGGTGGGCAGTTGTCCACCGGCGTGGTGGTGGTGCTCGGGGTGCGGATCTTCGGCAACGTGGCGGCGATCCGTCGCCACCTGTTCCGGGCGTAGGCTCGAGGCGATGAGCGAGGAGCAGTCCGAGACGGGCACGGGATGGCCGCAGCCGGCGGTTCCGGGCCGGCCCACCGGGCCGGACCCGCGGCCGGGGGCACCCGATTCCGACGAGATGTCGCCGCTTTCGCCGCAGGGTGAGCCGCCGGGCCGCCAGTCGCCGCCGGACGAGCCGGATGCCGGCGACGCGGTGACGGTGGACCTGTCGTCGGTGACCGCGCCGGCGGGCGCGGAGCAGACCCCGCCGGCGGGGCCGGCCGCGGTGGCGCGGCGCTTCACGTCGGCCGGGGCGATGATCGCGTTGTTGCTGGGCCTGTTGGGGTTCACCCTGGTGGTGCAGTTGCGCACGACGTCGACGGATCCGACGTCGGCGGCGACCCGCCAGGAGGACCTGGTGCGGATCTTCTCGGATCTGGATTCGCGGGAGAAGCGGCTGCGCCAGGACATCGAGGCGTTGGAGGAGAGCCAGCGGCAGTTGCGCTCGGGTGAGCAGGGGCGGCAGGCGGCGCTGCAGGAGGCGACGCGGCGGGCCGACGAGTTGGGCATCCTGGCGGGGACGCTGCCGGCGCGGGGGCCGGGGTTGAGCGTGCGCTTCGAGGCCGGGTCGAAGCCGATCTCGGCGTACCGGGTGCTGGACGCGGTGCAGGAGCTGCGGGGTGCGGGCGCGGAGGCGATGCAGATCTCGGGCGGCGACGGCGCGGCGGTGCGGATCATCGCCTCGACGTACTTCCTGGACGGCTCGGGCGGGGATCTGGTGGTCGACGGGCGCCGGTTGTCGGGTCCGTTCACGATCACGGTGATCGGTGATCCGACGACGATGGCGACGGCGTTGAAGATTCCGGGCGGGGTGGCCGCGTCGGTCGCCGGTGACGGCGGTAACGTGATCGTCGAGGATCGTGAGGTCGCCGACGTGTCGGCGCTGCACGCGCCCGTGAAGTTGGAGCACGCCCGTCCGGTCTCCTGACCGGTGCGGCCCGCGCCGGTCCGCCGGCGCACCACTGGTCGGCACGACGATGAAGGACGCGTCTGGTGATTCCCGAGGATCTGCGGTATACCGCTGAGCACGAGTGGGTGGCGGGTGACGGTTCGGGCGCGGTCCGGGTCGGCATCACGCACTTCGCACAGGACGCGTTGGGTGACATCGTCTTCGTCCAGTTGCCCGAGGAGGGCGCGGAGGTGGCCGCGGGCGACTCGTTGGGTGAGATCGAGTCGACCAAGAGCGTGTCCGAGATCTACGCCCCGGTGAGCGGGGTCGTGGCGGCGCGGAACGAGGCGTTGGTGGACACTCCGGAGGTGATCAACTCTGATCCGTACGGTGCGGGTTGGCTGGTGGAGATCACGCCGGGTGATCCGGCGGCGGTGGACGGGCTGCTGACCGCCGGGGCTTACCGCGAGCTCACCGAGAGCTGAGTGCCCGTTGGGCGTGTGGTGTTCGTGCCGCGCGTCCGGTTGCCCTGCATTTCGGCGCTGGCTAGGCTCGCCCAGTCGACCGAGAACCCATAAGTTGAGCGTTGCGGAATTGCCTTTCCGGGCACGGGGAGCCAGCCGCCGGGTGTGCTGCCCGGCGGCCAGACCCGAATCACCCGACGCCGACGCGAAACAGATCCGTGAGGTGGTCCCATGACGCGGCCAGACGACGAGTTCCCCCCGCTCGACGTCACTTCGACGCTCAATCTCGGTTCGCTCGACGAAGTGCTGGAGGGGCCGGACACCGATGTGGTGCCGAGCCGGATGTCCGGTTCGTTGCCGCCGGGTATGGCGCTGCTGGTGGTTCGTCGGGGCCCGAACGCGGGCGCCCGGTTCCTGCTGGATCACGACGTGACGACGAGTGGCCGGCATCCGGACAGTGACATCTTCCTGGACGATGTGACCGTGTCGCGTCGGCACGCGGAGTTCCACCGGGACGGCGGGACGTTCACGGTGCGGGACGTGGGCAGCCTGAACGGCACCTACGTCAACCGGGAGCGGGTCGAGGCGGCCACGTTGAGCAACGGTGACGAGGTGCAGATCGGCAAGTTCCGAGTGGTGTTCATCGCCGGTCCGCGCCCGGAGGAGGAGGCCGGCCGGGGGTGAACGAGCCTGCGGCTTCGACGCCGCCCGGTGCGGCCCGCGCACAACCGCTGATGAGCATCGGCGAGGTGCTGGGGCAGTTGCGGGTGGAGTTTCCCGACGTCACGATTTCGAAGTTGCGGTTCCTGGAGGCCGAGGGCCTCGTCGAGCCGCAGCGCACCGCTGCGGGCTACCGGAAGTACAGCTGGGACGACGTGGCGCGGTTGCGGTTCGTGCTGACCGCGCAGCGTGACCAGTACCTGCCGTTGCGGGTGATCCGTGAGCAGTTGGCGCAGTGGGACGCGGAGGACGGGCCGGCGCCGTCGCGGCCGACGCTGGTGGCGGTGGGCCCGGGCGGTGAGGTGCCCGGTCGTTCCGCGCCGGCGGATCAGCCGGTGGATTCGGCCCAGGTGCGGTTGGGCCGGTCCGACCTGGTCGCGCGCAGCGGGATCGACGAGTCGACGTTGGGCGAGTTGGAGCGGCTCGGGGTGTTGGTGTCCGATCCGCCGGGTTGGTACGACGGGGACGCGTTGATCATCGCGCGGGCGGTGGCGGGTCTGGCGGCGTACGGGCTGGAGCCTCGGCACCTGCGGGGTTACCGGACGGCGGCGGACCGGGAGGTGGGTTTGTTCGCGCAGTTGGTGGCGCCGTTGGTGCGGCAGAGCGACCCGGCGGCGCGGGCGCGGGCGGCGGAGACGGCGCGGGAGTTGGTGGCGTTGTCCCAGCAGTTGCACGCGGCGTTGGTGCGCGTGGGCCTGCGCTCGACGTTGGGTCGGTGACCCTGGGGTGGTGCGCGCGGCCCGGGCGTTGGCCCGGGCCGCGCGGCGTTTGGCGGGCGCGGTGGGCGGGATCGGCTTCCGGGGGCGTGTCGTAGGCTTGCCGGGGTAACCCTTCTCTGGCGCGGGGCGTGCGGGTAGCGCATGGGATGTGCGTGTCGCGGTCCGTGTACCGTGCAGGGAAGGTCGCGGTACGGGCGTAGGTGACAACGACACGGAGGCGGCGGTGCGCGAGCTGAGCGTGGTCGGGGTTCGGGTGGAGCTGCCCAGCAACCAGCCGATCGTCCTGCTGCGGGAGGTCGAGGGGGATCGCTACCTGCCGATCTGGATCGGTGCGGTGGAGGCGACGGCGATCGCGTATGAGCAGCAGGGGGTCAAGCCCGCCCGGCCGTTGACGCACGATCTGTTGCGGGACGTGCTGGCGGCGCTGCAGGCGCCGCTGCGGGCGGTGGAGATCACCGAGCTGAAGGAGAACGTCTTCTACGCCGACCTGCTGATCGGCGACGACGGGGTGCGGGTGTCGGCGCGGCCGAGTGATTCGATCGCGTTGGCGTTGCGGGTCGGTGCGCCGATTCGTTGTGCCGAGCAGGTCCTCTCCGAGGCGGGGATCGTGATCCCGGACGAGCAGGAGGACGAGGTGGAGAAGTTCCGCGAGTTCCTGGAGCAGGTGCGTCCGGAGGACTTCGCGGGCTGACCGCGTTTCCCGACCCACCGGATGGTGGTCACTGTGGGTGACCTGCCGGCGTGTCGGTGATCTTTGCCGTGGCTGCGCGGCGTGTCGCGACCGTTCCTGCGCGGTAACTCTTCAAGGGCGCTATAGGGTTGCCGTGTCGAGGGGTGCACGTCCCGGATGCGACGTGTCACCGCACTGGCGGGGAGGTTGGTCCGGATGCACGAGCCGCGAGATCCCGAGCCTGGCACGCAAGCGCAGGAGACGGGTGTGGTGCCGGCGGGGCCGGCGACTGAGGGTGACGGTGCGGTGGGCTACCGGGGTGTGACCGCGTGCCACGCGGTGGGCATCACCTACCGGCAGCTGGACTACTGGGCGCGCACGACGCTGGTGGTGCCGAGCGTGCGGGACGCCTCGGGCTCGGGGACGTCCCGGTTGTACTCGTTCCGCGACCTGGTGGTGTTGAAGGTCGTGAAGCGCCTGCTGGACGCCGGGGTGTCGTTGCAGAACATCCGCAAGGCGATCGAGGCGCTGCGCTCGCGCGGGGTGGCCGACCTGGCGGGCATCACGCTGATCTCGGACGGCACGACGGTGTACGAGTGCCGCTCGCCGGAGGAGGTGGTCGACCTGTTGCAGGGCGGCCAGGGCGTGTTCGGCATCGCCATCGGCGGCGCGTTCAAGGAGATCGAGGGTTCGTTGTCGCACCTGCCGGCGGAGCCGGCCGAGCCGGCGCCGGGGGCGGCGGGCGACGACGCCGTGCAGGACGAGTTGGCGGCCCGCCGGGCGCGCCGCCGGGCGGGCTGACCCCGCCCCGGGTTCGCGACCCGCACAGCGGTGGCGAGCAGCGTCACGGGGCCGGCGGTCGCCGCCGCGACGCACGCCGAGGCAGCATGGACGACGTGACGCAGACGATCGACGCGGTGGCGGGCCTGCTCGCCGGCGGTGGTGTCGTGGTGCTCAGCGGCGCCGGCCTGTCGACGGACTCGGGCATCCCCGACTATCGGGGGCCCAGCGGCGTGGCCCGCCGGCACACCCCGATGACGTTCCAGGCGTTCACCGGGGACCCGGCGGCGCGGCGCCGCTACTGGGCACGCAGCCACCTGGGGTGGCGCACGATCGCCCGGGCGGCGCCCAACGACGGGCACGCCGCGGTGGCCCGGTTGCAGCACGCCGGCCTCGTCGACGCGGTGATCACGCAGAACGTCGACGGTCTGCACACGGCCGCCGGGTCGACGCCGGTGGTGGAGCTGCACGGGAGTCTCGACGCGGTGGTGTGCCTCGACTGCGGCGACCGCACCGCCCGCGAGGAGCTGGACCGGCGGCTGCGGGAGGCGAACCCGGGGTTCTCGGCGGCGGTGGCGGCGGTCAACCCGGACGGTGACGTGGACCTGCCCGACGCGCAGGTGGCCCGGTTCCGGCCGGTGGACTGTGAGCGGTGTCGCACCGGCATGCTGAAACCGGACGTGGTGTTCTTCGGGGAGACGGTGCCGCCGGCGCGGGTCGCCGCGTGTTTCGACCTGGTGCAGCGGGCCCGGGCGGTGCTGGTGCTCGGCTCGTCGTTGACGGTGATGTCGGGGCGCCGGTTCGTGATCCGGGCGGCGAAACAGGGCATTCCGGTGGCGATCGTCAACCAGGGGCCCACCCGGGGCGACGGGTACGCCACCGTGCGCGTGGACGCCCCGCTGGGCGGGGTGCTGCCGGAACTCGCCGACCGCCTCACCACCCGCGCGCCCCTGGCCGTGTCGGGCGCCGACGCCGCGGTTACGCGCGGGTGATCCCCGCCGGGGACGACATCCGCCGGAAACGGTGGCGCTGGTAGCGTGGTCGGTGCCGGTACCCCGCGTGGGAGAGACCGCCCGAGCTGTTCGGGGCGGCGCCGAAGGGGCAGCTTCCTCCCCGGAACCTCTCAGGCAGAAGGACCACGTGGGCAGGCACTGTGGAGCGCCCTGCCCGGGGTGCGACTCAGGGGGAGGCCGACCTGTCGACCTCACCCCGGGGAGCGCCGCCCATGACCGCAGAGCAGTTCGCCGCCCGCCACATCGGCCCCGACGGCGACGACGAGCGCCGCATGCTCGACGTCGTCGGCTACGACTCGATCGACGAGCTGATGGACGCGGCGATCCCCGAGGTGATCCGCTGGCACGGCACCCTGGACCTGCCGGAGCCGGCCAGCGAACACGATGCCCTCGCGCAGCTGCGCGAGATCGCCGGCCGCAACACCGTCGCCGTGTCCATGATCGGCTTGGGGTACCACGGCACGCACACCCCGGCGGTGATCCGCCGCAACGTGCTGGAGAACCCGGCCTGGTACACGGCGTACACGCCGTACCAGCCGGAGATCAGCCAGGGCCGGCTGGAGGCGCTGCTGAACTTCCAGACGATGGTGACGGACCTGACGGGGCTGGCCACGGCGAACGCGTCGATGCTCGACGAGGCCACGGCCGCGGCGGAGGCGATGACCCTGGCCCGGCGGGCGTCGAAGTCCCGCAGCAGTGTGTACGTGGTCGACGCCGACGCGTTGCCGCAGACCGTCGCCGTGATCACCAGCCGGGCGCAGCCGTTGGGCATCGAGGTGCGGGTGGTGGATCTGGACGCCGACGACCTGCCGGGGGAGTTCTTCGGCCTGCACCTGCAGTACCCGGGGGCGTCAGGGGCCGTACGCGACCACACGCCGCTGGTCGAGGCGGCCCACGCGGCCGGTGCGCTGGTGACGGTGGCAGCGGACCTGCTGGCGTTGACGCTGCTGCGCGCGCCGGGGGAGATCGGCGCGGACATCGCCGCCGGCACCACCCAACGGTTCGGGGTGCCGATGGGCTTCGGCGGCCCGCACGCCGGCTACCTGGCGGTGCGCGCCGGCCTGGAGCGGATGCTGCCCGGCCGGCTCGTCGGGGTGTCCCGCGACGCCGCCGGCAACCCGGCGTACCGGCTGGCGTTGCAGACCCGCGAGCAGCACATCCGGCGGGAGAGGGCGACCAGCAACATCTGCACCGCGCAGGTGCTCCTGGCGGTGATGGCCGGCATGTACGCCGTCTACCACGGCCCCGACGGGCTGCGGGCGATCGCGCGGCGTACCCACGCCATGGCGGCGCGGCTCGCGGCCGGGTTGCGCGCGGGCGGGGTGGGCGTCGCGGACGTCGCGTTCTTCGACACGGTCGTGGCGACCGTGCCGGGCCGCGCCGCTGAGGTGGTCGCCGACGCGCAGCGGCGGGGGGTGAACCTGCGGCTGGTCGACGCCGACCGGGTGGGGGTCTCGTGCGACGAGACGACCACCGCGGCGCACCTGGCGGTGGTGTGGGCGGCGTTCGGGGTGCCCGCGTTCGACGGCGCCGTCGACGCGGCGTGGCCGGCGGGGTTGGCGCGCACGTCGGCGTTCCTGACCCACCCGGTGTTCGGCGCGCACCGCTCCGAGACGGCGATGCTGCGCTACCTGCGGCGGCTGGCGGACTTCGACTACGCCCTGGACCGGGGCATGATCCCGCTGGGCTCGTGCACGATGAAGCTGAACGCGACCACCGAGATGGAGCCGGTGAGCTGGGCGGAGTTCGCCCACGTGCACCCGTTCGCGCCGCCGTCGCAGACGGCCGGCTACCGCGAGCTGATCGCCCAGTTGGAGGGGTGGCTGGCGGAGGTGACCGGCTACGACGCGGTCAGCGTGCAGCCCAACGCCGGGTCGCAGGGGGAGCTGGCGGGGCTGCTGGCGATCCGCGCCTACCACGCCGACCGGGGGCAGGGGCACCGCGACGTGTGCCTGATCCCGTCGTCGGCGCACGGCACGAACGCCGCGTCGGCGGTGATGGCGGGGATGCGGGTGGTCGTGGTGGGCTGCGACGACGACGGCAACGTCGACCTGGTCGACCTCGACGCGAAGATCGACAAGCACCGGGACGCGCTCGCGGCGATCATGGTGACGTACCCGTCGACGCACGGGGTGTACGAGACGGGCATCGGGCAGTTGTGCGCGAAGGTCCACGACGCCGGCGGCCAGGTGTACGTCGACGGGGCGAACCTCAACGCCCTCGTCGGGTTCGCCAAGCCGGGCCGGTTCGGCGCGGACGTGTCGCACCTCAACCTGCACAAGACGTTCTGCATTCCGCACGGTGGTGGCGGGCCGGGGGTGGGTCCGGTGGCGGTGCGGCAGCACCTGGCCCCGTTCCTGCCCGGCGACCCGTGCGGCGACGGCGGCGACGGCCGGCCGGTGATCTCGGCCGCCCGGTACGGGTCGGCGGGGATCCTGCCGATCCCGTGGGCATACCTGCGGATGATGGGCGCGGCGGGCCTGACCCGGGCCACGGGGGTGGCGGTGCTCGCCGCGAACTACGTGGCGGCGCGGCTGCGGGAGCATTTCCCGGTGCTGTACGCGGGCAACAAGGGCCTGGTGGCGCACGAGTGCATCCTGGACCTGCGGCCGGTGACGAAGGCGGCGGGGATCAGCGTCGACGACGTGGCCAAGCGGCTCATCGACTACGGGTTCCACGCGCCGACGATGTCGTTCCCGGTGGCGGGAACGCTGATGGTGGAGCCGACCGAGAGCGAGGACCTGGCCGAGCTGGACCGGTTCTGCGACGCCATGATCGCCATCCGGGCGGAGATCGACGCGGTGGCGTCGGGGCGGTGGCCGGCCGGCGACAACCCCCTGGCCAACGCGCCGCACACGGCGGCGATGGTGTCGGCCGACGAGTGGCCGCACCCGTATCCGCGGTCGGTGGGTGGCTACCCGGTGGGCGTGGACCGGGCCGGGAAGTACTGGCCGCCGGTGCGGCGCGTCGACGGCGCGTACGGCGACCGGAACCTGGTCTGTTCGTGTCCGGCGCCGGAGGCGTTCGAGGACTGAGCGCCGCGGGCGCGCGGGGCAGTGGAGCGGTTCGAGGACCTGCGCGCGACGCCGGGGCGGTGCACGTGGCCGCCCCGGCCGGTGCGTCGACCTGGGGAGGGCGGCCCCGACAGCGGGGACTAGCCTGAGGTCGACGTGTGCGTCAGGTTGACGCTGGGTGAACGGTCAGGCCACGAGGGCGTGTCGGGCGGGGCCGCGGTGGGGGGCGATGGTGCTGCCGTCGGGAAGGAGCTCGCCGGTGTCCTCGAAAACGATGACACCGTTGCAGAGCAGGCTCCAGCCCTGCTCAGGGAAGCAGGCGAGGATCCGGGCGGCTTCCCGGTCGGTCGCTTCGGCGGAGGGGCAGGTGGGTTGGTGCTGGCACATCGGGTTCTCCGGACTGTGGGGGCACTGTGTCATGGTTCACATGACCAGTGACGCACAGTACCAAGCTACAGTGAGCCGCATCGAGCAGGTTCACGCCATGTTGCCGGGAAATCCACTGAACGGACGAGGCGGAATGGGCCGGACGGCGTGGAAGCGCTCCCACTGAGGCGGGTCGACGCCCCCGCCGCCCCCGCGCACTGCCGCGACCGCCTCGCCGAACGCGACCGCCTCGAATGGCGCCTCACCGACGGCGGCGACCCCGCCGCCCTCGCCCAGGACTTCCTCACCGCCCACGGCCTCGGCGCCGACGACCTCACCCGCCCCGCCACCCACCGCCCCGACGGCCCCTGCGGCGCCGCCCTCTACCTCTCCGCCGCCGCAGCCGCCACCATGACCGCCGCCGCACCCGGCGCACCCACCCCCGCCCCCGCCCTGCCCGACCTCGCCATCGTCGTCTACGACCACACCGCCACCGACCCCACCGGACCACCACCACCCGACACCACCTGGTGGGTCGGCGACTGGACCCCCAGCTGGACCCCCCACCAACACGCCGCCGCCGTCACCGCCGTCCGCGCCGCCATCGGCCGCGGCGACGTCTACCAGACCAACCTCGTCGGCCACGCCGCCGCCCCCTACACCGGCAACCCCCACCCCGCCCTCGCCAGACTCGCCCGCCTACCCGGCGCCCGCTACGGCGGCACCCTGCACGGCCCCGGCTGGGCCATCGGCTGCGCCTCCCCGGAAACCCTCATCGCCGTCGAAGCCGGCCGCCTCGTCACCCGCCCCATCAAAGGCACCCGCCCCGCCACCCCCGCCGGCCGCACCGAACTGCTCACCTCCGCCAAGGAACGCGCCGAACACATCATGATCGTCGACCTGGAACGCAACGACCTCGCCCGCGTCGCCGCCACCGGCACCGTCACCGTCGACGAACTGTTCGCCGTACGCCGCTGGTGCGACCTGTGGCAGGCCGAATCCACCGTCTCCGCCGCCCCCGCCGACGGCCTCGGCCTCGCCGACCTGCTCCACGCCATCTGCCCCGGCGGCTCCGTCACCGGCGCACCCAAACTCGCCGCCTGCGACGTCATCGCCACCTGCGAACCCGTCGGCCGCGGCGCCGCCATGGGCGCCCTCGGCTGGATCGCCCCCGGCCACCTCGACCTCGGCCTCACCATCCGCACCGCCGCCGCCGACGCCCATCACCTGCACACCTGGGCCGGCGGCGGCATCACCTGGGACAGCGACCCCGACGCCGAAGTCGCCGAAGCCGCCGCCAAGGCCCACCCCGTCCGCGCCGCCCTCACCAACCGATAACCTGATCACATGACGATGCGGCCCATCCGGATCATCGGCGACCCGGTGCTACGCGCCGCCTGCGAGCCGGTCACCACCTTCGACGCCGACCTCCGCGCCCTGGTCACCGACCTCATGGACACCCTCCTCGGCGCCCCCGGCCGCGCCGGCGTCGCCGCCAACCAGATCGGCGTACCCGCCCAGGTCTTCGTCTACGACGCCGACGGCCACCGCGGCCACATGATCAACCCCACCCTGGAACTGTCCGACGACACCCAGGACGACGACGAGGGCTGCCTGTCCATCCCCGGCCTCTACTTCCCGACCCCCCGCGCCCTGCACGCCACCGCACACGGCTTCGACCAGCACGGCGAACCACTCACCATCTCCGGCAGCGGATTCCTCGCCCGCGCCCTGCAACACGAGACCGACCACCTCCACGGCCGCCTCTACGTCGACACCCTGCGCGGCGACACCCGACGCAAGGCCCTGCGCGAAATCCGCGCCGGCCGCTTCGACACACCCCGCCGCTGACCGCCACCGCCCTCAGCCCAACCGGGCCGTCAACGTGTACTCCCCGTACTCCGCCACCGCCGTGAACCCCAACCCCCGGTACAGGCGCAACGCCGCCACGTTGTCACCCCGCACGTTCAACGTCACATGCTCCACCTCACCGACCAACCGCCCACACAACGTCGCCACCACCGCCGCACCCAACCCCCGCCCCCGAAACCCCGGATGCGTCGTCACGTTCCCCAACGCCGCCACCTGCCACGTCGGCGAATACACGTGCACCCCCGCCACCGCGACCAGCGCACCACCCCGACGCACCCCCACATACCGGCCCGTGTCGAGCATCCGCGCGTCGAACCAGTTCCCCGGATACGCCACCGCGTACAGACCCCGCAACTCCGGCAGGTCCGCCACCGTCAACGGCCGCCCCTCGGCCACCACCCCCGCCAACCGGGCCCGATCCGTCAACGCCATCTTCACGTGCCCCACACCACCACCGACGTCGAACCCGCCACCCACCGCCGCCACCAGACCCGGCGACAGATGCGCGTGCAGCCGCGCCGGCAACACCGGCGTCAGATCCGCCAACAGCCCCGCCAACTCCGCCCGCCCACCCGGCCCGGCCAACGCCAACAGCGTCGGCGGCACCGCACCGTGATACAGCAACGCCACCTGCCCACCACGACGAAACCACGACGTGTAAGGCCAGAAGAAGTCGTCGAGATCACCCAACTCGTACGCGTGCAACGCCGGATCCCGACCCAGCAGCCGACCCAACAACCCACGGTCGTGCTCGGCACGCACCAACCCGCTCAGCGGCACCCCTCGGCCGGCAGATTCTCGTGCGCCCACCGCGCCAACGCGTCCAACGCCGGCAACACCGCCGCACCCCGCTCCGTCAGCTCGTAACTGACCCCCACCGGCGGACCCTCCCGCACCGTGCGACTGACCAACCCCACCCGCACCAACTCGCCCAACCGGTCCGACAACACCGACTCGCTGATCCCCGGCAACGCCCGCGCCAACTCCGCGAACCCCGCCGGCCCCAGCCCCAGCGTCCCCAGCAACACCCCGTTCCACCGCTTACCCAGGAACGCGAACGCCCGCGTCAGACCCCGGTCACACACACGGGGAGCCTCGTCGGCGGGGGAGCGCAGCGTCATGACCCCAGGATACGTGGCATCCACCACGACCACAGCAGCTTTGAAAAAGCTAGCTGCTACCGTAGGCGCAGCAACAACCCCACACCCCTGGAGGACACCATGACCGACACCACCACAACCCCGATCACCCTCCACCCCGACGCCCAAGCCCAACTCTTCACCGACGCCCGCACCGCCAACACCTTCACCGACGAACCCGTCACCGACGAACACCTGCGCGCCATCTTCGACCTCGCCAAGTACCCACCCACCGCCGCCAACACCCAGCCCCTCCGCGTCCTCTACATCCGCCCCGGCGACGCCCGCGACCGCCTCCTCACCCACATGGCCGAAGGCAACCGCACCAAGACCGCCAACGCCCCCGTCGTCGCCGTCCTCGCCGCCGACACCGACTTCCACGACCACATCCCCCGCATCTTCCCCATCCGCCCCGAACTGCGCGACGGCCTCGCCGCCGACCCCGCCGCCCGCGACACCATGGCCCGCTTCAACGCCACCCTCCAGATCGCCTACTGGCTCCTCGCCGTCCGCGCCGCCGGCCTCGCCGCCGGACCCATGGCCGGCTTCGACGCCGTCGGCGTCGACCGCGAATTCTTCACCGACAGCAGCTGGCGCTCCCTGCTCGTCGTCAACATCGGCAAGCCCGGCCCCGACGCCTGGTTCCCCCGCCTGCCCCGCCTCGACTACGACGACGTCGTCCGCCACGCCTGACCCACCCCACCGGGCCGGCGCGCGCCCACCGCACGCCGGCCCGGCACCACCCTCACAACCCCCGACGCCGCCGCAACCACACACCCACCCAACCCACCACCACGAACACCACCATCGAACACACCAACATCCTCAGCACCCCACCACCCTCCCCTCACCCACGTAGGCTGCACAGAGTGCGCCTGGCCACCTTCAACCTGCTCCACGGCCGATCCCTCACCGACGGACTCGTCGACCCACACCGACTCACCGCCGCCGTCGCCGCCCTCGACGCCGACGTCCTCGCCCTGCAAGAAGTCGACCGCGACCAAACCCGCAGCGGCAACCACGACCTCACCACCATCGCCGCCCACGCCCTCCACGCACCCGAACACCGCTTCGCCGCCGCCCTCGTCGGCACCCCCGGCGAACACTTCCGCCCACTCCGCCACGACGACGACGGACACGGCGAACCCCGCTACGGCATCGGCCTCATCACCCGCCACCCCGTACGCACCTGGCAGGTCACCCGCCTCAAACCCGCCCCCGTCCGCTCACCCGTCTACATCCCCGGACCCGACGGCGGCCTCCTCCTCCTACAGGACGAACCCCGCGTCGTCCTCGCCGCCGTCCTCGACACCCCCCACGGCGACATCACCGTCGCCGCCACCCACCTCTCCTTCGTCCCCGGCTGGAACGCCCACCAACTCCGCCAAACCGTCCGCGCACTCCGCGCCCTACCCGCCCCCCGCATCCTCCTCGGCGACCTCAACCTCCCCGCCACCCCCGCCCGCCTCATCGCCGGCTGGACCCCCCTCGCCCGCCGCCCCACCTACCCCGCCACCCACCCCCGCATCCAACTCGACCACATCCTCGCCGACCGCCACCTCCGCCACCGACTACCACCCGTCACCGCCACCGCCACCCCCCTCTCCACCATCTCCGACCACCGCCCCCTCCTCGTCGACCTCGGCTAACCACCCACCGCCCGCCGCACCGCCCCCACCGCATTACGAAACAACATCGCCACCGTCGTCGGACCCACCCCACCCACCCGCGGCGTGATCGCCCCCGCCACCCGCGCACACGACGGATCCACATCCGGCAACAACCGCCGCCCCGCATACCGCACCCCACCACCCACCACCACCGCACCCGGCCGCACATGCTCCGGCCGCACGATCCCCGGCACCCCCGCAGCCGCCACCAACACCTCCGCCCGACGCGCAAACCGCGGCCAATCCGCCACCCCCGTGTGCACCACCGTCACCGCCGCATTCGCCGTCGCCCGCTTCTGCGCCAACAACATCGCCAACGGCCGCCCCAACGTCGCACCCCGACCCAGCACCACCACCTCCCGACCCGCCACCGACACCCCGTGAAACGCCAACAACGCCTCGATCCCCGCCGGCGTACACGGCACCGGCCCCGGCAACCCCAACGCCAACCGCCCCAGACTCACCGGATGCATCCCATCCACATCCTTGTCCGGATCCAGCACCTGCAACGCCCGCCCGTAATCCAGCCCACCCGGAACCGGATGCTGCACCAACACCCCGTGCACCCCACGGTCGGCATTGAAATCCTCGATCACCCGATGCAGATCCACCTGCGACGCCGACGCCGGCAACCGCACATGCGGCGACACGAACCCCAACTCCGACGCCAGCCGCTGCTTGATCCGGATGTACCCGACACTCGCATCGTCGTCACCGACCAACACCGTCGCCAACGACGGCGTCACCCCCGCCGCCCGCAACGCGACGACCTCCGCCGCCACCTCACCCAACACCCGATCCGCCACCGGCCCACCCGGCAACAACCGAGCCACACCCACGGAATCCACGGAAGAGGACATGACACCACCCCGCCCGCAGGGGCCCAGGCGGACGACCCCCACGACGAGCTCCCCGATGGTCAAACCCATCCCCGGTGCCGCCAGTCGCGTACCACCCCATCCTGCCCCACCCACCCCTCACCCCACGTCCCCCCGCGCCGCCACCAACCCCCCCAACACCCGATTCGTACGGTTCGACCGCACCGCCGCCCGCTGCTGACCCGCCGTCACCTCGATATACGTCTGCGACGACGCCAACGACGCATGCCCCAACAACCGCATGATCTCCGCCGCGCTCGCCCCGTCCTCCGCCAACCGCGTCGCGAACGTGTGCCGCAACGCGTGCAACCGCGCCCCCCGCGGCACCCGATCGGCCACCCCCGCCCGCCGATAACAGGACTCCACCAGATACTGCAACCCACCCCGCCGCAACGGCTCACCCTGCCGATCCACCAGCAACGGCGACTCCGGCCGCACCGACCGCGACCCGAACCGCCGCGCCCGACTCTCCAGATACGCCACCAGCACCCCGTCCAGCTCCGGCTCGACCGGCACCACCCGCGGCCGACCCCCCTTGCCCGCCACCTCCACCCGACGCTCACCCGGCCGCCCCGCCAGCGACGCCACCCGCAGCGCCAACAACTCCGCCAGGCGCAGCCCCGCACACAGCGCCAACGCCAACACCGCCACGTCCCGCTCCGGCCACGGATCACGCTGCCGGCCGTCCTCCCGGGACACCGCCGCGAGCAGCTGCTCCGGGGTGTCCTCACCGCGCAGCGGCTTGGGCTGGGGGAGCGGGGCGCGGGGACGGCCCACCGCCGGCATCGGGTTGCCCGCCACCACGCCCTCCGCCACCAGGAACGAGAAGAAGCTGTTCCACGTCGACCAGGCACGGTGCACCGACGCCACGGCGCGGGGCGCGGCGAACCGGGCGAACGCGGCCCGCATGACCCTGGGGGAGAGGGCGGCGACGTCCAGCGCCTCGGCCGCCGGTAGGGCCGGGGTGACGACCTCCGCTGCCAGCGCCGCCACCGCCCGCAGGTCCCGCCGGTACGCCGCGAGGGTGTGCGGGGACGGCTTGCGCGTCGCCAGGGCGGTCAGGAACTCCTCGACGAGGCTCGTCACTGATTCGTCCTGTTTGTCATGCATAAGGGACATTATGCATGATTCTCGGGTTCGCGGCGACCCGCCGCGAGGGGGGAGCGGGACGATCTGCCCGGCCTGGTCGACACGGGAGCCGGCGTTGGCGCTGTCGGAGGCGTCGGTCGGTCCCGACCCGCGCGGGCCGCGAAGACGTCTCCGCCGGGCCTGGATGGCGGGCCGGGACGCGGCGGCCGGCCTGCAGGCGACCCGGCGAGGATGATCACCGGGCCCGGGTGGGCGCCGCCGACGGCGACCGGGGCGCGGGACAGGGCGACCGGCGGCGGCCACGGGCGGATGCCGGGCGGCGGCTACCGGCGGGCCGCCCGGCACACGGCTCGACCCCTCTCGGAGGAGCCCCGACCGGCCAACTTGACATAATGTACATTATCGAATCACCGCCGGGCGTGACCATTACCGCTGGCTTCCCCCTGATGATCAACCTATGCTGGTCCGATGTACCCGCCGTCGACCTGTGCGCCCGCCGTCACGTCCGTGACGCGGGCGCGCGTCGCGCGCTGTGCGGTCGTCCCGGCCGCGTCGGTCGTCGTCTGCCAGGCGAGCGCGGTGGTGACGTACGGGCTGCCGAGCCCGACCGGCCGTGGCCCTCCGGCGGCGGTCCCCTCCCCGAAACGACCGCCAGGGCGAAGCCGTAGAGCTTCGGCCCTTTTTCTTTTTCCCGGGTTTCTCGTTGTTCCCGGGTTTCTGATCGGAAGGATCGACCATGAGTCTGGATCATCGCACCGTCGACCAGCAGTGGCTGGCCGAGCTCCGCGTGTCGCTGGCGGACGAGTTCGCCACGCAGACGGCGCGGCTGCGGGAACTGACCGAGCTCAACGCCGACACGGGCGACCCGGGCGAGGCGCACACCCGGGCGGCGCTGGTGGTGGCCGCCCGGCGCGGCGTCGAGCAGGTCGCCGACGCGTTGCGGCGCATCGACGAGGGTGGGTACGGCGTGTGTGAGAGGTGCGAGCGGGCGATTCCGGTGCAGCGGCTGGAGGTGGTGCCGTACGCCCGCTTCTGCGTGCCGTGCCAGGAGAAGTCGGCCGGCTGACGTGGGTGTCGTGGGCCGCCACCTCGGTCTGGGGTGGCGGCCCACGCCGTGTCGGTGGGTGGGGTGTGCTGGTCAGAGGCCGCCGGAGACGCGTAGGACGGTGCCGGTGGCGTAGCTGGCTTCGGGGCTGAGCAGCCAGGCGATGGCGGTGGCGATCTCGTCGGGTTCGCCGGCGCGGCCGAGTGGGATGCGGCCGGCGGCGGTGTCGGCGCGGTCGGGTGCGCCGGAGAGGGCGTGCAGGTCGGTGCGGATGATGCCGGGGGCGACGCCGTTGACGCGGATGCCGTGGGGGGCGAGTTCCTTGGCGAGGCCGATGGTGAGGGTGTCGGTGGCGGCTTTGGCGGCGGCGTAGTGGACGTACTCCCCCGGGCTGCCGAGGGTGGCGGCGGCGGAGGAGACGTTGACGATGGCGCCGCCTCGGGTGAGGCGGCGGGCGGCTTGTTGGGCGCAGAGGACGTACCCGATGAGGTTGACGTCGACGACGTGGCGTAGGTCTTCGGCGCGCAGGTCGGTGATGGGGCCGATGGGGCTGGTGACGCCGGCGTTGTTGACCAGGCCGGTGAGGGGGCCGAGGGTGGCGGCGGTGTCGAAGAGGTGGGTGACGGCGTCGGGGTCGGTGGTGTCGGCCTGGACGGCGATGGCGTTTCGGCCGGTGGCCTGGATGTCGGCGACGACATCGGTGGCGGCGGTGTGGTCGCGGCGGTAGGCGATGGCGACGTGGTGGCCTGCGTGGGCGAGGCGGCGGGCGGTGGCGGCGCCGATGCCGCGGCTGCCGCCGGTGACGATGGTGACGGGTTGCATCGGGTGCTCCTCCCCCGGGTGTGGTGGTGACGTTACCGGTGGGGTGGGGGCGTTGGGCGGGTGTGATCGCTTACGCTGCCGGCGTCGGTTCGTGGCGAGGGGGTTGTGGTGGCGGGTGTGCGGGTCGGTGACCTGGTCGAGGATTTCGAGTTGCCGGACGAGACGGGTGCGTCGCGGCGGTTGTCGGAGTTCCTGGCGTCGGGGCCGGTGGTGTTGTTCTTCTATCCGGCGGCGATGACGCGGGGGTGCACGGCGGAGAGTAGTCATTTCCGTGATCTGGCGGCGGAGTTCGCGGCGGTGGGTGCGTCTCGGGTGGGGATCAGTCGGGATGCGGTGGAGCGGCAGGCGGAGTTTTCGCGGTTGCACGGGTTCGACTATCCGTTGTTGTCGGATGTCGACGGTGTGGTGGCGCGGCGGTTCGGGGTGTTGCGGCGGTTGCCGTTGGGGCCGTTGAGTACGCGGCGGATGACGTTCGTGATCGGTGTGGATCGGCGGGTGGTGGAGGTGGTGCACAGCGAGTTGGGGATGAACGAGCATGCGGATCGGGCGTTGCGGGCGTTGGGGGGTTGATCTTCGGGGTGTCGGGGTGGGCTGGTATCAAGGCAGGATCAAACAGGTGTACGGAAGAGGGTTGTGATGGTTGCCGCGGGCCAGGGTTTGTCCACTGACGAGGTGCAGAGCATCCGGGAGGCATTGGCGGCTGGCCGGAAGCCGAGGGTGGTGTTCACCTCGTCGGCTGGTCAGATCGCTGGTCAGGTGGGTCAGGTGGTGGAGTTGACGGATCCGGCGGTGTCGGACGAGTTCGTGGTGGTGCGGTTCGGGCGTGACGAGTTGCCGTTCTCCCCCGCTGATGTGGCGGTGGCGCCGAGGGGGGCGGGTCGGAAGGCGGCTGCGGTGGCGGTGGAGGCGCAGCCGGAGCCGGATCCTGAGCCGGTGGTGGTGGAGCCGGAGTTCGTGTTGGACACGCCGCGGGTGCCGGCGCAGCGGCGGGAGGAGCCGAGGGTGGAGCAGGAGCAGGAGTTGGCGGAGGTGAAGCCGGCGCGTAGGCCGGTGAAGGCGGCGAAGGTGGTGAAGCCGAAGGGGCCGGCGGGGTTGACGGTGACGTTGGCGTATGCGGATGGTGAGTGGACGGTGGCGGCGCAGCAGGGTGCGAAGGCGTTGGCGAAGCCGTATGTGGTGAAGCCGGCGGAGGCGTTGCGGATGGTGGCGTTGGTGGATGTTCCGGGGGTGCAGGAGGCGGTGGAGCAGATTCTGGCGGCGGAGCGGGCGGAGGCGGAGCAGCAGGCGGAGAAGTTGCGGGCGGAGTTGGCGGAGATCGAGGCGCGGTTGGCGGAGTTGCGCGAGGCGGGTTGATGGTGTTGGTCCTCCGCCCCCGTCGCTGTGTGCGGCGGGGGCGGTTTTGTGTGTGGGGCCGGCGCGTGGGGAGTCGCGCCGGCCCCGGGGTGGGTGGTCAGTGGGTGGGGATGTGGGCGATGCCGATGCGCTTGCGGAAGACCCAGTAGGTCCAGCCTTGGTAGGCCAGGACGATGGGGGTGAAGATGACCGCCACCCAGGTCATGATCTTGAGGGTGTAGGGGGTGGAGGCGGCGTTGGTGGCGGTGAGGGTGCCGGCGGGGTCCAGCGTGGAGGGCATGACGTTGGGGAAGAGTGCGGTGAAGAGGGTGGCGACGGCGAGGGCGATGGCGAGGGCGGTGCCGGTGAAGGCCCAGCCTTCGCGGCGGGCGCGGGCGGCGGCGAGGCCGGCGAGGAGGGCGATGGCGGCGCCGGCGGCGAGGGCGATGGCGGGGGTGTTGGCGCGGATGGTGAGCGTCCAGCTGAGGAAGGCGACGGCGACGACGGCGGTGCCGACGCCGAGTTTGAGGGCGAGGTTTCGGGCGCGGTGGCGGATGTCGCCGGTGGTCTTGAGGGCGAGGAAGACGGCGCCGTGGGTGAGGAAGAGGCCGAGGGTGGTGAGGCCGCCGAGGAGGGCGTAGGGGTGGAGCAGGTCGGTGAGGCCGCCGACGAATTCGTGGTCGGCGTCGAGGGGTACGCCGCGGAAGATGTTGGCGAAGGCGACGCCCCACAGGACGGCGGGGATGGCGGAGCCCCAGAAGATGGCCTGGTCCCAGCGGCGTTTCCAGGTGGGTTCGGGGCGCTTGTGGCGGTATTCGAAGGCGACGCCGCGGGCGATGAGGGCGAGCAGGATGAGCAGCAGGGGCAGGTAGAAGCCGGAGAAGAGGGTGGCGTACCACTCGGGGAAGGCGGCGAACATGGCGCCGCCGGCGGTGATGAGCCAGACCTCGTTGCCGTCCCAGACGGGGCCGATGGTGTTGATGAGGACGCGGCGTTCGCGGTCGTCGCGGCCGAGGACGGGCAGGAGCATGCCGACGCCGAAGTCGAAGCCTTCGAGGATGAAGTAGCCGGTGAAGAGCACGGCGACGAGGAGAAACCAGATGGTGGTGAGTTCCACGGTGGGGCTCCGGGTCAGTAGGCGAAGGCGAGCGGGCGCTCGGTGTCGTCGTCGGTGGGTTCGGGTTCGGGGCTGAGTTCGGGTACGCCGGCTTTGGCGTAGCGGAGGAGGAGTTTGAATTCGATGACGGCGAGGGTGGCGTAGATGAGGGTGAAGGCGGTGAAGGAGGTGAGGACTTCGGTGAGGGAGACGGTGCGGGAGACGCCGTTGCGGGTGAGCATTTCGCCGAAGACGATCCAGGGTTGGCGGCCCATTTCGGTGAAGATCCAGCCGAAGGAGTTGGCCAGCAGTGGCAGTACGGGCATGACCAGGCCGGCGCGGAGGAGCCAGCGGCTGGTGGGGGTGCGGCCCTTGCGTTGGCTCCAGAGGACCAGGAGGGCGATCGCGGCGGCGGCGAGCCCGAAGCCGATCATGAAGCGGAAGCTCCAGTAGGTGACGGGGATGATGGGGGCGTAGTTGCCGGGGCCGTACTGGGTGGCGTATTGGGCCTGGAGGTCGTTGATGCCCTGGACGGTGCCGTTGGGGTCGCCGGTGCCGAGGAATGACAGCAGGTAGGGGATCTTGAGGGCGAAGACCTCGCGGCTGCCGTCGAGGCTGCCGACGGTGAGCACGGAGAACGAGGCGGGGCTCTCGGTGGTGTAGAGGCCTTCGGCGGCGGCCATCTTCATGGGCTGCACCTCGGTCATGATCTTGCCTTGGATGTCGCCGGTGAGCAGGACGAGCGCCGAGGAGATCAGGACGACCCAGGAGCCGAACGTGGTGGCGAAGCGGTATGCGCCGGTGTCGGCGCTGCCGCGGTTGCGGATGACGTGCCAGAGGCCGACGGTGGTCACGAGGGAGCCGGCGACGAGGAACGATCCGGCGAGGGTGTGCGGGAAGGTGACGAGGGCGACCTTGTTGGTGAGGACGGCGACGAAGTCGGTGAGTTCGGCGCGGCCGCTGTCGGGGTTGATCCGGAAGCCGACGGGGTTCTGCATGAACGAGTTGGCGGCGAGGATGAAGTAGGCCGACAGGTTGGTGCCGATGGCGGCGGCCCAGATCGCGGCGAGGTGCAGTCGTTTGGGCAGTCGGTCCCAGCCGAAGATCCACAGGCCGATGAAGGTGGATTCGAGGAAGAAGGCGACGAGGGCTTCGATGGCCAGGGGTGCGCCGAAGATGTCGCCGACGAAGCGGGAGTAGTCGCTCCAGTTCATGCCGAACTGGAATTCCTGGACGATGCCGGTGACGACGCCCATGGCGAAGTTGATGAGGAAGAGTTTTCCGTAGAATTTGGTGAGTTTGAGGTAGCGCTCGTTGCCGGTGCGGTGCCACATGGTCTGGAGGATGGCGACGAGTACGGACAGGCCGATGGTCAGCGGCACGAACAGGAAGTGGTAGACGGTGGTGACACCGAACTGCCAGCGGGCGACGTCCAACGCGTCCACCTGGAACCCCCAGCCTTTCATACTACGAGACGTAGTAGATACTACTCGTCGTCGTAGAAGATCCGGCAGGGGCGGAGGTCCCGACCCGGCCCGGGACCAATGACCTTGATCACCTCGGCCGGGCGGCCCCCGCCGGCGCACTCCCCTGTCCCCCCGGGCCTGGCGCGGGCGTGCGACCATCGACCGCTGATGGACACGCCCACCGCCCGCTGGCGCCCGCCCCTGATCTGGCGCGGCGCCCAGCTGCTCGCCCGCGCCGTCGTCGGCGCTCTGGCCCGCCTCGAGGTCACCGGCGACGTGCCCGAAGGGCTGCGCCGGGGGCCGCTGATCCTGGCCGCCAACCACCTGAGCCCCTTCGACCCGCTCGTGCTGGCCGCCGCCTGCCGCGCCCGCGGCGTCTCCCCCCGGTTCATGGCCACCGGCGGGCTGTTCCGCGCCCCGCTGCTGGGGGCGGCGATGCGCCGCGCCGGGCACCTGCGCGTCGACCGGGGCACCGCCGCCGTGCACCGGGCCCTGGACGACGCGGCGTGCGCCGTGGCCGCCGGGTCGGTGATCCTGGTGTATCCGGAGGGCCGCATCGGGCTGGACCCGGGCCTGTGGCCCGAGCGCGGCAAGACGGGCACCGCCCGGCTCGCCCTGGCCAGCGGCGCGACCGTGGTGCCGGTGGCCCAGTGGGGCTCGCACGAGGTGCTGCCGTACCGGGCGCCGAAGGGCATGCTGCGGGCGGTGGCCCGGGCGGTGTGGCGGCGGCCGGTGCTGCGGGTGCACTTCGGCGACCCGGTAGTGCTGGGCGACGTCGCCGCCGACGCGCCGGGCGCGGCCCGGCGGGTCACCGACCGGATCATCGACGCGATCACCGACGCCCTGGTGCCGCTGCGCCCCGACGAGCCCGACGTGCCGCGCCACGTGGACCCGGGCCGTCCCGTCGACACCTCCCGGGCGCACCGCCGCCGGCTGCCCTGACGCCCCTGACGCGTGGGGGTGGCGGGCCGCTCACCTGCCGGTCACCCGGCGGGGCATACTGCCGGGCGTGCCCTCCCCCTCCGCCTACCTCGACGCGCCCGCGCCGCTGGCGTTCGCCCACCGCGGCGGCGCGGCCCACGGCGACGAGAACACCGCCGAGGCGTTCGCCCGCGCCGTCGGCCTGGGCTACCGGTACGTCGAGACCGACGTGCACGCCACCGCCGACGGGGTCGCGGTGGTGTTCCACGACGCGACCCTGCGGCGGGTCACCGGGCAGCCGGGGCGCATCGCGGATCTGCGCTGGGCTGACCTGGCGTCGGTGCGCGTCGGCGGGGCCGCCGTGGTGCCGCGCCTCGACGACGTCCTCGGCGCGTGGCCGCAGGTGCGGTTCAACGTCGACGTGAAGGCCGACGGGGCGATCGCGCCGACCGTCGCCGCGCTCGATCGGGTCGCCGCCGGCGACCGGGTGCTGCTGGCCTCGTTCAGCGACGCCCGGCTGGCCCGGCTGCGGGCGGCCACGCACGGGCGGGTCGCCACGGGGCTGGGCGCGCGCGGGGTGGCCCGGCTGCGGGTGGCGTCGCTGCACGGACGGCCGGTGCGGCTGCACCCGTCGGTGGTGGCGGTGCAGGTGCCGCCGCGCTACGGCCGGCTGCCGGTGGTCGACCGCCGGTTCCTGGCGTACGCGCACGGGCTGGGGTTGCACGTGCACGTCTGGACGATCGACGAACCTGCCGAGATGCACGAGTTACTTGATCTTGGTGTGGATGGCATCATGACCGATCACGTCGGCGTGCTGCGCGACGTCTACCGCAGCCGCGGCCACTGGGCCGCCTGAGATCGGCGGAGGAAACCGATGGCCGAGACGGTCACCCCCGACGTGGCGACCCCGCCGCCTGCCAGCACCGCCCGGGAGCGGCGCGGCTGGTACCTCTACGACTGGGCGAACTCGGCGTTCCAGACGACAGTCATCACCGTGTTCCTCGGCCCGTTCCTGACCACCGTCACCGAGCTGGCCGCCGGCTGCGCGCTGGGCGCCGACACCTGCGACGGGTACGTGCACCCGCTGGGCATCCGCGTCGCCGCCGGCTCCTACTACCCGTACCTGATCTCCCTGTCGGTGTTGCTGACCGTGTTCGTGCTGCCGGTGGTCGGCGCGGTGGCCGACCGGTCGGCGCACAAGAAGCGGCTGCTGGGCGCGGCGGCGTTCACCGGCGCGGGGGCGACGATCGCGTTCGCGTTCGTTACCGGCGAGCGGTACCTGCTCGGCGGGGCGCTGTTCCTGGTGGCCAACATCGCCTTCGGCGCGGCCGTGGTGGTCTACAACTCGTTCCTGCCGCAGCTGGGCGGCCCCGACGAACGCGACGGCATCTCCAGCCGCGGCTGGGCCATCGGCTACCTCGGCGGCGGGCTGCTGCTGGCCGCGAACCTCGTCGCGGTGACCATGCTCGCCGAGGACGGCAACTCGCAGCGCACCCTGGACCTGGCCCGCTGGTCGATCGTGTCGGCCGGCGTGTGGTGGGCGGCGTTCACCCTCGTGCCGCTGCGCTGGCTGCGCGAGCGCCCGCCCGTCGCCGCGCCGGCCGGCGGCGGCAACGTGCTCACCGACGGGTTCCGGCAGCTCGGCCGCACCCTGCGCGAGGTCAAGGCGTACCCGCTGACGTTGTTCTTCCTGCTGGCGTTCCTGGTCTACAACGACGGCATCCAGACCGTGATCACCCTCGCCAGCCAGTACGGCACCGAGGAGCTGAAGCTGGGGCAGAGCACCCTGATCACCACCATCCTGCTGGTGCAGTTCCTCGCCTTCGGCGGGGCGCTGGGCCTGGGCGCGCTGGCCCGGCGCATCGGGGCGTGGAAGACGGTGCTGCTCAGCCTCGTGCTGTGGACCGGCGTGATCATCGCCGCGTTCCGGCTGCCCGCCGAGGCGCCGCTGCCGTTCATGATCCTCGGCGGCTGCATCGGCCTGGTCCTCGGCGGCAGCCAGGCGCTGAGCCGGTCGCTGTTCAGCCAGCTCATCCCCGCCGGCAAGGAGGGCGAGTACTACGGCTTCTACGAGATCAGCGACAAGGGCACCAGCTGGCTCGGGCCCCTCGCCTTCGGGCTGGTGTTCCAGCTCACCGCGTCCTACCGGGTGGGCCTGGTCTCCCTGCTGATCTTCTTCGTGGTCGGGTTCGCGCTGCTGGCCGCCGTGCCGATCCGCCGCGCGATCGTCGCCGCCGGCAACACCCCGCCGAGGGTGCTGTAGGCCGACACGCACCCGACTGATCGGCGGCGCTCGATCGGCTAGGCTGCCCCGACGTGACCGACGACGCCGCTGCCACCCCGATCTGCCTGGCCCGGCCCCTCCCGGGCCCGGACGACGACCCCCGCCGCGGCTGCGCCGCGACCCGGGGCGCCGACGGCCGGCCGCTGCACGCCGCCGCCCTGCGGTTCTTCTGGGGGCCGATGGACTGCGGCAAGTCCACGATGGCCCTGCAGATGAACCACAACCACGCCCGGCAGGGCCGCCGCGGCCTGGTCACCACCCGCATCGACCGGTCCCTGGGCCCACAGGTCACCACCCGCATCGGCCTGGCCCACGCCGCGATCGAGGTCACCGACGGCCTCGACCTGCGCGACCTGGTCCGCGACGCCTGGGCCGACGGGGTACGCGTGGACTACCTCATCTGCGACGAGGCGTCCTTCTACAACCTCGAACACATCGAACAGATGGCCGACCTCGTCGACAACGACGACGTCGACGTGTACGCGTTCGGCCTGGCCACCGACTTCCGGTCCAGCCTGTTCCCCGCCGCCCGGCGGCTGTTCGAACTCGCCGACTCCGTCGCCCGCATCCAGGTCGAGGTGCTGTGCTGGTGCGGCCGCGAAGGGCTGCTCAACGCCCGCGTCATCGGCGGCCGGGTCGTCCGCGAAGGCGAACAGGTCGTCATCGGCGACACCGTGGACACCGCCGACGTGCGCTACCAGGTGCTGTGCCGGCGGCACTACCGCGCCGGTGAGCTGGGCCCCCGCGACTGACCCGGCAGGCGGCAGCGGCTCAGAACGGGTCACCGCAGACCCGCCACCGGCCGTCCTCCTTCACCATCGGCACCGTGCGGTCCTCCCCCGCGCCGCCGTCGCGGATCAGCCGCGCCCGCACGGTCCCCGTCGGCCGGCCCCCCTTGGTGCGCACCGACACGTCGACGATCTCGTAGCCGGTGACCACCGGCGGCGTGCGCACCCAGCCGGCGAAACCGACCGCGCTCCACCGGCTGCGCGACTGCGCGCACAGCCGCTCGTAGGCCCGCTCCACGTCGCCCGCGGCGACCTCCCGCAGGAACCCGTCGGCGCTGTCGCGGACCTGGTCGCCGGCGCCGGCCAGCATCTGCACGTTCCACGCGCCCAGCCCGGCCACCCCCACCAGGCACAGCCCCAACCCCGCGCCGGCGGCCAGCAGACCGGTGCGCGCCGGCCGGCCCCGCCGCGCCGGCCGCGTCCACGGCTGCTCACTGCCCATCACGTCGACCGTAGGCCCACCCGCCGCCGCCGCGCAGGCACTCGCCCCGGGTCGCCCCGCCCGGCCGCATCGTCTACGGTCGGCGGCACACGGATGGCAACCCGCGGAGGCGAGGCGACGATGACCCGTTACGTGCAGCCGGTGCCCACCCCCGACGACCCGTACACCGGTGACCGGCTGCTGCGGTCCTGGCTGCGCCGCCTGCTCGGCCCCGCCGGGCACGACGCCGCGCAGCCCCGGCTGGTCGACCTGGCCGCCGACGTGGCCGGGCCGCTGCGCGCCGCGCACGCCGACGCCGAGGCCCACCCGCCGGTCCTGGTCCGCTACGACGGGTGGGGCGCGCGCGTCGACCGCATCGACACGTCCGCCGGCTGGCGGGCCCAACGCGCCGCCGCCGCCCGCCACGCCGTGGTCGCCCTGCCCTACCAGGCGTCCGCGCGGCAGCGGTGGGGGGCCGGCGCGCGGGTCGTCCAACACGCCCTGCTGCACCTGTACGGGCCGGAGTCGGCCACGTTCTCCTGCCCGGTGGCCATGGCCGACGGCGCGGCGGCGCTGCTGAGCCTGCCCGACGTCGACGCGGCCGTGCGCGACGCGTGGCTGCCCCGGCTGACCTCCACCGACCCCGACACGGCGATCGTGTCCGGGCAGTGGATGACCGAGTCGCAGGGCGGCTCCGACCTGTCCGGCTCCGGCACCGTGGGCCGGCCCGCCGCCGACGGGTCGTGGCGGCTCACCGGCCAGAAGTGGTTCTGCTCCGCCGCCGACGCGCCGATGGCGGTGGCCCTGGCCCGCCCCGAGGGCGCCGGGCGGGGCAGCCGCGTGCTCGCCCCGTTCCTGGTGCCCCGCTACGCCGCCGACTCGCCCCTGGCCGGGGTCACCGCCGCCGCCGACGCGCCCGCCCCCGGCGTCACCGTGCACCGGCTCAAGGACAAGCTGGGCACGTGGGCGCTGCCGACCGCCGAGATCGGCCTGACCGACGCGTACGCGCTGCCGCTGGGCGACCCGGCGGTGCCCGGCCTGGCCCGGGCGATGACCCTGGTGGTGGTGACCCGGGTGCACAACGCCGCCGCCGCGGCCGGCGGGATCCGCCGCGGCCTGGACTACGCCCGCGCCTACGCCACCGCCCGCACGGTCGCCGGGGGACGCCTGGCCGACAGTCCGCTGCACCGGGCCACCCTCGGCGCGCTCGCCGTCGACGCCGCCGCCGCGTTTGCCCTGGCCGGGCACGCGTTCGCGCTGCTCGGCCGCGTCGAGACCGACGCCGACGTGGACGCCGCCGCCGAGCTGCGGGTCGTCGCGCCCCTGGCGAAACTCGCCACCGGCCGCCTCGCCGTGGCCTGCGCCAGCGAATACGTGGAGGCGTTCGGCGGCGCCGGATACGTCGAGGACACCGGAGTGCCCCGGCTGCTGCGCGACGCGCAGGTCCTGCCGATCTGGGAGGGCACCACCAACGTGCTCGCCCTGGACGTGCTGCGCGCCGTCGCCCGCGAGAACGCCGACGCGCCCCTGCTGCGCCGCCTCGGCGCCGCCGCCGACCTGGCCCGGCCGCTGTCGCCGGCCCTGGCCGACACCCTCGCCACCGTCACCGGCCAGTTGACCGCCGCCCTCGCCGACGTCACCGCCGACCCGCGCGCCACCGACGTCGTCGCCGGCGCCCGCGCACTGGCGTTACGCCTGGCGGCGGCGCTGACCTGCGCCCTGCTCGTCGAACACGCCGCGTGGGGCGACGAGCAGGCCCGCGTCGCCGCCGAGCTGTGGGCGCGGCGGCGGCTGCGCCACGAGGACATCTCCGCCGACGCCCACCGCCACCTCGACCTGCTCTGCTGAGCAGCTAGGCGCGCCGCCGGGCCCGCGCCGCCCAGATCGCGTACGCCGGGTCGCGGTCCAGGTTGTGCCGGTCCCGGTCGTAGCGGCGGGTCGTCCGCGGGTCCGCGTGCCCCATCGCGTCCTGCACGTCCTCCAACGGCACCCCCTCCGCGCGGGCCGTCGTGGCGAACGCGTGCCGCAGCGAGTGCGGCGACAACTTCTCCCACGCCGGGATGCCCGCCGCGCGGGCCAGCCGCCGCACCAGCCGGAACACCGAGTGCCGGTCCAGGCGCGCGCCGGTCGCGGTGACCAGCAGCGGCCCGGTCACCTCGTGGACGCCCACCCCCTGCGCCGCCGCCCGCTGCGCCAGGTAGGCGTCCACCTCGTACGCCGTGGACGGGGTCAGCGCCCGCCGCCGCGGCTTGCCGCCCTTGCCGACGAACCGGACACTGCGGTGCCCCCGCTCCGCGCCCAGGTCCGCCACGTCCAGCGACACCAACTCCCCCACCCGCAGCCCGAGGTCGGCCAGCAGCGCCACCGCCGCCCGGTTCCGGGCCGCCGTCGGCCCGGTCTCGGCCTGCGCGGCGGCCAGCAGAGCGTCCACCTCCTGCGGCGTCAACCCGATCGTCGAGGAGTGGTCCCGGTCGACGCGGGGCCGGTCCGCCGCGGTTACCGGGTTCGCCTGCACCGCCCGCAGCTTCACCAGGAAGTCGTACCAGCTCGACAGGGCCGACAGCTTGCGGGCCACCGTCGCCGGGGTCAACGGCCGGCCGCTGCGCGCCGCCGGGGTGGCCTCCAACTCCCGGCCGTAGGCGTTGACGTCGAGGAAGTTCGCCCGTAGCGGGTCCAGCTCCCGGGCCCGGCACCACGCCAACCAGCCGGCCACGTCCCGCCGGTAGGCGTCGCGGGTGTGCTCGGACAACCGGCGGTTACGCAGCCACGCCTCGGTGAAGTCGCCCGGACCGGCCCCGCGCAGGGCCGGCCGGGCCGCGCCACGCGGCAGCACCGGAAACTCGGGACGAAGCATGGGTGAAAGGTTCTCAGTCTCCGGGCGCGTCGGCGGTGAGGCGCGCCCGGGGGCTTTCCCGCCCCGGCCACCCGCCGCCGGCCGGCTCCTCGTGAACCCCGCCGCCGGTGACCCGCCAGCACCGGTCGTAGCCGACGGCGTCGGCGAACCACACGTCGTGGGTCACCAGCACCACCGTGCCCCGGTACGCGCGCAGCGCCTCCTCCACCACGTCCAGGGAGTCGAAGTCGAGGAAGTTCGTCGGCTCGTCGAGCAGCAGCACCCGCGCCGGACCGTTCACCATGACCGCCAGCAGCAGTCGGCGCAGCTCCCCGGCCGACAGCAGCCGCAGCGGCTGGTGCCACTGCTCCGGGCCGAACAGGTGCGCGTCGAGCAGCCGCTCGGCCTCGTCGACGTACACGGGCACCTGGGAGCGGAACCACGTCAGCACCGGGACGTCGGTGCGCAGCGCGTCGTGGGTCTGCGGCAGCAGCGCCACCGGCGCACCGCAGGTGACCTCCCCCGCGTCGGGTTCGCGCAGGCCGGCGAGGATACGTAGCAGCGTGGTCTTGCCGGTGCCGTTGTCGCCGGTGAGCAGCACCCGGTCGCCGGCGCGCACCCGCAGGTCCACGCCCGAGAACAGGGGCCGGTCGCCGGCGCGGGCGGCCAGGCCCCGCGCGGCGAGCACGTCCCGGCCGTCGTCGCCGGCCGGGTCGGGAAACGCCAGGGTCAGCGTCGGGCGGGTCTGCGGCTGTGCCAGCCACCGCAGCGACTCCATCTGCCGGCGTAGCCGCCGCTGCCGCGCCGTGGCCTTACGCGCGACCTTCTTCGCGTAGCGGCGCGCCTGGTCGGCGCCGAGACCGCGGCGCACCGTCAGCTCCACCCCGCGCGCGTGTTCCTTGGTGCGCGCGATGTCGGCCAGCAGCCGCTGGTGGGTCTTCTCCTGCGCCTCGTAGTCCAGCAGCAGCCGCTGCCAGCGGCGCGTCTTCTCCGCCCGGTAGTCGGTGTACCCGCCGGCGTACGTCTGCGGTGTGTCGTGGATGCCGTCGAGTTCCACGACGCGGGTGACGGTGCGGTCCAGGAACGCCCGGTCGTGGCTGACCACCAGCACGCCGCCGCCGAACGCCGCCAGCCAGCCGCCGAGCCAGGCGATGCCGTCGGCGTCGAGGTGGTTGGTCGGCTCGTCGAGGATCAGCAGGTCCGGGGTGTCCAGCAGCACCCGGGCCAGGGTCAGCCGGGCCTGCTCTCCGCCGCTGACGCGGTGCAGCGGCGCGTCGTCCGGCAGGCCGGCCACGTCGAGGCGCTGGCGGACCTCGGCCAGCCGGGCCTGCGCCCGCCACCCGTCCAGGGCGGCGAAGCGGTCCTGGACCTCGCCGTAGGCGTCCAGCGCGGTGGTGTCCCCGCCGGCCAGCCGCCGCTCCAGGGTCCGCAGCCGCCGGTCGAGCCGGCCCAGTTCGCCGAGGCCGGCGGCGAGGAACTCCCCGACGGTGACCGTCGGGTCGGGCGGCTGCTGGGCGAAGTAGCCGATCCGGGTGCCGGGGGCGAGGCTGACGTGCCCGGTCGACGGCGGCTCGGCCCCGGTGAGCACCCGCAGGAGGCTGGACTTGCCGACCCCGTTGGGGCCGACCAGGCCGACCCGGTCACCGGCGTTGACGACGAGGTCGACGCCGGTGAACAGCGGCTCGGCGTCGTACTGCAAGCTGACGGACACGACCTTCAACACGGTGATCCTCCGCGGGACGGCAGGCGGGCCGGGACGCCCACGACGGGCGGCCGGTCGGTGCGCGTGGCGGCGGGGCGGTCGGCCCGGCCGCGGCCTGCGGGATCACATGTGCTGGTCGGCTCCGGTGTCTCGGCTGCGGGGACGTCGTCGAGTCTGGCATCCCCCGCCGCCGCCCGCGACCGGTTTACGTGTCGTTGCGATCAGGGCACCCCGCCGTGGGGTGCCCTGATCGCGTCGGGTGCCGTCAGGCGTCGATCTGCCGGTGGCCGGTGCCGCCGGTGGCGATGGCCACCCGGCGGGGCTTGGCCCGCTCGGCCACGGGGATGCGCAGGGTCAGCACCCCGTTGTCGTAGCCCGCCTCGAGGCGGTCGGTGTCGAGGGTGTCGCTGAGGAACAGCTGCCGGCTGAACGTGCCCATGGGGCGCTCCGCCGCGACCAGTTCGACGTTGTCGCCGGTCGGGCGGCGGCGCTGCGCGCGGACGGTCAGCACGTTGCGCTCGACGGTGCAGTCGATGCTGTCCGGGTCCACCCCGGGCAGGTCGAACGCGGCGTAGAAGTAGTCGCCGTCGCGGTAGGCGTCCATGTGCATCACGGCGGGGCGGGAGTGGGTGCCGAGCAGCTGCTCGGCGAGCCGGTCGATCTCCCGGAACGGGTCGGTGCGCATCAGCATCGTGGTTCCTCCTCGGTTCTCCTGGCCGAAGACGTCAAGTTGAGTCTGGGTGACTCAAGTCCTGGTTCTTTGATAGCGCGCGCCGGCGGCCGTGTCAACCTGACGCCGCCTCACCCGGCCGGGAAGTCGGCCAGCTCCCGCACCGCCGTCTCCAGCGCGGCGTCGATGCCGTGGTCGACCATCGCCCGGTACGCGGGGTCGCCCGCCGCCGCCGTGCGGCGGATGCCCTCGGCCGAGGCGGCCACCCGCTGGCGGACCACCTCGACGAACGGCCCCACCGGCCCGGCGTGACCGTAGGCGTCGAGGAACAGCCGCAGCCGCCGGGGCCGGTCCGCGAACGCCGTGAACCCCTCGGCGGCGACCACGTGCCGGGCGTGCAGCGGCACCCACGCGAACGCGGTGAACGCCAGGTCCCACTCGCGGGTGACCGGGGCCGCGAGGTCCCAGTCGAAGAACCCGACGAGCCGACCGTCGGCCCAGGCCGCGTTGTACGGGGCCGCGTCGTTGTGCCCGACGATCAGGCCCGGCCGCCAGACGCCGCCCTCGCGCCACCGCGCCCCCGCGGGCGGCACGAAGCCCGCCACCGCGGCGTGCAGGTCCCGCAGCCACCGCGCGACCTGGCGCAGCGCGTCGTCGCTGTGCGCCCAGGCCGGCCACGGCCGGGTGACGCCGACCGTCTCCCCGGGCAGGAACGACAGGACCTCCCGCCCGTGCTCGTCGAAGCCCCGCGCCCGGGGCGCCCCGTCGAAGCCGACCGTCTCCAGATGCCGCAGCAGCGCGTGCACCGACGGCGTCCACGGCCCCGGCGTACGCCGCACCGTGTCGCCGATGCGGACCGCGCCGCCGGTGTTGCCCCCGGCCAATCGCTGTTCCTCACCCACGGTCCCATCCTCGCGCACGGGCGGATGATACGGTCACCCCGCCGTGCACGAGCACTGTCCGAGGAGGTGAGTCCGATCAACGCTGCGACCGGTCGGGGCTCCCTCCCCCGCATGGCCTAGGGAGCGCCCGCACAAGGCATCCCTGAAAGGCGCGTATTCGGCATGCGCATCCACGAAGAACACTTCACTGTCGACGGTGTGCCCGCTGTCCGGTGGACCCCGCCCGACAGCACCACCGGCCCCCGCCCGCTGATCCTCATCGGCCACGGCGGCGGCCAGCACAAGACCGCCCCCGCCGTCGTGCACCGCGCCCACCGGTTCGCGGCCAGCGGTTTCGCGGCCGTCGCGGTGGACGCCCCGAACCACGGCGACCGCCCCAGCGACGACCGCTACCAGCGCATCGCCACCGAGATCCGGGCCCGCGCCGACACCGGCGACGACCCGGCACCCCTGCTCGCCGACTTCCAGGCGCTCGTCGCCGCGCAGACCGTACCGGAATGGCGGGCCGTCCTGGACCACCTCGATCCCGGACCGGTCGGCTACTGGGGCGTCTCGCTGGGCTGCGGGCTCGGCGTGCCGTTCGTGGCCGCCGAACCCCGGGTCCGCGCGGCGGTCCTCGGCCTGGGCGGAGCGTCGGCCCCCGCCGCCGTCGAGGCTGCCGCGCGGATCACCGTGCCCGTCGAGTTCCTGGTCCAGTGGGACGACGAGCGGGTCCCCCGCGCGCAGAGCCTCGCCCTGTTCGACGCGTTCGGCTCGGCCGAGAAGACCCTGCACGCCAACCCGGGCCGGCACGGCGACCGGCTGCCCGAACACGAACTGGACAGCGCGGTCCGGTTCTTCACCCGGCACCTCACGCCCCCGCCGCACTGACCGACGGTCGCCGCCCGCCCCGCACCGGGCGGGCGGCGACGTCCGCCCTGATCAACCGCCCCGACGGGCCTGCCTGCCCACCGCGGCGCGGAACACCGCGGCGAACCGCTCCGGCGCCTCCAGCCAGGGATGGTGACCCGCGTCCGGCACGACGGTCACCTCGCAGCCGAGGCATGCCCCCAGCCGGCGCAGCGCATCGGCGGGGCGGCTGTCGCCGGCACCGCCGATGATCATCGCGTCGGGCGGTAGCCGCTCGCGGAGTTCGTCCACGCGCGATTCGAGCGGGTCGGTCTTCGCCGCCGCGTTGAGCTGGTGGTTCATCGCGTAGTTGACGGGCCGCAGCGTCCGCGCCGCCGCCGACGCCCACTCCCATGCCCGGTCCCGGTCGGCGTGGTCGGTGCACCACGACAGCGTCAGGTACTCGATCTCCTCGGCGTCGGTGCGGGACTCCACCGCGTCGAGGGCGTCGAGCCTGGCCTGCTGCGCGTCGGTGCGTCGGGCCCGCTGGGCTGCCCGGTCGGCCTCCCGCCACGGCCCCAGGAAGGGCCCGGCGAGTTGCACCAGCCCGGCCACCCGATCGGGATGGGCCAACAGGAAGTAGCTGGCCAGGTGGGCGCCGAACGAGTGCCCGACCAGCACCACCCGGTCGTGTCCCCACGTGTCGAGCAACAACGCCAGGTCGCGCACGTGGCGGGCGATCGTGTGCTGCCCGGTCCAGGAGGACCCGCCGGTGCCGCGCTGGTCGTAGCGGTGCACCCGACACCGGTCGTCGACGATGCCGGCGACCGGGGCCAGATAGTCGCGGATCCCGGGGCCGCCGTGCAGCATCACCAGGGGCAGCGTCTGTGGGTTCGTCGGGCCTGTGGTCCAGGTCCGTAACCGCGTACCGTCATCCGCCTCGATCAAGGCTTCGGTCATGGACGTGAGCGTAGTGGGATCGTTCCGATACCGAGCGTGCGCGCCGTGCGCCCTGACACGGCGTCGAGATGGGCTGCTGCGTCGACGGGGAGGTCGACAACCCGGCAAGGATCGTTGCCCGCTGCCGGGCATGCCGCTGGTCGTGCGGCAGGGGTCGCCGGCGGTCCCACTCGTCGCGGACTGACGCCGGCCGGCAGCATGCCTGCCCGCGGCGGAGGCTGAGCTGTCCGGTCCCGAATCCGGAGTCGGCTTACTCGTCCAGGGCGGCCGCTGTCCTGCGGAGTTCGTTCAGCCACTCGATGCCGAGCCGGCGGCCGTCGGGGAACTGGTCGTCGCGATCCCAGCGCCACGCGGTGATCATCGCCAGTACGAGGGTCCGGCAGTCTCGGAGCAACCGGCGATCGACGCCCGGGTAGTGGTCGCCGACCTCGTCGGGCGCGTGGGCCAGGTCGAACTCGACCGGCCCCCGGCAGCACGTCTCGAAGTCGATGAAGAGCGGGCCGGCCCGGGTCGAGAGCAGGTTGCCCGGATGGGGTTCGCCGTGCAGGAGCTGCTCGGGCCGGCCGCTGTCGGTGACCGCTCGGCGCATCCGGGCCAACGTGCCGGCGAGGAGAGCCCGGTCCGGGGCGGTCAGTTCCGGCGTTCGGGCGTGGTCGGCCACCAACCTCTGGGCCGCAGAGACCCGGTCGGTGAAGTGCGGGGCGGGCAGGGCGATCCTGCGCATGCCGGCGTGCAGGCGTTCGAGCGCGCCGACGTATCCGGCTCGGGAAATCGGCTGGGCGGCCACCGGTTCGTAGTAGGTCCAGAGGGTGACGACGTAGTCGCTCAGGATGAAGACCTCGGGCGACTCCAGCGTGGCCACCGGGCTCCCGGCCTCGGCCAACCCCCGAGCGACGTCCACCTCGAGCTGGGCGCGCTGGTGTGCGACCGGCACCACCCGGGCGAGCACGTCGCAGGGCTGTAGACGCAGGGTGAGCGCGTTCGAGTTGTGCAGGACCGCGGCGTCGTGGACGGCCAGGCCGAGCTGTGAGCCGATCGACATGGCTGCCCGGGTTGCCTGCTGAGTCTCGTACGCCCGCATCGCCACCACCGTAGTTCAGTACTTCGACGTCCGGTCCCCGACGACGGCCGGCTCCGGGAGCACGGCAGAAACACGTTGGCGGGTCACGGCCGCCACTGCTAGCTTTCTGGCGGCCGTGCGAGAGACCGAGGAGGTGGTACCCGTGAACGTTTCGACATGGGTGCTCCCCTCCGGTGCCACGGTCGGGCGGTAGGTCGTCCGGGAGCGCCGTTACGAGCGATCCCGAAAGGCACGACCATGCGATTCACTACCGAACAGCGCCTCGACGACGGCGTCCTCGAACGCGAGTTCACCCTCGGCGAGATCCCCGGCGTCCTGTGGACGCCCGCATCCGCATCCGCGCCGGTCCCGCTGATCCTGCTCGGCCACCCTCCGCTCGGACTGCGCAAGATGTACCCCCGTCTGGTGGCCCGGGCCCGGCGCGCCGCGGCGGACGGCTTCGCCGCGGCGACCATCGAGCTTCCCGGCAGCGGTGACCGGCCCCGTTGGGCCGCCGCCGAGCAGGCCCGCGCCGACCTGCGCCGGGCACTGGAGGCCGGCGAGCCGGCCAGCGACGAGATCGTCGACGCCCTCGTCCTCCCGCTCGTCGACAGGGCGGTCCCGGAAACGCAGGCCGCCCTGGATGCCCTCCTGTCGCTGCCCGAGATCGGTGGTCCGGTCGGGTACTCGGGTGGTGTGATCTCCGTCGGCATCCGGCTTGCGGTGGTCGAGCCCCGCATCGCGGCCGCCGGTCTCTTCGCCGGGAGTCTCGTGCCTCGCACCATGTTCGAGGAGGCCCGACAGGTCACCATTCCGCTGCATGTCCTGCTGCAGTGGGACGACGAGGGCAACGACCGCCAGGCGGCCCTGGACCTGTTCGACGCCTTCGGCTCCACGGAGAAGACGCTGCACGCCAACATGGGCGGGCACACCGGTGTCCCGCAGTTCGCCGGGGAGGACGCGGCCGGGTTCTTCGCCCGGCACCTGCGCTAGCCGCCGCAGGCCGGAAGGCGGTACGGGCCGCCGGCCCTCCTGCACAGCGGTGGCCAGCAGAGATGCGCAACCGCCCGATCGCGTCAGCTGGCAGACCCGGTCCTGTTCGGGTCAGCCAGCTGACGCTACGGTCAGTTGGTCGTCTCAACGCGGGCGATGAGTTGCTTGAGTCGCGCGATCTCGTCGGCGAGCGCGGTGGCTCCGGCGGCGGTGAGGGTGATCCAGGTACGGCCGCGCCGCCCCTCGTAGCCTTTCTGGATCTCGATCAGGCCGGCCGTTTCCAGCACACTGAGGTGCTTGGAGAGGTTGCCGGCGGTCAGCTCGAGGTGGGTGCGCAGGTAGCCGAACTCGACCCGGTGGGCCTCGTGCGCGATGGTCAGGATGCCCAGCCGTGCCCGCTGGTGCACCACTTCGTCCAGCCCGGTGACCGGGTGCCCCGGGCCCGGGTCCGGGTCCGGGGTGCCGATCGTCGCCGTCACCGCTGCCGCCTGCGGGCTGCTCTGAAGAACCCGGCCGCGCCGAGCAGCAGCAGCGCGCCGCTGACGACTTGCGGTGCCGCGAATCGGGCCTGAATTCCCCAGCCGGCCAGTCCCCAGCCCTCGTTCGTCGGCAGCACCAGCAGCACCAGGGCCAGGTAGGCGAGGGTGAACAGCAGCAGCCCGATGTTGCGCTCGATGCGGGCCAGCACCACCAGCGCGATCCCGATCATGCCCCAGGGCGAGACCAACCGGTCCAGGACCAACCACCAGTACGGCAGCGGCTGGTACGGCAGCGGGTGATGCGGAAAGTACAGGGCTGCGGCTACCCACGCGGCGGTGAACACGACGGTCGTCGCGGCGCCGACGATCGCGTACGGCAACGTCCGGGCACCCAGGCCCCGGGACCGGGCGGCCCGCGAATAGCAGACGGCGATCGCCGTGTAGGCCAGCAGGAGCGCCGAGGGCCAGTAGAACAGCACGCCCCGCCGCGCGAACTCGCAGCTGGTGTCGGGGTGGCAGCGCACCGTCATGGCGAGCCAGTCGAACGGGATTCCGGCGAGCGTCACCGCGCCCAGCACCAGCAGGGCGACCCAGGTCATCCGTTGGTCGAGGCGCACCTGGTGCGCCAGGGAGCGAATGTCGGACAGCAGTCGGCGGGGATCGCCACCGGCAGCAACCGGCTCAGTAGTCATGCCAATAGGTTTCCACAGCAAACCTATTGGCGCTAGTGCCGAGTTCGCGGCTCTTCCGGCAGCGCCGGCACACCCGGCGGCTCGCTGGCCACCGCATCCGTCGACCCGCAGGATGCGTGACGTCGACGCGCACATAACTGTCATTATGGTGCGCTGGTGATTCGCCCCTTTTGTCGCATCAAATTATCGGATTAGTGTTACCGGTAATGCGATAATCGGGGTGGGTTGTCGGCGGGGGCGACGGCTGGCACGGTCGGGGCATGACGGACACGGGTGGGGCCGGCGTGCGCGCCGCGATCGGCGAGATGGGCCGGATCCTCGGGCCGCACGCCGACGCCGACTGGACGGTGCCGGCGGGAACGCTGGAGTGGAGCTGCTGGACAACGGCGGCGCACGTCGCGCACGACCTGCTCGCGTACGCGGGGCAGCTGGCCGGCCGTCCCGCCGACGGCTACCTGCCGTTCGACCTGCGCGTCTCCCCCACCGCGACGCCCGCCCAGGTGCTGACCGTCGTCGCGGCCTGCGGTGGCCTGCTCGCCACCGCCGTCGACGCGGCCGACCCGAACCTGCGGGCCTGGCACTTCGGCCCCTGCGACCCGGCCGGGTTCGCCGCCATGGGCGTGGCGGAGACCCTGCTGCACACCCACGACATCACCCGGGGCCTACGCGTCGACTGGCAGCCGCCCGCCGCGCCCGCCGCCGCCGTGCTGACCCGGCTGTTCCCGGACGCCCCGCCCGGCCCGCCGGCCGAGGTGCTGCTGTGGATGACGGGGCGGGCCGAGTTCGACGGACGGCCCCGCCGCACCTCGTGGACGTGGCAGGCCGCACTGACCTGACCCCACCGGCCGATCAGCCCCCGGGCCCCTCGTCGCCGGCCTGCCACCGACTTGCTAGTGCTCTGACCGCATAGTTCGCCGCGTTGGACGTCATGGCGGTTGGATGTGCGGTGACGTCCGATCCGACCGCTGGAGGAGCGGTGGCCGAGCCTGTCCGTGTGCGCAGACTGACCGACCAGGAAGGGCAGAAACTGCAGCAGATCGTCCGCCGCGGCAGCGCGATTCGGTGCGCTACCGGCGCGCGATGATGCTGCTGGCCTCGGCCGGCGAAAACCGGGTGCCGGTGATCGCCCAGCTGGTACAGGCCGACGAGGGCACCGTCCGCGACGTCATCCACCGGTTCAACGAGATCGGCCTGGCCTGCCTGGACCCTCGGTGGGCGGGAGGCCGTCCCCGCCTGCTCAACCGTGACGACGAGAACTTCGTCGTCCAGACGGCCACCACCCGCCCCACCAAACTCGGCCAGCCCTTCACTCGCTGGTCACTGCGCAAACTCACCGCCTACCGGCCCACCGCAGGCTCCGGCTGGGCCCGCCAGAAAAGCCTCTCAAGAGCGCAGCTTGATCCAACCTGGCGGACGACTGTCCGGCCGCATCACTAGAGTTTCGGCCATGAGAGTGACGACGTTCATATGACCACTTCGGCGACGGATCCGTCGGGGCGGAAGGGGTGGTGGACGGACCTGCGATGGCTGGTGAACGCTGATCCGGAGCGGGTTCTGGGGTTGCTGGCTTCCGATGAGGATTCCGATGCGCGACTGATGGCTGCGGTTTACCGGGCGTCGGTGGACGTACACCGGGACGTGCCACCGTGGGTGCGGAGGCAGCTGCTGGCCCTGGACGCGGCTCGGTACGGGGACCGGGAGTTGTCGGCACAGATTGCCGCCGTGTCAGTGGAGGATGTCGACGCCGAGCCATGGCGGGTGCTGTGGTCCACCGACGCGCAGAGTGACCCGCGCTTCCAGATGAACCCGTCCGGTCACACCGGCGGTGTTGACGCGGTGGTGACAGCCTTCTCGGACGGCCGCCACGTCGTGGTCACCGGCAGCAAGGACCAGACGGTCCGGGTGCGGGACCTTGAGACCGGCCAACCGGTCGGCGGGCCCATGAGCGACCTCAACGGCAGAGTGTGGGCGGTGGCGACGGAGGTCGTGGACGGTCGGCCGTACGTCGTCACGGCCAGCGACTGGGCGGTACTCGCGTGGGACCTGGCCACCCGACAGCAGACGGGCGAGCTGCCGGGGATCAACGGTGAGGTGTGGTGTCTGGGCACGGCTGTCGTCCAGGGGCGACCGTGTGCGCTCGCCAGCGACGACGACCTGTCCGTGCGGGTCTGGGATCTGGCCAGTGGGGAACAGGTCGGCGAACTCACCGGACACGACGACTTCCTGATGGCCATCGACACGCTGGTGATCGATGACAGGCCCCATGCGGTGGGCTGTATGAGCGGCGGCAAGGTCTGGCAGTGGGACCTGACCACCGGACAACCGGTCGGGGAGCCCCTGTCGGGCCACGACGGCGAGGTGTGGGCAGTCGCGACAGCGGTCGTCGACGGCAGAGCACACGCGATCACGGCAGGTTACGACGCCACCGTGCGCGTGTGGGACCTGGTCATGGGACGGGAAGTCGGCAGGCTGGTCGGCCACCAAGGCACCGTGTCCGCGGTGGTGACCGCGGTGATCGGTGGAGAACTCCGGGTCGTCACCGGTGGTTCGGATGGAACGGTGTGCCTGTGGGAGCTGGCCGCCGGGCGGCAGATCGGCCGGGAGCTGGCGTTTCCCGCGCCAGTCCATGCGCTGACCGTGACCCCGGAAGGCTCGCTCGTGGTGGGCTTCGGCGGCGACGTCGCGGTCCTGTCCCTGCATGCCGACCCTGCCTCTACGGGACCGTGAGCCGTTGGTGCGGTGACCGGATGGTTGCTGGTTCCGCCCCGGCGATGAGGACCAGAACACCGCCAGCGGCTGCGCAGCCCGGCGAACCTATGCGGTCAGAGCGCTAGAGGCCCAGTTGGACCGGCTGGTCCGGCGTGCCCGCGGTGAGAAGCGCGGTCAGGGGTGTGGTGAGGTCGCGGGGCGAGAACAGCTCAGGTCCCCGGTAGGCGGCGATCTCCGAGAGCTGCCACCACCGGAACGCGGCCAGGTTCTCCGCCGCGAGTTGGTCGTCGGTCAGCTCACCGCGGGGCTGGAAATGGTTCGTGCGGACGAGGAAGTAGTCGTTGACGACGCCGTCGAAGCCCGGCGCGATGTCGGCGGCCACGACTTCCTGGTGCCAGACGTGCGGCGGTTCGGCGACGATCGCCAGACCGGTCTCCTCCCGCAGTTCACGGCGCAGAGCCGTCAGCCGGTCCTCGCCGGGTTCGACGCCGCCGCCCGGGGCCGCCCAGACGGCCTTCGACTGCTGCGGCACGACCGGGTGGGGAAAGTCGAGCCGGCAGAGCAGGATGCGGTCGTTCTCGTCAAGGACGATCGCGCGGACGGAGGGACGCAGGTGTGGCGTCATGCCGTGTCGGAAGCGGCGACGAGGCGCATGATCGGCATTGGCGCAGGTTATCAACCGCCCGCTTACCCCTCGGTCAGCCCCGGCCCGTCGCGGAGGGTTGTCGTCACCGAGCGCTCTTGCTAGCGTGCCGTTGCGGGTCGAGAGGCGCTGCGACGGATGACCATCCGCCACGCTCGGCCTGTTCCTTGGTCCAAGGGCGCCTCCCGCTGGGAGGCTGCCGTCCCTCCGGCGGATCACTCGCACGGTGAGGGTTGTGCAATGGCAACGGACCTGACTGACTTCATCGCCGGCTTGCCCAAGGTGGAACTGCACGTCCACCACGTCGGGTCGGCGACCCCGCACACCGTGGCTCGGCTGGCCGAACGGCACGCCGGGACCACCGCGGTGCCGGCCGACCCGGCGCTACTGGCCGAGTACTTCACGTTCACCGACTTCGCGCACTTCGTCGAGGTGTACCTGTCGGTGGTGGACCTGATCCGCGACGCCGAGGACCTGGCCACACTCACCTACGACATCGGCGCCGACCTGGCCGCCCAGTCGGTGCGGTACGCCGAGCTGACGCTGACCCCGTACTCGTCGATCGTGCGTGGTGTCCCGGCCGAGGCGTACTGCGAGGCGGTGGAGGACGCCCGGCTGCGGGCCGCCCGTGACCACGGCATCCAGCTGCGCTGGTGCTTCGACATCCCGGGCGAGCCCACGATGACCGGCGCCGACGTCACCCTGGAGGTGGCGCTCAAGCAGCGCCCGGACGGGCTCGTCAGTTTCGGGCTGGGCGGCCCGGAGTCCGGAATCCCCCGCGCCCGCTACGCCGGGCACTTCGCCGCCGCGCGGGCAGCCGGGCTGCGCAGCGTCCCGCACGCCGGTGAGTCGACCGGCCCGCAGACCGTGTGGGATGCCGTACGCCATCTCGGCGCGGAACGCATCGGCCACGGCATCGCCGCCGCCCGCGACCCCGAGTTGATGGCCTACCTGCGCGAGCACGACATCGCCCTGGAGGTGTGCCCGACCTCCAACGCCTGCACCCGCTCTGTGCCGTCGCTGGCCGAGCATCCGCTGCCGCAGTTGGTGGCCGCCGGTGTGCCGGTCACCGTCAACTCCGACGACCCGCCCATGTTCTCCACCACCCTGAACAGGGAGTACCAGGTGGCCGCAGACCTGCTCGACCTCGACGAGCACGGCGTCGCGGAGCTGGCCCGCCAGGCCGTGCGGTACTCGTTCCTCGACGCTGCGGACAAGGCCGCCGTGCTGGCCGAGATCGACGGCTATCTCCAGGTGTTCTCGTCTCGCGAGGCCGCGCCGACCAGCCCGATCGCGGAAGAACACCGGTGACCGCCCCGGCTTTCCCCCTCGGGTACGCACACGTCAACATGCGGGGCCGCTGCCGTCTCCCCGCTAGCGGGCGACCGACAGCCAGGGGCGCAGCGCTGCCGCGGTCACCTCGCGCATGCGCCCCTGGAGCTTGCGCGGATCGTCCAGCGCGCCCGGTTCGTCGAGGAGGACCTGAAGCGCGCCCGTTACCGCGCCGATGAACGCCCCGACCAGGGCACCCGCCTGCACGGCGTCGAGTTCGTCGGGGAATGCCGCCTGAAGGTGGCGGGCGATCTCGCGCTGCGCGTCGAGCTGGAGCTGCAACCCGCGGCCCCGGACGGCCGGAACGGTCTGGATGAGCCGCATCCGCAGCAGCGCGGTGGGGCTCGCCAACTCTGTGCTGTTCTCGTTGGCGTCGCGCAGCGCCCGGACGAGCAGGTCGGCGGGGCGGTCGCCGGGCTTGCGGCTGGCGATCGCGGCGATCGCGGCGACGACGCGCGCGTCGTTCTCGGGGAAGAGCAGTTCCTCCTTGCTGGCGAAGTAGCTGAAGAACGTCCGGGTTCCGATCTCCGCCGCGGCGGCGATGTCTGCGATCGTCGTGCCCTCGTAGCCATGGCGTTCGAAGAGGTCGACCGCCGCGTCGACGATGGCCTGCCGGGTCCGTTCGCGCTTGCGTTCGCGCAGGGAAGGTTCCGCCATGGCCGGCAGCCTACTGCATCCAGTGCCCATCTGCACTGGTTGCATACTTGCACTGAGTGCAGATAGCCTCGTGGCATGACAGACATGAAGACCGTGCTGATCTCCGGCGCCGGCATCGCCGGCCCCACTCTGGCCTACTGGCTGGCCCGTCACGGGTTCCGGCCCACCGTCGTCGAGCGGGCGCAGGGCCTGCGCTCCAGCGGCAGCCCCGTTGACGTGCGCGGGCCCGCCGTCCCGATCGCCGAGGCGATGGGCATCATGCCGAGGCTCCGCGCCGCGGCGACAGACGTGACCGCGCTCACCTTCGTGGACGACAGCGGTCGCCGGGTCGGCGGCATGCGGCTGGGTCAGACACGCGGCGAGGTGGAACTGCCCCGCTTCGACCTCGCGACGCTCCTCCACGAGGCGGCCCGCGATGAGGCGGAGTACCTCTTCACCGACTCGATCGCCACGCTCGCGCAGGACGAAGCTGGCGTCGACGTCACGTTCGAGCAGGCCACGCCGCGCCGGTTCGACCTGGTCGTCGGTGCCGACGGCCTGCACTCGCGCACGCGGCGGCTCGTCTTCGGGGACGAGGGCCGGTTCGTGCGTCACATGGGCCTCTGGATCGCGACCCTTCCCGTCGACGGCCTCGACCTCGCGCCGCACGAGGTGCTGATGCACAACGCGCCCGGCCGCGCTCTCGCGCTACACCCGAACCGCGGGAACGCGGGAGCGGCGTTCATCTTTCGCGGCCTCTGGGAGCCCGGCTTCGACCACCGCGACACCGCCGAGCACAAGCGCCTGCTCACCGCCGCCTACTCCGGCGGCGGCTGGCGGACACCTGAGCTCCTTCAGCGAGTACGCGCAAGCGACGACCTCTACCTCGACTCGGTGAGCCAGGTCCGGCTGGACCGGTGGTCGTCCGGCCGGGTGGCGCTGCTCGGTGACGCGGCCACCTGCGTGTCCCTCTTCGGCGACGGGTCGACCCTGGCGATGGCGGGCGCGGCGACGCTCGCAGAGTCGCTGGCCGCGACGCCCGGCGATGTCGCGGGGGCGCTGCGCCGCTACGAGCAGACCCACCGGAAGCTGGTGGCACCGAAGCAGCGCAACGTCGCGCGGGCCGCGTCGCTCCTCGTGCCCACCACGCGGTTCGGGATCGCGGCCCGCAACGCCGCCACCCGGCTGCTGCCGCTCCGGCGGGCGAGGGCGGTCGGCGAGCAACCGCATCCCCCTCGTTCTTGAAGGTCGACCTCCGACGGGAGCTGCTGCTCTCGGAGAAAGTTCACACCGTTCGTTCAACGATACCGTTGAGGGAATGACTGTCCGGAACATCGCACGGAAACTCGACGGGGCCGCCATCTCGGCCTTCCTGCGTTCCCTTCCCGCCCGGCCTGCGCTGCTCGGGCTCGGCGAGGCCCGACACTTCGTGGGGGAGCTGGGCGCGTTGCGCAACGAGGTCTTCCGCCACCTCGTCGAACACGAGGGCTACCGGTCGTTCGCCATCGAAAGTGACTGCCTGATGGGCCTGGTGGTGGACGACCACATCGCGACCGGCGCCGGTGACCTCGACGACGTCATGGCGCGCGGCTTCAGCCACGGCTTCGGCGCGTCGGCGGCCAACCGGGACCTCGTGCGCTGGATGCGCACCTACAACGAGGCCCACGACGATAAGCTGCGGTTCTTCGGGATCGACGGCCCCCTGGAATACTGGGCGGCCAGCCCGCGTCAGGCGCTCACCGCGCTGCACGGCCTCCTCGACGGCCCGCTGCCCTGCACCCGGGAAACCCTCGATGCGCTGCTCGGCCCCGACGAGCGGTGGTCGAACGAGGCCACCGTCATGGACCCGTCCCAGTCGATCGGCCGGTCCGCCGACGCCCAGCGGCTGCGGGTGATCGCCGACGACCTGCTGGCGCTGCTCGACACGCAGCTGCCGCAGCTGTGCGTGCGCGACCGGGAGCGGGCGGAACTGTACGGGCGTACCGCCGTCGGTCTGCTCCGCTACCACCATGCGATGGCCGACACCGCCGCGGACCGGATCTCCCGGCTGTCGGGGCTGCGGGACGCGATGATGGCCGCGAACCTGCATGCTGTCGCCGCGCACGGCCCGGCGCTGGTCTTCGCTCACAACCTGCACCTGCAGCGCCACCACAGCCGCATGTCGCTGGGCGACCTGGAGGTGCGGATGTGGAGCGCGGGAGCCATCACCGCGGCCCGCCTCGGCGACCGGTACGCCTTTCTCGCCTCGGCCTTCGGCGCGATCGGTGGCGACGCCCCGGCTGCGGACACCGCCGAGGGCATCCTGGCCGCCCTGCCGTGGGACGCTTGCGTGGTCGACGGCCGCCGCCTGGCCCGGGCGGTGACCGCAGCCGCCCCGCGGGTCTCCCGGGACTTCGCCTACTTCCCGCTGGACCCGACCCAGCTCGACACGATCGACGGCATCGTCTTCGTCAGAGAGGCCGTCGATCTGGGTGCCCCCGGCTAGCAGCAGGCGTCAGGGCCGCCGCGGTCGCCGCGGTCCCCGCCACGGCCACTGCCACCGGCGGCGGGGACCGTGCTGCGGCCCAGGTGCCGACCGCGCCGCCGCCACCGCCTCCGCGTGGGCCCGTTCCCGGGCGGCGCGCCACCCGGCCACCACCTCGTCGGCGTTGGCGGGACGCACGACGACCTGCGGGCCGGTCGGGTTGCGCAGCCAGGCGACGACCTCCCGGTTGAGATCGGCGACGTACGCCCGCACGGCCGCCTCGGTGGGCAGGTCCCGCACCTCGTCGGGCACCCGTTCGATCCTGCGGCGCAGCAGCAGCGGCGTGGGCAGCAGCAGGTCGCTGGGCAGCTTCTCGCGCTCCAGGAAACTCTTGATCCACCACGACTCGTCGTAGGGCGTGCCCCGGCCCGGCAGTGGTTTGCCCGCCCCGGGCAGGTTGTCGAACTCGCCGCGTTCCTGGGCGGTGCGGATCTGCGCCTCGGCTGCGGCCTCCCACCTGTCGCTCACCCCGGCACCTCCCGGATCCACGGTACCCGCCCGGCCGTGCCAGCGACGGGGACGTGGTGATCACCATCCGGTGCCGGTCCTAGCCCGCCGGGTAGAAGAGAAACAGCCTGCAACCGGTGACGGTCGAGGGCACGTGCCACGACCCGGCCGGGGCGTGCAGGAACGTCCCCGCCGGGTAGTCGCGTGCCCCGTCGTGGAACGTGCCGTCGAGCACGTACACCTCTTCGGGGCCGGGCGCGTGGACGTCGCGGCGCGGCCACGACGAGCCGGGGTCCATCTCGAGCACGGCGGCCTGCGCGCCGTGTGGTCCCCGCCACAGCGGACGCAGCCGGATGCCGGGGAAGAGTTCGCGGACGGGGGCCGACTCGACGCGTACGGCGGCGTAGCCCTCCTGGGTCAGGATCTCTGGATGCATGCCCTCCACGGTGCCGCCGGCGCGCCCCGCACGACAGCGGCGACGAGGACACCGTGGGGTACTTTCTCGCCATGCATCGCGTGGTCGCCCTGGTACGACCGGTGCAGTCGACGTTCGCGCTGGGCTGCGCCGCCGAGGTCTTCGGCACGGTGCCCCCTGGCACGCCCCGCCACTACGAGTTCGGGGTGTGCACGGAGCGGCCCGGGCAGGTGCCCACGTCAGCCGGGTACGCGCTGTCGGTGTCGCGGGATCTTTCGGCTCTCGACTCCGCGGACACCGTGGTGATCCCGGGCTGGGCGCCGGTGGAGGCGCCGCTGTCGGCGCGGGTGCGCCGGGCGCTGCTGCGGGCCCACGCCCGGGGGGCGCGACTCGTCACGATCTGCGGCGGCGTGTTCGCGCTGGCCCGCACCGGCCTGCTGGACGGCCGCTCGGCCACGACGCACTGGGCACGCGCCGAGCAGCTGCGGCAGGAGTTCCCCCGGGTGCGCGTGGAGGCGGAGGTGCTCTACGTCGATCACGGCGACGTGGCCACGAGCGCCGGCGCCGGCGCGGGCATCGACCTGTGCCTGCACCTTGTCGGGAAGGACCACGGTGTCGGGCACGCGGCGCTTGTCGCGCGGTACATGGTGATGCCGCCGCACCGCGACGGCGGCCAGACACAGCACGTGCTGGCCGCGCCGGCCACGGACAGCCTGGACGGGCTCCTGGAGTGGGCCGAGGCGCGCCTGGGAACGTCGTTGTCGGTGGGCGACCTGGCAGCGTATCTGCACGTCTCGCCCCGGACGCTGGCCCGGCGGTTCGCCGAGCAGCTCGACACGAGCCCGGGCGCGTGGCTGCTGGCTCGCCGGGTGGCGCGGGCACGCACCCTGCTGGAGGAGACGGACCTGCCGGTGGAGGCCGTCGCGGCCCGCGTCGGCCTCGCCTCGGCGGCGAATCTGCGCCGTCGCTTCCGCGTTCGGGTGGGCACGACTCCGGGCGCCTACCGGCGGGCGTTGCGGGCCTGCGCGACCTGACGCCGCCCGCTGCCGCTCACCCTCGGTCTCCGCCGGGGTGCGGGGCGGCGTGGCGGGCGTGGCGGTGCCCGTCGCGGGGGAACGGCGCCCGGGCGGGAAGTGTCTCCTGGAACGGGTAGCCGGCCTTCTCGGCGACCCGGCAGGAGGCGGTGTTGTCGACCTGGTGCAGCAGGTCCAGGCGGGTCAGGCCGGTCGCGGTGAACCGGGTGAACGCCCAGTCGGTGACCGCCTGCACGGCGCGCGGCGCGACGCCGCGCCCGCGGGCCCAGGCGGCCGTCCAGTAGCCGACCTCGGCGTGTGGACGCCCGGGCAGGACGTCCTTGAGCACGACCGTGGCGACGAGGCGGTCGCCGCCGTCGCGGCGGGGCTCGCGTACGGCGAAGGCGAACCGGCGGCCGGCGGCCCAGCCCTGCCGGCTGCGGACCATCCACCGGTGGGCGGCGCGGGCGTCGTCGACCGGATGCCGGGTCCACTGGCGCAGCACCGGGTCGCGGTAGACCTCGATCAGTTCGGGGATGTCGCCGTCGCGCCAGGGGCGCAGCTCCAGCTCGGGATGGTGGGGGGTCGCGGGGGCCCGCAGGAGCACCGACATCCCCGTAGTGTCGCCCATCGCCGCCGCCGGTGCCGGCCCGCGAGCGGCGCGGGGCCCGCGTTCAGGGGGTCCCGGGGTGGCGGTGGCGGCGCACGAGGCCGGCGGCCAGGGGCGCGGCGTCGAGGTCACCGGCGGCGATGCGCCCGGCGACGGTACGCCGCACGAGGCGGTCGGCCAGGGCGGGCGCGTGCCGGGCGACGGCCAGTTCGAGGCGGCCCCGGGCGGTGGTGGCCACGTCACGCGGGGCGCGGCGGGCGGCGGCGGCGCGCAGGATCGCCGCGACGACGCCCTCGACGGGTTCGGGCCGGGACACCCCGGTCAGGGAGAGCCCGGCGCGGGCGGTGCTGTCGTGGATGGGTGAGGCGACCATGCTGGGGTAGACGACGGTGACGCCGACGTGGGTGCCGACCTCCAGGCGCAAGGCGTCGGCGTACGCGACGAGGGCGCGTTTGCTGACCCCGTACGCGGCGGCCAGGGGCAGCGGCAGCACCGCCATCCGGCTGGCCACGAAGATCACCCGGCCGCGGTCGGGGACGAGGGCGGGCAGGGCGGCGGCGGTGGTGCGCCAGGCGGCGAGCAGGTTCACCTCGATCTGCTGGCGCACGGTGTCGTCGGGGGGCAGCTCGGCGGGGGCGGGGCCGCCGACGCCGGCGTTGTTGACCAGCAGGTCGAGGCCGCCGAGCCGGTCGACGGCGGCGGTCACGGCGGTGGCGGTGGCGGCCGGGTCGGTCAGGTCGACGCCGAGCACGGGGGCGTCGGGGTCGTCGTGGGCGTGCAGGTCGAGGCCGACGACGCGGGCGCCGGCGGCGTGCAGGGCGGCGCACAGGTGCCGGCCGAAGGTGCCGCGCGCGCCGGTGACGAGGGCCCGGCGGCCGGTCAGGGCGCTCACGTCGCGTCCCGGGCGGCGCGGCGGGTGCCGGCGGCGAGTTCGCGGCCCAGCTGCGCCAGGTACGTGTCGAAGTCGACGCGCATCGCCGGGCGGCGGTCTCCCCAGCGGGCGGTGGCGGCGCGCAGTTCGGCACGGCATGCGGCGCGTTGGGCCGCCGGGGCCGGCGGAGCGTACCGGCCGGCGAGGCGGGCGGCGACGAGGCGGGCCTGCGCCTCCAGCAGGGGGAACGCGGCTCCGGTGGACTGCATCAGCCCGACGAAGGCCAGCCCGGGGGCGTCGAGGTGGAACACGTGCCGGTACAGCGGCAGGGTGTCGGGGCCGGCACCGAGCAGCGCGGGGTCGAGGAACGGCACCTCGACGCGGTAGCCGGTGCACCAGACGACCAGGTCGACGGCGTCGACGCGGCCGTCGGTGAACTCGACCTGGTCGCCGTGGAACGCGGCGATGCCGGGGCGGGCCTCGATCTCGCCGTGGGCCAGCCGCGACAGCAGCCCGTCGGAGAGGGTGGGATGGTCCTGGAGGAAGCCGTGGGTGGGTGCGGGCAGCCCGTAGCGGGTGGGCGGGCCGACGGTGGCGGTGAGCAGGGTCTGGCTGATGCGCTGCCGCAGCCGCCAGGGCAGCCGCCGCGCGAGCGCCCCGTTGAGGGTGTCCGAGGGGCGGCCGAGCAGGTGCTTGGGCACCACCCACACGCCGCGGCGCAGCGACAGCAGCGTACGCCGGGCGGTGTGGGAGGCGTCCACGGCGATGTCCATGGCGGAGTTGCCGCCGCCGACGACGAGGACCCGCCGGCCGGCGAGCTGCTCGGGGCCGCGGTAGGCGTGGCTGTGGAGCTGTTCGGCGGTGCAGTCGCCGGCGGGCGGGGGCGCAGGTGGGCGGGGCACCCGGTTGTGGCCGTTGGCGACGACGACGGCGGCGACGGTGACGTCGCTGGTGCCGTGGGGGCCGGTGGTCCGCACGGTCCACCGGTCGTCGGGGCCGCGGGTGACCCCGACGACGGTGTGCCGCAGCCGGACGGCGTCGAGGAGACCGAAGCGGTGGGCGTAGTCGCGCAGGTAGCCGGCGACGCGGGTGTGGTCGGGGTAGTCGGGCCAGTCGGCGGGCATGGGGTGGTCGGCGAACTGGGTGCGGGTCCGGCTGGTGTTCAGGTGCAGGGTGCGGTAGGCGGGCGAGTCGGGTGCCCCGTGCACCCACAGGCCGCCGACGGTGTCGGTGGCCTCGAAGGCCACGGCCGGCACGCCGGCGTCGGCGAGGGCTTTGAGGGTGGCCAGGCCGGCGGCGCCGGCGCCGATCACCGCGACCCGTGGGGGTTGCCCCATGTCGTCGTCCTCCCCCACGTTAATCCAACACTCGATGGATAATGCGGGGGGTGGTGGCCCGGCGTCAAGGCGTCCGGCCCGTAATGCGGTCGACGGCGCCGCGCGCCGCGGTTACCTTACGGACCTCACGTCCCGGGAAGGTGTTTCGGTGGACCTGCCACGCAGCTTTGTCATCCGCGAACGCGACCACCGCATCCACAACCCCTTCACCGCCGGGAAACTCGCCACCCTCGGCCGGGCCCTGCGCCTGCGGCCGGGCACGACCCTGCTCGACCTGGCCTGCGGCAGCGGCGAGATGCTCTGCCAGTGGAGCCGCGCGCACGGCGTGACCGGCACCGGGGTCGACATCAGCACCGTCTTCGTCGACGCCGCCCGGGCCCGCGCGGTCGAGCTGGGCGTCGCCGGGCGGGTGGCGTTCGTGCACGGCGACGCCGCCACGTACACCGCCGAGGTCGAGGTCGACGTCGCCGCGTGTGTCGGGGCGACCTGGATCGGCGGCGGCGTCGCGGGCACCATCGGGCTGCTCGAACGCGCCCTGCGCCCCGGCGGCCTGCTGCTGATCGGCGAGCCGTTCTGGCGGGTCGACCCGCCCGATGAGGCGACGGTGACGGCCTGCCACGCCACGGCCCGGGAAGACTTCCACGACCTGCCGGGCCTGGTCACCCTGTTCGGCAGCCTCGGCTTCGACCTGGTGGAGATGGTCCTGGCCGACGAGGACAGCTGGGACCGGTACGTCGCCGCGCAGTGGTTGTCGGTGCGCCGCTGGCTCGACGCCCACCCCGACGACGAACTGGCCGGCGAGCTGCGCGCCGAACTCGACACCGCGCCGCTGCGCTACGTCCGCTACCAGCGACCCCACCTGGGGTGGGGGGTGTTCGCGCTGATGCGGCGCTGACGCCCGCCGGCCGGTGCGCGTCAGGCGTGTGCGCCCGGCTGCCCGCCGGCCCAGTAGAGGCCGTCGAGGAACCGGTGCACGAAGGCGCGGAACTCCTGGCGTTCCCGCTGCGCCGAGGCCGCGTCGGCGGCCAGCGCCACCACGTGCGCGTGCACGGCCCAGACCAGGCTGCGCACCGTGATGTGCGGGGTGGGTTCGACCAGCGCCCCGGCGGCGGCCGCCGCCCGCAGCAGCTGCTCCACCAGCTCGTACAGCGGCGCGGAGTACCGCTCGTCGAGGTCGGCGTGCCGGTGCGGCTCCAGCCAGCGGCGCAGCCACAGGGCGGTGGTCTGCGGGTGCTCCTGTAGGAAGTCGACGAACACGTCGACCAGGTCGTGCAGCGCCCCCCGGGCCGCGGCGGGCCCGGTGTCGAGGGCGTCGTGGGCCGCCCGCGTCGCGGCCTGCAGGGCGTCGCGTTCGGCGACGAACACCCGGGCGAAGCAGGCGTCGTAGAGCTGCGCCTTCGTACCCGTGTGGTGGGAGACCGTGGCGACGTCGACGCCGGCGGCGGCGGCGACCTGCCGCAGCCCGACGGCGTCGAAGCCCCGGGCGGCGAACAGCGCGGTGGCGGCGGTCAGCACCACCTCGCGGGTGTCCCGGCTCTCGGAACGCCGGGGTCGGCCGGGACGCCGTCGGGGCATGGTCATGGGCGCCATTGTCCCCCTACAATCCAGCAACCGTTGGATTTGCGGGCGGCGTGCCGCCGAAAGGACACCCACGATGACCCAGCCGGCCCCCGCGCCCCCGACGGACCTGCCGCGCGGCCCCCTGCTCGGCTTCGCCGCCGGCTCCCTCGGCATGGGCGTGTGGGTCACCGTACCCGGGCTGCTGCTGCTGTACTTCCTCACCGACGTGCTCGCCGTGGCGCCGTGGCTGGCCGGTCTGGCGCTGCTGGCCCCGAAGGTCGTCGACGTGCTGGTCCACCCGTGGGTCGGCCACCGCAGCGACGCCGAGTCGGCCCGCCGCGGCGACCGGCGGCGGCTGCTGCTGGCCGGCTGCGCGCTGCCCGCGGCGTTCGCCGCGCTGTTCGCGGTGCCCGGCGGTCTCACCGGCGTGGGCGCGGCGGCGTGGGTCGCGGCCTGGTTCGTCGCCGGGAACCTGCTGTTCGCCGCCTACCAGGTGCCCTACCTGGCGACCCCGGCGGACCTGCGGATCGGCTACCACGAGCGGACCCGGCTGATGGCGTTCCGGATGGTGGTGCTCACCGCCGGGATCCTGGCCTCCGGGCTGCTCGCGCCGCTGCTGACCGGCGGCGACGCCGCGACCCGCGGCGGCTACCAGCGGATGGGCCTGCTGCTGGGCGGCGGTGCCCTGGCCGCCATGCTGGTCGGGGTCGCCGGCATCGGCCGGCTACGCCGGACCGCCGGCACCACCGCGCAGCGCCACGCACCGGGCGGCTGGCGGGCGCTGACGGCGGCGCTGCGCGACGGACAGTTCCGCTGGCTGGTCGCGGCCTACCTGGCCATGTCGACCACGACGCACCTGGTGCTGGCCGGGGTGCCGTACTACGCCGAGTACGAGCTGGGCCGGCCCGCGCTGACCACGGTGCTCGTCGCCGCGTTCGTGGCGCCGGCGCTGCTGGTCACCCCGGGCTGGCTGGCCGTGGCCCGCCGCGCCGGCAAGCAGCGGGCCCTGCTCGTCGCGCAGGGCGCGTTCGCGGCCGGGTCGCTCGTCCTCGCCGTGGGCGCCCCCGCCGGCCTGCCCGTCCTGGTCGCGGCGGTGACGGTGCTCGGGATCGCGTTCGCCGGCATGCAGCTGCTGCCGTTCGCGATGATGCCCGACGTCGTCCGCGCCGCCGGCACCACCGGCGCGGGCACCTACACCGGGGTGTGGACGGCCACCGAGGCCACCGGCGCGGCGCTGGGCCCCTACGCGTACGCGGTGTGCCTGACCGCGGGCGGGTTCGTCGCCTCGACCGGCGGCCAGGTGATCGACCAGCCGGACACGGCGGGGGCGGCGATCCGCTACGGCTTCGGGTTGCTGCCGGCGGCGCTGATGCTCGCCGCGGTGCTGCTGCAACGCCGCTACACCCTCGACGGCGCCGCCCGCTCCGCCGGCTGACGCGCAAGCAGGGGCCCCTTGTTATCGCCTCCGGTAGCGCAAGGGCCCCTTGTTAACCACCTGCCGCCGCAGGCACGGCCGGGCCGGGTGGCCACCGTCGCTAGACTTCCGCCTCGATGGACGACCAGCCCTCCCCCACCGCCGACACCCGCCCCTGCGCCCACTGTGGGCGCGACGTGCCGCAACGGGCCGGCGCGGGCCGGCCGTTCCGCTACTGCCGCGACAACGACGGCGCCTGCCAGCGGGCCTCGCGCAACAGCCGGATGCGGCACCGCAACGCCCCCGGCCTGCCCGGTCAGGTGGCCCGCACGTGGGAGGCGGTGGACCGCCTCGACCAGATCGTGCAGACCCTCACCGAGGCGCTGCACGACGAACTGTCCCCGGCGGGGGTGCAGCGGCAGCTGGCGCAGCTGCGCGCGGAGACCGCCGCGGAACTCGCCCAGGCCCACACCGAACGCGACGACGCCCGCCGCGACGCCCAGGACGCGGCGGCAGCCGCGGCCCGCGCCGGCCAGCAGGCCCGCACGGCCGCCGCCGAACGCGACGCCGCCGTCGCCCGCGCCGACGCGGCGCAGGCCGACGCGGCCGCCGACCGGCAGCGGGCCGAGCAGGCCGAGACGGCCCGCGACGACGCCCGCCGCGACGCGGGCGCGGCGCAGGCGCTGCGGGTGCAGGCCGAGCGGGACCGCGACGCGGCCCGCCACGAGCTGCGCACGATGCGCGGCGAACGCGACGCGCAGCGGCAACGCGCCGCCGACCTGACCACCGAACGCGACGCCGCCCTGCAGGCCGCGCGCCGCGACGCCGAGGCCGCGGCGCAGGCCCGCCAGCGGGCCGAGCAGGCCGACGCGCAGGCGCAGCAGGCCCTCGCCGACGCCCGCACCGCCGCGGCGGGCGCCGACGCCGCCCGCGCCGACGCGCAGCGGGCCCGCGAGCAGGCCGACCGGCTGCGCGCCGACACCGCCGACGCCCGCCGCGACGCCGAGGCCGCCCGGGCACAGGCGCAGGCCGCCCGCCAGGAGGCGGCGGCGCTGGCGGCGCGGCTGGCCGAGGCCACCGCCGCCCACGACACGGCCGCCGCCCAGGCGGCGGCCGCGCGGGAGGCCGCCGCCGCCGTCGAGGGCCGCCTCGGCGAGCTGGAGGTACGGCTACGCGCGGCCGAGGCCGAACGCGACGCCGCGCTGCGCCGCTCGGCGCAACTGGTCGACCAGGTCAGCGACCTCGCCACCGCGCTGGCCCGGCTGGGCGCCCCGCCGCGCTGACGGTACCCTGCGGCGGGCCGCCGGTGGCGGGTCAGCGCAGCGCGGTGGCGGCGGCGGTCCGCACCGCGGCGGTCAGCGCGCTCAGCGCCGCCGACTCCAGCCGCCAGCACTGCCAGTACAACGGCACGTCCAGGTGCCGGCCGCCGGCCAGCGCGACGAGCCGACCGGCGGGGACGTCGACGTCGGCGACGGCCTCGGGCACCAGGCCCCAGCCGAGGCCGAGGCGGATCGCCTCGGTGAAGCTCGCCGACGCCGGCACGTACGACGTCGGGGGGTCGACGGGCCCGGCGGCGACCGCGCGGGCGAAGCGGTGCTGCAGGGTGTCCTTGCGGTTGAAGCAGACCATCGGCGCGGCGGCGAACGCCTCGCCGGGGTCCCGCCCGGCGAACCACGCCGAGGCCACGGCGGGCGCGGCGACGGCGACGTAGCGCATCGCGCCGAGGCGCTGCACCCGGCAGCCCTGCACGGCGACGCGTTCGGCGGTCACCGCCGCCATCACGGTGCCGTCGCGCAGCAGGTCGGCGGTGTGCCCCTCGTCGTCGGTGTGCACCTCGAACGCGACGTCGGGCACGGCGGCCAGGACCGGCAGGAACCAGCCGGCCAGGGAGTCGGCGTTGACGACGACGGCCACCCGGGTGCGCGCGTGCGCGCCGAGCCCACCCCGGGCGGCGGCGAGGGCCTCGTGTTCCAGCAGCGCCACCTGACCGCCCAGGCGCACCAGGGGCCGCCCGGCGGCCGTCGGCACGCACGGCCGGCCCCGGCGCACCAGCACCTGACCGACGGCCTGCTCCAACGCCTTGACGCGTTGGCTGACCGCGGACGGGGTGACGTGCAGGACCCGCGCCGCCGCGTCGAAGCTGCCCTGCTCGACGACCGCCTGGAACGTCGCGAGCTGCACCGGGTCGAGGGCCATAAGCGATGCTAACGGTACTGAAGAATCCTTAGCTGGAGTGTGGCCGCGCATCGCCCTACGGTCGCTGCCATGGGTTCCGTGCTGGCCGGGTTCGGCTTCTCCCTCGCGTTGATCGTCGCCATCGGCGCGCAGAACGCCTTCGTGCTGCGCCAGGGGCTGCGCCGCGAACACGTCGGTGCGGTCGTGGCGGTCTGCGCGGCCGCCGACGCCGCGCTGATGGGCGCCGGCATCGCCGGCCTGGGCGCGGTCCTCACCGACGCGCCGGCGGTGGTGACGGTGGCCCGGTGGGGCGGCGCGGTGTTCCTGTGCGGGTACGCGCTGCTGGCGGCCCGCCGCGTCCTGCGCCCCACCGCCCTCACCCCGACCGACCGTCCGCCGGCCACGCTGCGCGCGACGCTGCTGACCTGCCTGGCGTTCACGTTCCTCAACCCGCACGTCTACCTCGACACGGTGGTGCTGCTCGGCACGGTCGCCCACCACGACCCGAACCGGTGGGCGTTCGGCGCCGGCGCGGCGACGGCGAGCCTGCTGTGGTTCACCGGCCTGGGTGTCGGCGCCCGCCGGCTGGCCCCGCTGCTGGCCCGCCCGACGGCGTGGCGGTTCGTGGACGCGGCGATCGCCGCGGTCATGGTCGTTGTGGCGGTGTCGCTGGTCACCGGCTGAACCGCACCGCCAGCGCGCCCGCGCCCGTGGTGCGCGTCGACCGGTGGCCAGCGGCATCCCGGCGGCGTGGCCGGCGCGTCACCGGGCGTCGCCGCCCGCGCCGGCGCGGGAGTGGGTAGCATGCCCGGTGAGCCGCCGAACACCTCCACCGATTCGCCCGGCCGGGACGACCCCGCCGGGCAGCTGGCGTGGCCGGCTACCCTTGCAGGGGCGGCGGGGCTCGCCGCGTCCCGCCCGCACGGCGGGGTGCGGCCCGGCGGGGCGGGAATGACCCGGCCGACAGACACCGTTGGACCTGAAGACCAGCACCACGAACGAGGGGAAGTCGATCATGGGCGAGCGTATGCTGCGCGGAAGCCGTCTGGGCGCGGTCAGCTACGAATCCGACCGCAACACGGAGCTCGCGCCGCGTCAGACCCGCGAGTACCTCTGCGCCAAGGGCCACCAGTTCGAGGTGCCGTTCGCCGTCGACGCCGAGGTCCCCACGACCTGGGAATGCAAGTTCGACGGCAGCGTCGCCCGCCTGGTCGACGGCACCGAGCCGGAGCAGAAGAAGGCCAAGCCGCCGCGCACCCACTGGGACATGCTGCTGGAGCGCCGCTCCATCGCCGAGCTGGAGGACATCCTCGCCGAACGGCTCCAGGAGGTCCGCACCCGCCGGGGCCGCGCCTGACCCCACACCCACGACGACGCCCCCGCAGGGATCATCCTTGCGGGGGCGTTTCGCGTGGCCGCTCTACCGTTCGACGATCTCGCCCTCGATGGCCCGGCCACCGTCGACCACCGTCGACGCCGGCTCCTGCGGCTCCGGCTGCGCGGACGGCGCCGCGTCGCCACGGCGCACCCGCACCCGACGCGGCCCGAACAGGTCACCGGCCACCATCGACGACACCCGCCGCTCCGTGGCCCGCCGCACCCCCGCACCCGCCAGCCGCCGCACCGGCGGCACCAGCAGCAGCAGCCCCACCACACCGGAAACCAGACCCGGCACCGCCAGCAGCAACGCCCCCAGTAACCCCACCAGCCCGTCGGTGACCTGCGGGCCCGGCGGCGCGCCCGCTTGCGCGGCAGCGCGGAACCCCCGCCACGCCCGCATGCCCTCCCGGCGCAACAACACCAACCCCAGCAGCGACGCCGCGAACACCAGCAGCACCGCCGAGCCGAACCCGACCGCCCGGCCGACACCCACGAACACCGCCAGCTCCGCCACCACGGCCGCCAGCGCGGCCACCGGCACGAACCTCAGTCCTCGGCGCATCTCACCCCATCGCCTGCGTCGCGTCCCACCACCTGCCGCAGCAAGCATGACACGCCGCCGCTCACGGCCACCGCACCTGACCGTCACCGGTGCCGTGCAGACCCCGCCGCCACGCCGTCCGCCGATCCTGCACCGCCCACACACTGACCCGCCACAACGCCTCCGCCACGATCAACCCGCTCATCTTGCTCGCCCCCCGCTGACGCTCCGCGAACGTGATCGGCACCTCCACGATCCGCGCCCCCGCCCGATGCGCCAGCCGCGACAACTCCACCTGGAACGAATACCCCTGCGAACACACCGACCCCAGGTCCACCGCGTCCAACACCGCCAACCGGTACACCCGGTATCCGCCCGTCGCGTCCGTCACCGGCATCCCCAACGCCATCCGCGCATACAGGTTCCCGCACCGCGACAGCAGCAGCCGCCGCAGCGGCCACCCCACCACCCGTGCGCCCCGGCACCACCGCGACCCGATCACCACGTCCGCGTCGGCCGCCGCGGCCAACAACCTCGGCAGGTCCTCCGGCGCGTGGGAACCGTCGGCGTCCATCTCCACCACCGCGTCGTAGCCGCGTTCCCGCGCCCACGCGAACCCCGCCAGATACGCCGCGCCGAGCCCCTCCTTACCGGCCCGGTGCAGCACGTGCACCCGCCCGTCGCAGGCCGCCAGGGCATCCGCGAGGACCCCCGTGCCGTCGGGGCTGGCGTCGTCGGCGACCAACACGTCCACCTCGGGCGCGGCGGCCCGCACCCGCGCCACGATCGACGTCACGTTGTCGGCCTCGTTGTAGGTGGGGATGACCACCAGCACCCGCCGCAGCGGCGCCCGGCCCGCCCGCGCTCGCACGCCCACCGCTGCACCCACCGTTCCCCCCGCCCCGGGCGCCCG